>NZ_JAUHUI010000008.1:0-158061 GCF_030418155.1 Pseudomonas sp. 2,4-D
GGGTCGTTAGCTCAGTTGGTAGAGCAGTTGGCTTTTAACCAATTGGTCGTAGGTTCGAATCCTACACGACCCACCATGAACAAAGGGCATCTCGCATGAGATGCCCTTTTTCTTTTGCCCCGAAAAATGCGCTATCGGTGCAAATCCGACCTGTATCCCTTTGCCACACCGCCCCTTTGTAGGAGCGGGTTCACCCGCGAATGCGGCAGTGCAGGCACCATCGCATTCAAAGGTAAACCCGCGCCATGCAGGGCATGCGGGCGCCTGTTAGTGCAACTTCAGGCGCGGCTCGGTACCCCGGCCAATCTTGCTGCCCAGCATCATCAACGCCGTGCGGAAGAACCCGTACAGCGCCATCTGGTGCATGCGGTACAGCGACACGTAGAACATCCGCGCCAGCCAGCCTTCCAGCTTCACGCTGCCCATCAGGTTACCCATCAGGTTGCCCACCGCCGAGAAGCGCGACAGCGACACCAGCGAGCCATAGTCCTTGTACTCGTAAGTCGGCAGGGCCTTGTTCTCCAGGCGCGCCTTCAGGCTTTGCGCCAGCATCGATGCCTGCTGGTGCGCCGCCTGTGCGCGCGGCGGCACGTTACGGTCGCTGCCAGGTTGCGGGCAGGCGGCGCAGTCACCGAAGGCGAAGATGTTGTCGTCGCGGGTGGTTTGCAGGGTAGGGCGCACGACCAGCTGGTTGATGCGGTTGGTTTCCAGGCCATCGATGTCCTTGAGGAAACCTGGCGCGCGGATACCGGCTGCCCACACCTTCAGGCTGGCCTGGATCACTTCACCGTCCTTGGTTTTCAGGCCGTCCTCGGTCACTTCACTGACTGCGGCGTTGGTCATCACCTTCACACCGAGTTTTTCCAGGGTTTTGTGAACCGGTACGCTGATGCGCTCCGGCAGCGCCGGCAGAACGCGCGGGCCCGCCTCGATAAGGGTGATGTGCATGTCCTTGGGCTGGATGCGGTCCAGGCCATAGGCCGCCAGCTCGTGGGCAGCGTGGTGCAGCTCGGCCGCCAGCTCTACACCGGTGGCACCGGCGCCGACAATGGCTACGCTGATTTTCTCGCTGGCCACGTCGCCGGCGTGGGCACGCAGGTAGTGGTTCAGCAGTTGCTGGTGGAAACGCTCGGCCTGCTTGCGGGTATCCAGGAACAGGCAGTGCTGCGCTGCGCCCAGGGTGCCGAAGTCGTTGGTGTTGGAGCCCACGGCGATCACCAAGGTGTCGTAGCCCAGGGTGCGCGCAGGCAGCAGCTCGCGGCCCTCTTCGTCGAGGGTGGCAGCCAGTTGAATCTGTTTGCCTTCACGGTCCAGACCGCTCATGCGCCCCAGCTGGAAATTGAAGTGGTTCCACTTCGCCTGAGCCACGTAGTTCAGCTCGTCTTCCGAGGAGTTCAGCGAGCCGGCGGCCACTTCGTGCAACAGTGGCTTCCAGATGTGCGTGAGGTTGGTGTCGACCAGGGTGATTTCGGCCTGCTTGCGCTTGCCCAGGCTTTTACCCAGGCGGGTCGCCAGTTCCAGGCCGCCGGCGCCGCCGCCGACAATCACGATGCGATGAGTCATGGGAATATCTCATAAGGTTTACGGAATGCGTGGCCCTGGGGGCCGGCCGCAAACTGCACGAGGGGAGGGCGAGCGCGAAGCAGCTCATAGCACCAGTCCACTCAGCAGGCGGCTGATGAGACCCAACCCGATGGTCACGGCCAGCACCAGCACAAGGAGCAGCCACGGCCGGAAGGGCCTGCGCTCGACTTGGTGCTGGGGGGCTCGCAGATACTCATCGACACGACGCTGATCTTCCGGGTTCAGGCGGCTGGTCATGGTGGGCCTCGTCAGGTAGACGTTTGTGACTGCGCAAACGCTACAGCGTTCGCGCAGGCGCTTGAAACAAATGATAATGCTTTCTATCCCTGGCGCCGAGTGTACGCCATCGCAAACAGTCGCTGCACTGGATCAAAGACTGATGCCTACGTCGAAGACGATGCTGCGGCCCAGGTTGCCGCGCAGGAAATCCGGCGCATCGGGGTGGGCAAACAGTACCCGGGCAAAGGTTGGCCCAACCAGCGACAACGAACGCCAGCCCTGGCGCAGGTATTCGGTAGGCGGCGGGAAGTGGGTGTTGAGGTCGAGCACTTCGCGCTTGAGGCTGGAGAACGCGATGATGTCCAGCTCGTTCAGCTCCAACCCGCGTTCCCGGTAATTGTGCGCCTTCTTGCGCAAGGTGGGCGCCAGGCGCCCCAGCAGTTCGGTGGCACTGATGCGCCGCGGGCGTGCTTCGCGGCGTACCAGCTGCGCCAGGGAAAACGCACTGCGCCGCCGCTGCAGCTCCTCGCGCCATTCATCGTTCAGCCGGCGGCCCTCGTCGAGCACGAAAAACACCTCGAAGGCGGCGTCGCGGAACAGCACGTCTGGTGGCTCCTGCCCCGCCGGGGTGAAGTCCTCGCTGCGGTAGGGAATGTTCAGCCCCTGCAACAGGCGCTGGCACACCCAACGCTCCCGCTCCCACTTACGGGCGTTGGAGAGAAAGGCATTGGCTTGTTCGGCCTGGATGGTAAGCAGGCGCAGGTAGTCTGAGTCATCCATGCAGACAAGCTTAGCCGCTAATCGATGACGGTAAGATGCTGTTTAAGCGTGAGAATCAGCCCAGCACTGGCCACTGCTGCACCAGCCCGACCAGATGTACCACGCCAAAGCCCAGGCAGATCAGCGAACTGACCACGATAAAGCGCTGCGAACGCCCGGTGCCCGCCAGCAATACTGGCCCCAGCAGACCGCGTAGCAAGTACACCAGGGTGATCAGGCAAATGACTGGCAGCAGCAAGGGCAGCCGCCCGATCGCCCCGGCAGCCGACAGCGCATAGGCCGACCAGGCCAGCAACACGCAGGCGATGGCAGCGGTGATCAGCGCCGGGTAGCAGCGGCCCTTCTCGGCGGCCACCGCCATGCGCTCACCGGCCACGAACAAACGGTACCAACGCGGCCCCACGGCGATGATGGCCAGGTGAATTACACCGATGGTGGCGTTGAGTGCCGCTGCCAGTAGCAGGGCGGGGTTGGTTCCTTCCAGCATGACCAATGCTTCCTGCATCGAATGGAAGCGTCAGCCTACCGCAGCCGAAGGAATGGGAGAATGGGTGTAGACTCGGTTTTATCCACATGGCCGCAAAGGGTATTGTTCAGGTGATCAGCGCGCAGGTGTTATCCGGCACCACCCTTACCCTTGGCTGGCTGGGTTATGTGCCGTTGCTGATCTGGGCGGTCAGCCGGGTTCGCTGGGTGGAACTGTTTACCGACCGGCGCCGCCAGCATTTGCTGTTTGGCACGGTGTTCTGCCTGTTTGCGCTGTGGCTGGTGCGGCGCGACTTTGATACCGGAGTGTCGTACCACTTTATTGGCATGACGGCGGTCACCCTGTTGCTGGACTGGCCGCTGGCGGTGCTGGGTGGGTTCATGGCCCAGCTTGGCTTGCTGGCGCTTGGGCGACAAGACCTGGCGGCGTTGGGGGTGAACGGCTTGTTGCTGATTGGTTTGCCGGTGCTGATTACCGAGGTGTGCGCGATAGTGGTCGAGCGCGCCCAGCCGCGAAACCTGTTCGTTTATATCTTCTGTTCGGGGTTCTTCCCGGCAGCGCTCACCGTGCTGGTTTGCGTACCGGCGGCGCTAGGGTTGTTGTGGCTCGACGGGCGGTTTGCCCTGCCGGAATGGCTCAGCGACTTTGTGGGCTACCTGTGGCTGATGATGTTCCCCGAGGCGTTCATCAACGGCATGGTGATCAGTGCGCTGGTGGTGTTTTGCCCCGAGTGGCTGGAAACCTTCAACCGCACACGGTACCTGCAGGCGCCCTGGAAGGAAGATGAGCGGTGAATGTGTGGTGGCTGTGCCGGCCTCTTCGGGGGTAATGCACAGCACTCAGAGGTTGCACTCTCACTGTGGGAGCGGGCATGCCCGCGAACACGGGCGAAGCCCGTGCCATCCACTGCGGCGCCTGCTTCGCGGGCTTGCCCGCTCCCACAGGTACCGCGCGGGTTGTGGGCCCGCGTTGTATTTGTGGATCAGCTCAATGCCGCGGCTCCAGGTCCCCCGAATACAGCTCATCTTCGGACTCTTCCGACCCCGGAATCTTGTGTTCCTCAGCCGCCCAGGCGCCCAGGTCGATCAGCTTGCAACGGTCCGAACAAAACGGTCGGAACGCGTTTTTTTCGCTCCATTCCACAGGCGCGCCGCAAGTCGGGCAATCGACGGTCAATGGCTGGCTCATGGCTGGCCTCCTTTCAAAGTCAGGTAAAAGTGGTGCAGGCGGTCAATCTGCTCATGCAGCGCGGCCAGGCCGCCGTCGTTGACCACCACATCATCGGCATGGCGCAGGCGATCCTCACGGGCCAGTTGGGCCTGAAGAATCGCCTGCACCTGCTCGGCGCTGGTGTTGTCCCGCGCCAGGGTACGCGCTATTTGCAGGTCCTGCGGCGCATCGATCACCAGCAGGCGCTGGGTCTTGTGGTACTGCCCCGATTCGATCAGCAGCGGTGACACATACACCGCATATGGCGACTGCGCCTTGGCCAGATAGCTGAAAATCTCCTGACCGATCAGCGGGTGCAGCAGTTGCTCCAGCCATTTGCGTTGCGCCGGGTCGGCGAATATCAGCTGGCGCAGGGCGGCGCGATCGAGCTGGCCGTCGCCCTGCAGCACGCCCGGGCCGAAGCGCTCGACGATGCTGGCCAGGGCCGGGCGGCCAGGTTCGACAACCCAGCGCGCGGCCTGGTCGGCATCGACCAGGTGCACGCCAAGCTCGACAAAGCGCTCGGCAGCGGCACTTTTGCCGCTACCAATGCCGCCGGTCAGGCCGAGAATCCAGGGGGTAAAGGCCGCAGTGGTCATCAGTATCCAAGCAGTTGCATGTATGAGGCGTATATTTCATCACCCCAGAGCACGGCAATCCACCCCGCAATTGCCAGATAAGGGCCAAACGGGATTGCCGTGCCCAAGGCATGCCGGCGAAAACGCAGCAGGCACAGGCCAACAAGCGCCCCCACCGCCGACGACAACAGCAGCGTCAACGGCAGCACCTGCCAACCACCCCATGCCCCGATCAGCGCCATCAGCTTGAAATCGCCATAGCCCATGCCTTCCTTGCCGGTGACCAGCCTGAACACCCAGTACACCGTCCACAGGCTGAGGTACCCGGCCACTGCGCCCCACAGTGCGTCGGCCAGGGGCACATGGATGCCAAAGGCATTGACGATCAGCCCTAGCCACATGGTCGGCAGCACCAGCACATCCGGCAGCAGCTGGTGGTCCGCATCGATCAGGCTCAGCGCCAGCAGGCACCAGGTCAGCGGCAGAGCCAGCAACGCCTCTACCGAAGCGCCGAAGCGCCAGGCCACTACCAGCGACAGCAGCGCGCTGGCCACTTCCACTACCGGGTAACGCAGGCTGATGCGGTTTTTGCAGGACGAACAGCGCCCGCCCAAGGCCAGGTAACTGATGACCGGAATGTTCTCCCACGCACGAATCCGGTGCGCGCAGTGTGGGCAGCGGGAGGCGGGCAGGCACAGGTCGAAACGCGCGTGCTGCGTGGTCGGCAGCCCCAATACCTCTTGCGCCTCACGCTGCCATTGCCGCTCCAGCATGATCGGCAGGCGGTACACCAGCACGTTGATAAAGCTGCCCACCAGCAGGCCGAGCACCGTGGCAAGGGTGAGGAAATACGCTGGCTGTTCAACCAGCAAAGCCCATAAAGTCATGTTCAGATCAAACTACCCAACTGGAAGATCGGCAGGTACATCGCCACCACCAGGCCACCCACCAGCAAGCCCAGGATCAGCACGATGGCCGGCTCCAGCAGGCTGGTCAACTGGTCCAGCGCCTGGCTGACCTGTTCCTCGTAATGGCTGGCGGCTTTTTCCAGCATCTGGTCCAGCGTGCCGCTGGATTCACCGATGGCCGTCAACTGCACCAGCAAGGGGGGAAACAACGGTTCACCGGCCATCGCCTGGTTCAGCCCTTGCCCATTGGCCATGCCTTGGCGCAGCCGCAACACCGCCTGCTCGTGCAGGTCGCCACCCGTTACCCGCGCCACCGTCCCCAGCGCATCCAGCAACGGCACCCCGGCGCCGTAGGACGTTGCCAGGCTGCGCGCAAACCGCGCCAGCGCGGCCTGCCCCAGCAACTTGCCAAACACGGGCAAGCCCAGCACCCGCCAAGATATCCACAGGCGCGCTGGCGCGTGCTGCCGGTAAAGCTGGCGCACGGCAACACCCAGCACCAAGCCCATCACCAGCAGCAGCGGCGCAAACCGGCTCAGCCCTGTGGACAAGTTGATCACCCATTGGGTAAATGCCGGCAACGCCGCGCCCATGCCCGAGAACATGCTCTCGAATTTAGGAATCACCTCCAGCAACAAGATCGCCGACACCCCCAGCCCGGTCAGCAACAGCAGCAGCGGGTAGATCATCGCCTTGCGCACCTTCTTGTGCAGCACCCGACGCTGTTCCAGCATGCCGGCCAGCTGCTCCAGCTGCCGGTCGAGCGTACCGGACTGCTCGCCCACCCGTACCAGGTTGCAATACAGCGCATCGAACCATGCCGGGTGACGCTGCAACGCATCCGCCAGCCCCAGGCCCGAGGCCACATCCTGTTTCAATCTTTCCAGCAACGCCGCCTGCGCCGCATCGCAACCACTGCGGCCCATCACCTCGAACGCTTGCAGCAGCGGCACGCCGGCCTTGAGCAACGTCGCCAACTGCCGGCTGAACCCCGCCGGGTCTGCCTTTTCGCGCCGCTTTGGCAAGCTGAACGCCAGCCCGCTGGCCGGCCGCAAACTCGCCACCGTGATGCCCTGGCGAATCAGCCCGGCGCGCACATAAGCCGGGCTGCGCCCGGGTGTTTGGCCGCTGACCGGCGCGCCATTGGCGTCGGTGCCGTGCCAGCGGTAGAGAAGTGAAGATGAAGTCATGCAAAGGTCCTTGTTCAGCCCCGGCGACAAGCCTGGAAACAGCTTGCCGCGTCCATGCAAGGGCACGCGTCCGTGATGCTCACTAGAGTAGTTCAGCGAAGATGACGCCCGTGCGGGCAGGGGTGACAAAAGGTGTCTGTTCAGGCCTACTGCGCCGCTGCCGGTTGGGGCGCAACTGACCTCAATGTGTAAGCGAATCAAAAAGGAACTACGTTCATGAAAGGGCAACGCGGTATCACCCTGATCGAACTGATGATCGTCGTCGCGATCATCGGCATTCTGGCGACCATCGCCTTACCGATGTACACCAACCACCAGGCACGCTCCAAGGCCGCGGCCGGGTTGCTGGAGATCAGCGCGCTGAAGACGGCGATGGATCTGCGGCTGAATGATGGAAAGGATGTAGTGGATGTAGCCGCCCTGGGTGGCCAGCCGGCGACGGCGCATTGTGCGATCACGGCGAGCGGCAAGGCTGTAGATGGCAGCGGCAGCATTGTCTGCACCCTGGTGGATGCGCCGGCCAACGCGCTGGGCAAGGCCCTGACCCTGACGCGTTCGGCCAGCGGCTGGGCGTGCACGACCGACATCGAGGAAGACCTGGCGCCCAAAGGGTGCAAGGGGGCTTGAGGGCAGGGCAATAAACCAGCGGAAACAGGGGTTTGCGTTACGGGTGTGAGCAGTGGTACGTTGCGCTACACGCCGGTGTAGCTCAGTCGGTAGAGCAGCGCACTCGTAACGCGAAGGTCGCAGGTTCGATTCCTGTCTCCGGCACCAGAATCAGTTGGCCTATGGCGATTTCTCGCTACCTGGCACCAATAGAAGCCCGCCTTGTGCGGGCTTTTTTGTTCCCGCTTTTTCCCAAGGATCTGCGTGTTTCTGACTTTGTGGTTCGCAGTTTTCCACTTAAGGTTGCACGTATTTTTAGATAATGGTTAGCTGTCGATCAGGTTTTGGCCAGCGTTTACGGGGTGAGAACCGAATTTTTTCTAGATAATGATTTTCCCGTTTAGAGATAATTTTGAGATGCCCCAGTTTTCTCACCACGACCTGCAGCTACTGAACCCGTCCTTCGACTCGCCGCTGGTTGACGTTCTGGCCGAGCTCGAATTTCTGCGCAGGCTGAGGCTGGAAGGGGACACTCCACCTCAGGTGTTCTTTCAGTTGAAGGCGCTGTTCCACACGCTGGAGAGCTTGGGCTCTGCTCGAATCGAGGGCAACCACACCACACTGGCCGACTACATCGACAGCAAGGTCGAAGGGAAGGCCGAGAGCACCGATCAGTTACTGGAAATTGCCAACATCGAAAAGGCGATGGATTACATCGAAGAGGTGATCAAGCCTGGTGCAGACCTGACAGAGCATACGATTCGAGAATTGCACGCCATGACCGTACTGGGGTTACGGCGTGAAGGCGATAAAACGCCAGGCGCCTACCGGGAAGGGGCGGTCAGGATCGCACAGGCGGAGCATCTGCCTCCAGAAGGTGTGCTGGTGCCGCAGTACATGCAGGAGTTGGTCAGCTTCATCAATCGCGACGATTCCCCTAAATACGCGCTGATGAAGGTCGCCCTGGCGCACCACCGTTTCGGTTGGATTCATCCATTCGGCAATGGCAATGGACGGGTGGTAAGGCTGCTGACCTACGCGCTGTTGATGAAGTACGGCTTCAACGTGAACACGGGTGGTCGGGTGCTCAACCCCACAGCGGTATTCTGCAATGACCGGGACAAGTACTACACCATGCTGGGGCTTGCCGATACTGGCACCACAGCAGGGCTGGAGGCATGGTGTACCTATGTGCTGCAAGGCATCCGCGACGAATTGGAGAAGGTGGACAAGCTCACCGACTATGGCTACCTCACGAAGTGCATTCTGTTGCCGGCGGTGAGTTTTGCACGCAGTCGAGAGTGGATTACCGAGACCGAGGAACAGATTCTGGTCAGCGTCATAAAGATGAAGGTCGTGAAATCGAGTGACATTGCTCAGGCACTCCCCGCGCTCACGGCTAACCAACGGACTTATCAGATCAAGAACCTGGTAGAGCAAGGCATGCTTCTGCCAATCAACCCAGGTTCGAGGCAATACACCATTGGCTTTTCCAGCAATTATCTGGTGCGTGGGGTCATCAAGGCACTGAGGGAGCAGGGGTTCATTCCAGAGCCACTCGAAAGGCCTTGAATAATTGCAAGATCGGCACTAATTCAGCTTGAATTCGTCTCCTTTCGTGAACATTAAAGCGCGAATGTAAGCACGATGCTCGAATATTCCACGCCCTGTGTGGGAGCGGCCTTGTGTCGCGAAAGGGCCGCAAGGCGGCCACGGCAATTCTTGCGCCACCGCTGAACTGTGCCCTGCAACACAGTTCCCTTTCCCTACGAAATCCTTTCAATATACTTCGGAGCAGCTTTTCAAAGCATGCGCAGCCGGGCAGTCGAACAGGTATCGCTACCCGGAACATTACCCCGTACCTGTGTGAGCCAACTGGCTTGCTCAACTTCTAAAAGCTAGCGCGATCCCTGTGGGAGCGGGCAAGCCCGCGAAGGGCTGTAAAGCAGCCCCAATCAAGCCGGAAAACGTTAACTGACTGGCATTAGGGCTTGCCCGCGAACACGAGTGAAGCCCGTGCCATGCACCGAGATACTGACCCGCCGTACGCACGTATAAAAAACAGTGCCAATGCAACTTTCGTCAGCGACCCAGTGGTACGACCCCTGAAAGCCCCCGGCAATGATTTTTGGTGTACTGCCCAAGCCGGTAGCTCGCACGTTCACTACCCATGTGATGGACGCCTATTCCAGTACACAGCTTTCGTGCGCCAGACGTTCTCTCTTTACTTCGCGGTCCTGCAGCAACCTATCCGCGTGGGCGAATCTTGCGCCAACCTGTGCCCGTCTCTTTCTCCTGGAAAGAGACGGGCGCTTCTAGCATTGCTGCAGCCCTCATCACACTTGGCCTTGCGGCAATTCCCCTCGTGACAATCGGCGTGACAAACGCCGATGTCACCAGCAACAGCGCTGTAGATGATGGTGCCGCAGACCAGGGAATGGACTGCACCTGACTGACAGTCAGGCATGCCCCGGTCATCGCCTGGGCCCGATGCCGTCTTTGAAAAAGATCGGTTAACGGCCAGCAGAGGAAACTCCAGAGTGTCCATGGAGCTAGGGTCAATTCGCGCGTTCCTGCTTTTAGCTTTCTTCTTTCTGAATAAAGTCCAAATCTTCGTCGTAGAAGCGGCGAAGGTCTACCCATACCTCTATAAGAAGCAATGCCGAGCCGCTTGCAATGAATGTCGACATAGTCATCAGAAATGGAGTGGCGTTCCCACCAAACCATAACATGGCGGCAAGCAGTACTAGTACAGATACTCCGACGAGCGCCACTCCTTTGGCTAAAGTATCTATAAAAAGTCGAGAAATAATTTGGCGGATTGAAATTAACCCAATCCTATTTAATAGAGTTTCTACGTAGCTGAAATATGTCAATGTTGTTTCAGTAAACAAGCGTCGCTCTGCGTCTTCGGAGTTGTACCCATCTGCCACTACTTTTAGATAAGAGTCAAAAAGTTCATCTCGGTTTGTGATTGGCAGGTCGTTAGGTTCAAATCGATCAAGCTCAAATGCAAGATCTAAGCATATGGAGCGTTCATCCGAATCAGGCTGATCAACTAGCCATCGCTGACTTTCCAGAAGCCGCACCTTCATTAGGTCATAAGCGACAAGCCGTTCGCCTTTCAATTGCTGCGTGACAAAAAGAATCCAAGATATTGAAAGCGAGCAAAACAGGGCAACCAGAGTTGCGATGGTGCCGAGGGCTGTGATAAATGTTGACCGATCAAGCGAAGATATAGTTGACCCTGTCCAAGCTGAGTAGCTAACTGCCAGCCAGGTCATCCCGCTCAATAGGAAGCAAATTAAGAGCTGAACCCAGATTCGACTCATTTTGATAATTAAGCGAATTAACAAAGTCATAATTCCTTATATTTTGAGTCTTGACGATTCAGCTGATAATTAGTTTAGTCGGTAAAGCCGTGGTAGAAACCAACAGAAACGACGGCATCAACGAAGCGTTTGGCAGTTGCTCGATCCATGATGACTAGCTTACCATCTACCGCAATATAAATGCTATCTTCTCTATAAAAAGAAGATCGGCCGATTTCCAACTCCATAGTGGTCTTTTCACCCTGATCCTTCACGATTTCTTCAAAATAAACTGTTGTTGCCAAAGTTATCTCCTTAATTTACGCGAGGCTGTCAATGACAGTCGTTCCAAGTAATTACTGTTAAATTTTGATTGGGTCGATTTACTAAGCTTTTTCCCATAGTGCGTTAATGCCGGTGGAAGTGTCTTTTCTTTTAATTAGCCCTTGCGTCCGCAGTTTTGTGAGTATTCCAGTTGCCTGTTCAGATTTCTCAAGCCCAAGCAAGTCTCTTACTTGCATATTGTTTATCGTTCCAAATCGGTCGATGAAAGTCTGCACAACCTCATCCGGTGCTAAGCTTGGGGTATGATACAGAGACACCACAACATAATTTTCATGCTCTGAGATCACGGGCAACTTAAGCCCGCGCTCTGCCATTTTCTCAAAGGCGGTATTCATCCCCTCTCCCATATCCTGATTCGGTGCGTTGCGATATTTTGCGAGTAAACGAACTAATTTAGAGTTTCTTGAGAATCTGTTTTCAAGGATATTATCCTTGGTAACAAAGCCAGGAAATCGCCCAGGACTTTTAAATTGTATCCTGTTGTTAAATACACTGACCAAGACATTGTCTGAGATTAAGTAATCGCGATGGATTACTGCATTCACTAGGATTTCCCAAATAGTCTCTTTCGGGTAGGAAATCGGCCGATATCCCTCCAACGTCCAAGCAGAATTTTCCGAGAGAGTTTCGGTAATTTTCTCATAAGCTTTGTTGATTAGATCGTAAAGAGAGCCTTCAATTACCTGGTTGGATACAAGAGTGTCTCTGGTTTCTTCTTCTTTCGTATCGTATTTTGCTAAGCGTATCGAGCAGTGCCGCGGTAGGGACTGGGCAGGGCACTCTGAAAAAAGCAGTACAGCCGATACTTTTGGGATAAATGTCTCGCGGTCGATTAGGTTTTCTTGAAGCAAAAAATCAAGCGGATCTTTATTCTTTATGGGTAATTGGGCTAAGTAGCCACCCAAGGCTTCGCCATACACTATCTCGTCGGTATCAGCGTCCGGGGCATTAAGATCCTCTGCGGACTGATGCCCTTTAGCATGCGAAAGCTCCATAATTTGTGTAGGAGATTTCAGTCTCTGGCTGCTAGCACCCCGCCGGATAAAAACTTCCTCTCCGGCTGTATAATGTACAGTCAGTCCTTTATTTACAGTTATCTTCAGTACATATGTGGCAGACATTGATGGCCGCTTAAGGAACTCGTGGCGAAAATCAATAGCAGGCCGGACCTCCGACAAGGCTTGCAGCGCTCCGTTGAAATCTTCTATCCTATCCCGGCCGACCCAACGTTTGATAGGGTCTTCCTCGTCGCCGTCGTCCTTAATGCCAATTAGGAATTCGCCTCCATCTGCGTTTGCGAATGCCACAGCGATTTTTTGAATTTTATCGCCTTTTACGCCAAATGCCTTTCTGTCAAAAAAATCGTCTTCTGGCGCAGAGCAGTAATAAAGGACCTCTTCTTCATTGAGTTCCAAGACGCGGGGGTTGATTCGGACACTCACTTCGACGCTCCATTCTTATGATCTCGCACGAAATGCTAGCATCTTGCCATCCTAAAGACACCTGTAAATTTATTCAGTATTCAAGCGCTGGATTCTAGTTAGCCCACCTCAATTTGGTAAGTTCCGATTTGCCACTTATATTAATTGAGTGGCGACTCAAAGGGGATAGATTTATTTTTCGTGACGCTTGTTGATATAACATAGACTTAGGGCCTGTCCCGCGTCAAGAGATGTAAAGAGGCGATACTCAATCGTTCTCGTGAAGGTTGTGACGTTCACTCGAACCTACGGTAAAAATAAATCTGTCCCTTTTTCGGTCTATAGTCAGACTTCTATTTGCACCGTCATTTCTAGGGCATGATCGACCTTGATTCCCAGGTATCTGACGGCGTTTTCAAGCTTCGTGTGCCCAAGCTGAAACTGGACTGCTCTTAAATTCTTCGTCTACCGATAGATCAACGATGCCTTGGTTTTCTGTAGTGCGTGAGTGCCGTGCATGCTTGGGTCTAGACCAATGGCGGTCATCAAGCTTTTCGGGGCGATTCGGAAAGGTGGTATCTGCATGCGCATGGCAATGGACGAAACAGTGGCATTCTGCTAGCGTCGATCTACCCCCAGCACGGACGTTTCAGGGGCCGGGGAGTGAAACCATCGGCACCTCGGACACCCAAGGGCCACTGCTCCAACATGGCAGGCGAGCATTGTGATTTCGGACATCGATTTACAAGAAATTATCCCAAGGGAACGGACGTCCTCTGCATCCGCGATGCATATAGTAAGTGGTATTCCGATACCAAAACCCCAACGCGTTCGGAGCTTCAGCCCAGAAGAATGGGAGGAGTTTGTTGAGGAGTGGGGAAGTAGCCTCAAGACTGAATACAGTAAAGTCCGACGCTTCGGCGGTTCAGGTGACTTGGGTGTGGACATTGCAGGCTTCTGCTCTCCGGAGGGTTTTAAAGGCATCTGGGATAATTTTCAATGCAAACGGTATGGTCACCCGCTCCGACCTAGTGATATCTGGGTGGAAATTGGGAAGATAATTTATTATTCATTCAAAGAGTACTATGTTCCCCCGCGCAGGCATTATTTTGCGGGGTCTCAAGACATCGGCACCACCTTAGAGCAGCTGCTGAATAATCCTGAAGAATTGCAGTTTAAGGCAGAGGAGAATTGGAGTCAAAACTGTAAGAG
Organism: Pseudomonas sp. 2,4-D; assembly: GCF_030418155.1. NCBI lineage: Bacteria > Pseudomonadati > Pseudomonadota > Gammaproteobacteria > Pseudomonadales > Pseudomonadaceae > Pseudomonas > Pseudomonas sp. 2,4-D. The sequence goes on from NZ_JAUHUI010000008.1 coordinate 13,851, forward strand.
TGGAATAACGTCGACCACGGAAATACCTCTATCGGGCGAATTACTCCATTACTTTCAGGAATTCGATTTCTCCATATTTTCTTCAAAATCTGTTGTTGAATTAATAGAGGGCCATAGCCGTACCCAGTTTCATTCTGTGAGGTTTGGTGGTGGTCTTCCATTCAGACCTGACTCATTGAAACCTCCGGAAGTTCCGGCAGGCAGTGAAAGTCGGTATATTCGGCAAATATTTGATGCTTATGGGAATTATCTGGGTAAGGCTATATCCGGTGAGGCTGATCTAGACTCTCATGGCGCACTCAAGAGAGATTATCTGCGGCAAAGAGAGAGGTTTTATCACGCCGAGTCCCTAAGGAATTTTGCAAGAGATACAGTTCCCGAGGGTACCTTCGCAGCTTTGCAAGATGAAATATATTATGGGGTTGTCGATGTTTGTGAGGATGACCACGCAGACGGATTTGCACGAATGAAGGCCACTATTACCCATTCTTCAACTATTGCTGCTTCAGCAAATGCCCTGGCCTCGGCTTTCAAAACCCAAGATCGTCAAGGCATATGCCATCAACTGGCAAATGATGACCGGTTAGCGTGGGTGCCTGAAAATGAGTGAGCCAATAGTAGAGAGTCCTTTTAATGGGCCTCTAGAAACCGGCGTGCGGTCTTTAGCTATCCTGACGGCGGCCTTTCCGATGGCGATGGATCTACAACGTTTAGTAGAGATGGACTATTTAGTGGTGCATTCTGAAGATGCGAAGGGGCCAAGTAGTCTACACGCACCATTGCCGTTGCGAGCCGGTGAACTTCTTGTGCGTAGAGGATTGATAGAGTCGGGGTTGAAGCTGATGGTTAGGCGTGGGTTGTTGAGTCGGATTGCGTCATATGATGGCTTCAGTTACATCGCTACAGACTCCGCTCAGCCTTTCGTATCCTCACTCACGTCGAACTATTCGATTAAGTTGTTGGAAAGGGCTAGGTGGGCGTATGAGACTTATGGAAGCACACCTACTGAAGAAGTTCGGAAAGTTACTCATCGGATATTCAAGTGGACCAGCGAGTTCCAGGTTTTTGAACAGAGGGGCGTTGAATAATGAGTGAGTGTGGTTTTCAATTGCGGCGTGTTCAATTCTCCGGTCCAAGTGGTGAGCGATATATAGACTTATTTGATGGCCTTAACGTAATTTGTGGCTCGTCAGATACAGGTAAATCCTATCTGGCTGAGACAATCGATTATATGCTAGGTGGTTCCGAGCTCAGGAAAATTGATGAGTTAGATGGATATGATCGGATAACTTTGTCTTTGGAGTCTGGCTCCGGCGAAGAATGGCGTTTGGAGCGCGCGCTAAATGGCGGAGGCTTCAAACTGACCGGGGGCGATCAGGACGAATCTACGGTTCTAAAGGCTACTCACTCTCACGGAGCTACAGACAATCTTTCGGGGTTCCTACTAGACAAGCTTGGGCTGCTCGGCAAGAAAGTTTTGAAAAGCAGTGCGAAATCTACGTTGCAGAGTCTCGGGTTCCGAAATATTGCAAGGTTAGTCATTGTACAAGAAGAAGAGATTGCTACTAAAGGATCGCCGTTTTGGAGTGGTCAATTCACTACGAAGACCTCTGAGTTAGCTACGGTTAAATTGCTTGTGACCGGGATGGATGACTCGGCAATCAATGCCCCGATAGTTAAAGTGGTCGATAATTCAGGAAAAATTGACCTGCTCGATGATTTGATATCCGAGTTGGTCGATGACGTAGGTGATAGCAAGCGCGAAGAGCTTGAAGCGCAGCTTGAAAAAATCGGTGTTACGTTAGAGCGATACCGGAAATCAATTGCCCTTAATGAGGAATTGGTTTCTGAACTCATGGATCGACGTCAAAATAACGTATCTCAGCGGCAGTTAGTTTCTGAGCGAGTTGATGAAATCGCTGACCTTTTCACACGATTTGACCTCCTGCGTGACCATTATGACGTCGACCTTGAACGCTTAGAGGCCATTAAAGAAAGTGGCTCCATGCTGATCTATGTGGATGAAGTGGACTGCCCTATGTGCGGTGCTGCACCTTGTAATCAGCATCTCGAAGATGACGATGAAGTAGATCTGCGCTCGGCTGTGCTGGCAGTCGCTGCTGAAATCGCAAAAATTGAACAACTCAAGAATGATCTAGTTAGAACTATTGATGAACTAAAAAATGAAAGTGAGGAACTTTCCAAGGTCTACTTAACTCTGCAGAAAGAGTATGCTGAGATTGAGGTCTCACTAAAGGAGGCGCTTTCTCCACGTAAAGATGAAGAAAAGATCAGCTATGAAGACTTGATCGAGTTGCGACAAGGTGTGTCGAAGAAAATTAGTGGTTTTGAGCGTATCGAAAAACTGACTCAGCGTAAGTTTTCGCTTGAAAAAGAAGGGGGGCCGCCTGGTGGCAAGACAACTGCCGTTGTCAGTATCCCCGACACCATTGGTAATTCTTTATCAGACAAGATCTCCTCAATTCTGAATGATTGGAACTTTCCTGGTGAGTGTAAAGTGGTGTTTGATAAGGGGGCGAGCGATTTTATTATCGATGGTAAACCTAGGGGGAGTCGCGGAAAAGGGTTGCGATCCATTACGCATGCTGCGGTTAGTCTTGGATTGCTTGAGTACGCGCAAGAAAATTCTCTGCCCCACCCTGGTTTCCTTGTGCTTGATTCTCCGCTTCTTGCTTATTTTGCACCGGAAGGTGATGATGATTTACTTCTGAGAGGAAGTGATTTAAAAGAAAGATTTTATGAGTACTTAATTCATCATCATGGAAGCGGTAGCCAGATAGTAATAATCGAAAACCAACACCCACCAGAGGAAGCTTTATCAAATGTGCATCTGACCGTATTCACCAATAATCCACATGAGGGCAGGGCGGGGCTTTTGTAGGCCCATAAGAAGTGACAAGAGCCACTTTCGTATTTTCCTCGGGTTTTTCCGGATCTTGATTAAGTTGTCTTGCTTAACATTGTATCGATCAGGCAAGATCTAGACTAATTTAAATGCCGCTCATTAAGAGATGCCTTCCGCTGAACAGTGCCGATCCGTTGCGAGCGCCTGCTTCGGGTCGTTTTCTGCCGTTCCTCATCTAGCATTTGACGCGGGTGTTCGTAGCTCTCACTGAACCCTTTGCAAGTCCCGATTCGATTCCACTGAAAGCCATAACTAGCTGATTTTTTATAGATACCCTATGAGGTACACCAAAAAATCCACCAAATTCCAGCCCCGCGAAAACCGGGCCCTCACGGCCAACAACCGTCCGTCTGTCTCCGGCACCAATCATAGTGGCCAAGGGCGATTTTTCGTAAGCGCTCCATGAACCCCACCTAACCAAAGATGGGCAGCGCACCTAGCTGTGTATTTGAGGTGTGCAATTCCATGGCAGTAGCGCTTCGTAGTCTTCCACTGAGCACGCCTGCGGCAGGCGTTCCAGTGCGTGGCGCAGCCACGCATAGGGTTCTTGGCCGCTGGCTTTGGCCGTTTCTACCAAGCTGTAAAGTTGTGCGCTGGCAGTGGCACCTTTGGGCGTGTCACTGAACAACTAGTTCTTTCTCCCGATGACAAACGGGCGGATCGCACGCTCGGCCGCGTTGTTGTCCATCGGCAAGTAGCCGTGCTCGACGTAGCGTTCCAATTTGCTCCAGTTGCTGGCCAAGTAACCGATGGCCTTGCCCAAGGCATTCTGCGTCGTGACCTGAGGTTGCGTTTTCTCTACCCAGTTTTTCAGCTGAGTCAGCAATGGCAGGCTGCGCTCCATGCGGGCAACCTTACGAACTTCGTCGTCACTGTCCTTCAAGTCGCGCTCGACGCCATAGAGCTTATTGATCAGATTCAATGCGATGTCAGCGCGTCCTGTTTTGCCCTTGGGCTGTACTTTCTGCGCTTCGACGAACTTGCGGCGCGCGTGCGCCCAGCAGCCCAATCGCTTCAGCTCGTCCTGTGCGGCCAGCGCGTTGTAACCGGCGTAGTCGTCGGTCATGACATAGCCGCGATAGCCGTCCAGCAGGCGCACCGGCACCTCCTGCGCTCGGCTGGTGGCGTAGTCGAAAAGGACCACCGGGCGATCAGGTGGGCCGCCGGTTTGTACCCACATCCAGGATTGGCTGCTGGGCTCACGCCCCGGCTCTTTCAACACCTGCACACGTGTTTCATCACAGTGGATGATCCGACTGTTCAACAGGCTTTCGCGCATCAGATTCAGCAGCGGCTGAAAGTGCTCGCTGCATTGAATCACCCAGCGTGCCAGGGTTTGGCGCGGGATATCGATACCGTGACGCCCCAGCACTTTTTCGAAGCGGTGAAGCGGCAAGCCGTCTACGTATTTGGTGGTCAGCAGCATGGCCAGCACACTCGGGCTGGCCATGCTTTTCTCGATCATCTGGGCGGGCTTGTCCGCCGTCACGGGCGCTGACTCGCAGTCCCGGCAGCCGTACACCTTGCGAACATGTTTGATGACGCGAATCTGCATCGGGACGATTTCAAGCTGTTCGCTGACTTCTTCACCGATGGCATGTTTACGGCAGCCACAAGCGCAGGTCAGTTCATGCTCGGGCAGTTCGTGGACAACTTCGATACGCGGCAAATCAACTGGCAGCGGCTTGCGCTTGCCACGGCGTTTGGTCGGCGCAACGACTTCTTCGTCGTCAGCCTCATCCAAGGGCTCGGCCAGGCTTTCCGCTTCGTCGAAGAGTGGCAACTGTGGTGTCGCCGCATCGCCAGTCTGCTCGGTCTTGCGCCCGAACAAGCGCTGGCGCAACAGCGCAACTTCCTCTTCGAGATGAACGATCTTGCCCTTGTCGGACGCGCGCTCGTTGATCATCTGCTCAAGCAGTTGCTTGAGCAGAACAGGATCGTCAGGGAGGTTTTCGGGCATGGAAATCATGCCGCGGATTATACCGAATCAGGCGACGTATCGAGGCGTCAAAACCTGATGCGGACGGTTGCGCCAGAGGTCGAAGCCATCGAGCAGCCAGTTCAGTTCCTGAACGGTCAGGACAATGGCGACGTCAGTCGGATCAGGTGAAGTTTTGAACCGTTCGGACTCCAGGCGTTTGAGCCAGAGGCAGAAGCCGTTGCGTTCCCAATACAGGATCTTCACGCGGTTGCGCGGCTTGTTGAGGAAGACGAAAAGCACTGGATCGAACACCGCCACCTTGATATCGAGTTCGACCGCGCGGCCGGGCCATCGATGGATTTTCGAAAGTCGACGGGCTTGGGGTAGAGGTACACTTTTTCGACTTTGGCGTCGGGTCGCATCATGGTCGGCGAGCTCCAGAAAGAAATCGGGAGCACAGCATCGGGGATCAGGTAAGCGCTTTGAATGTGGGGTTCATGGAGCGCTTACGAAACAGCCCGCAGATGCGGGCTGTTTGTTTCGGCGGTGGTTACTATTTCGTTACATATTGATCCAGTAAAAAAGCGATTTTGCTAAACTAACGAATGTTAAAATCAGGTCGATACCTGCCGCTCATGAATGGCCGTTTTCGACCTAGTCTATCCTTCACCACGGATAGCTGGCGGCCAAAAGTAGCCGCTGGTTTATTCTTTCAAACTTTTGGCTCGAGTCGGCTTCTTGACAGATCTCTGCGGGTCGCTTTGTCGAGTTTTTCTATGAACACTCTCGGTGTCCAACCCCTCAGTACTCCGTCCAAAAGATACTCATCAAGTAAGTCGAGTCCGATGTCGGCAGAACCCTCGATCAGCTTGCCGCCCGCGATACCAGCAATAGCGGCGGCTGGGCCACCAATTAAAGCTCCTATGCCCATTCCAACGCCAGCCATCGAAAGGGTCTTGGCCATCTTACCGGGTCCGGTTTGTAGAAACCCTTGCGGTTTCAGAATCGCCTCGTAGTAGGCCTTGATAAGTTCCTGGTAGTCCAGGTCAGTATCAATACCGGCAAGCCAGGCTCTAAATTTCTTTGCGTAACCTTTGTTTCGCATACGGAGAAGTTTATCGAAAGGGTTGGTGCAGTTGTGGTACATGGACTTAAGGTCGGGCACACCTTCGATGTCTAAGATTTGACAGTAATTGCTTAGAGCAATATTTGCCGATTTGAGCCTGCTGTTCGAAGTTAGCAAAAGGTCGTGATATTCTGTCTTTGAAACCGAGCTTAATCTGTTTTCTAGTAGGTAAATATACTCGAGGATGTTTTCGGTGTGTTTGGCAAGGTCGCCATAAAGTTTATTAGGCACGTTTCGGTAGGGTACTTTTTTGAGTCAAGTCCATAGATATCTAGTCGCGAGCTGTTATAAGCTGAAGTTGTGAGTTCTACGGCGCGATGGGGGAGATGATCTTCCGTAACTTTATACTTGTCGCGCAGTTTTTTAACTAGTGATCTGCGCTTTTGACGCTTCATGGGGATTTTTAGCCATTGCAATCCAAGTTCCAATGACTCTTCAGGGTCAGAGTGCGCAGAGCTAGAGGTATTTCCAGAGGCGAGGGGGTCAATGCCGGAGATCGGATCCACCATAAAAGTTATCATCGGCCTCCATAGAACAAATTCTAGCGCATCCTGCTCGACAAGTTCTTCGAAAGATTTTTCGCCCATAATGCCTATTAAATAGGCAAGAGGGATATTTTCTCCATAAACCTTGAACATTGTCTTGTCAAATAGCATCAAATTCTCGAAGATCGACGCGTCAACACTTTTTTGTCGTGGAGTGAAGGCGACTAAATCCTGTTTGGAAACTGGTGTGTTTCCTACTAAATACTTTCGGCAAAACTCATTGAGATCACAGTAAAATGCGTTAATGGACATCCAGCAAACTCGCAGCGCGAGCCTCCGACCAGCCAAAAGACATATCATAGCGATTTTTCAGCATAGCGTTGTGATCGATGATGTTGGATTGTAGTTTCCCGCGCTAAGTGGAGATCCGCTTAAGATCTGCTTATCACCTGAACGCCAGCGTAGCCTACGGCTGTTACAACGGAGCTCAACTGGCTGCTTTGGGTCGGCTATCGCCGGTTACGGCAGGCCAAAAGCAGCCACTGATGCGGTCCCCGCTAGCAACCTAAAAAAGGTGGCTCAGACCCAGGAGCGGGTAACTCCCTTGCCGGTTTTCGAAGATATAGGTTCTGCTTTGCTCGGTTTCGGAGGATTCGGTTAGGGTCGTCACAGCTGGCGCACTGACGAACACGATGGCGGCAAGGTGAGCATGTGCAGGATTCTGCAGAAGCTTTGTTGCCCTTGTCGCCAGCCAGTTGCTCTCATCTTCGGCAAGTGCTTCAAGACTCTCGCCAGAATGGCGCTCAATCCTAATTACCAGGCACCCTGGACGCTTGCCAGTCAACTGTTTGCGGATGGCCTTCTTTGCTAAATCGTTCATGGCCGACTCAAGCTTACTGGGCACCACACTTTGAACGCGAATAGCAAGGTATCCGGCCTCGCCCAGGTCCTTGATCACTTGATGAGCGGGCTCATACCCGAGCATTTGATTTGAATAATCAAGTAGATGTTCATGCTCCAGCCCTTCCTCAAGAGGCCTTAGGTCCAGCGCCTGGAGGTGAATTGAGCAAACCCCGTCAAGAGATTGATCCTCACGCTTTATGGCTCCGGCAACTTCTGCCGCAATTGCCACTTGCGTAGCGACATCTCTGGGGATGGTACTCTGAAAGACTAGCGAGATTGCATAGAGAAAACGCCCTTGAAAAGGCAATGCTGGTTCTATCTTGGGAAACAGGCGATTAATAAAGGCGTAAGCGATATCCCGAGCTATCGGTTCTCCCTTGTCAGATGAAAGAGTCTTGCATTCAATCTCAACAGATCCAACGCCTGGCACATCAGCAAGTAAGTCAAATGTATCATCGCCTTGATGTTCATCAGTCCAGGTGATCGAACATCCCTGCCTGAAGAGGTGGGTCGCCATCCCTAGCTCGAAACGAATACCACGCATGTCGTCTGGATTGCTAAGAGCTCCTTTGATACGTCCGCGGAACATTCGTGCATTGTCAGGTGGCGCTGTATCGTGGATATCTAGTATCTGGCATATGAAGATCATTGCCTGTTTGACGGCCTCCCAAGATTCACTATCGACTTGCTCCAGGCCATAGGCGTCGAAAGCAGCAAGGCCGTAGGCCACAATATTAACCTGCCAGAGCCAGGGCTTTGAAATAGGATTTTCGTTCACCTGGTGTTGCAAGCTCGCCACCCTTTTTAGCCATGGCTTGTCGGGGAACAGAGTTATAAGCCTTCGGTAAAGCTCGGGAAATTCGTGATCTCGTAGATCTGTTCTCATCACTGCTAAACTCGGCTGTGGAACAAACTTCAGTCTGCCACAAAATTAACCGTCCCAGATATTGTAAGCATCGCCTATGGCAGGATTGGGTCGTTTTCTGCCTGTATCGACAGGCAGAAAACGGCTATCAGCGACGGGCAGCAATCGGCCAAGAGCTACCATTCATGGACTGATTCCAGGCGCGGCTCCTTTTGATACAAGCCCAACACTATCTTCAAGGTAGACCCAAGGCTTGTGAGCCAGTATTTAAGCGACTTATAGTATGCGCTCGAGGGTTCACCGCTCAACATTCAGCGAATCTCGATTTCTTCCACACCTGCGTCGGTTAACAGTTGATACAACTCGGAAACACGATCACGATTGCCTCTGCCTGCGCAGAAAAGGAAGATTGCTCGCTGCTTAGCTCTCGAAAGCGCAACGAAAAATGTTGCTATGCCTTCCGGATTTCGTGGCGTGTGACTCCACCATGATTGATCGTCGAGTCCGATGAAAAATACGGTGTCGAACTCGAGCCCCTTGCTCTTGTGTACAGTCATCATTGAAATGTCATGCGCACCTATGAACCGATCGATACAGCTCGGCCAAGTCTCAGTCTCAGAGGCAGCCTGTTGGAGGTGTAGTGAAAATGCCTCTACCATGATTTCGAGAAGGTCATTGCGGGTATATGCAGCGTAGGTGCTCGATATAGACCCAACATCCAAGAACGCAAAAATACGATCCGAAATATCCGATGCCAATTCTGCCGTAGGCACGCGATGACGGATATGTTGTCCGAGTGCATCAAGAAAGTCCTGAATATCCCGATCAACTCGGTATCGTCGCACTTCGTCGTCTTCGTCGACTCCACGAATAGCACAAACAGCCGAGAAAAAAGTCGACCATGCCGCCGCATTACGTTGACCACTAGCCAACCTTAACGCCGCCAGAGCTATGGCGGCAGCCTCATCGACCATTAAGTCTTGGACATTTGTTCGGCCTATAGTCTTGCTCTCGTTTCGGATGCTCAATCCTACTTCGTTAAATACTGGCTGAAGTTCTTCCTCGAACTGATCTGGGCGCTGACGCACTAGGAGCACATAGTCGCCAGGTTTCTTCTGACGTGCTGCCATGTCCGCCGCTATCCATTGTGCCAGCCTCTGCCCCTCTACAGCCGTCGAGCGAGATCTCCATACCTGGACTACATCTCTATCCAACTGGCCCTCAGTCTGTGACTGTATCTGTGGAGATTCCGGATCCAGGGCCTGCGCAACGAAATGTTGAACGCGCACTAGCTCTGGTGAGGATCTGAAGTTAAAAAGCAGGTTCACCCGCTGCGCTGCAAAATCTACCTCAAATTGCTCAAAGGCATCATTACGCGCTCCGGCCCATCCCATGATCCTCTGCTTGTGGTCTCCTACAGCTGTGACTACTGTGTCCGCTTGACCAAAAGTGGAGAGTAAAAAATCGTATTGGGCAAAAGATGTGTCCTGGAACTCGTCTACGAATACGTAGGGATAGGTCATACGTAGAGCACGAGCAATCTTGGGATTCGCTCGGATGATCAGCTCGGCAAGCCGATTCAACGTTACGAACGACAGCCTGGACACATCAGCGCCGAATAACTGTTGCCGTAGCCACTGATAGATCGCTAGCTGTTCCGGTGTATTGGGTTGTTGGAGCGCATTTGCTTCTAGGCGACTACCACCTATCGTCTCTGATTCAAATCGCTCAACGGATAACTGTGCAATCCTTGCTTGCCACTCTGGCCGTGCCATGAATTGAATACGATTCAACTCATCCTGTACGAGTCGCCGGTTAGGGAAGCTAATCTCATAAGGGCGGGAGGGACGCCAATGCTCTGGAATCGCAGCTTGAAAGCGATCAACAAGGCTTTTGGTGAACGCGTCAAATGTCAGAGAGCTAAATCGCGCAGCCAGTTGAGGTGGGCACCGCTTGCGAACACGAGCTGCGAGATTGGCAGCCGCATCAGTTTTGAATGAGATAGCGAGAATCTGCTGTGGTGCTATGCACAGCCCGGTCTCCAAAAGGTAAGCCGCACGCTGCGCCAAAAATTCAGACTTTCCGGCGCCAGGACCTGCGACCACAGATGTTGACTCCATACGACGCAGGGCTGTCCAGGCACTAGGCTCCAGACTCGGTATGCCGCGTGGTTGCCATTCGTCGAGAGGTACGGGTCTCCAGTTCATTGCTGCTCAACCTGCTCTAAAGTAGTGCGAACTCTTGTCAACAGCCGTCGTAATGGCTCTGGCACCCCTGCCACTAAATCTTCGGGTGATATTTGGCTCAAAATTCTTACGTGTGTGGTGGGCTTGCCACGTCCTAAGAAAAGATACCGGTACCATCTCAGGTTGTCGTCTTCAGCTGTTGCATAAAAGGTTGGTGAGCCTTCTGCGCCGAGCACCGCGTCCCGGGGCTCCCCAGCTTGGGCTGGTCCACGCATTCCATGCTCAAGGACCCGATAATCTTCGGGGTAGGCTTTGAGCATTGTGTAATCCAAGTCTAGGGGGTCTGAAAAAAATACTTGAAACTGCTCGAGCCAGCTTGTCCATTGGCGCAGAGTTGCAAGGTCATCAGCGGGATGGTTCGCTATTGCGATTATATTTCTAGCCGGACCATCAGCATGTAAAGTATCTCCGAAGAGCCGCTGCGGCGTGACGCCGGAGCTCAGCAGTTGTTCACACGTAGTTTTAATACGGCCGAAGCCTCCACCGCTGCGTCCCCAGTCCAGATCAAGCAATGTCGCATACGGTACTTGGAGACTAGCTAGTAGTCTCCATAGATGATTTACGTGGCGACCACCTAGCGGTACCACCGCAACGAATGACCTATCGATTGGGAAGCCCATTGCTTTAGCCAGCATGGGCAGTACCACTTCCTCCGTAGCCCCTTCACCAAGTAGCACATAGCGTGCGAAATACAGTTCCGGGTATGCTCGGACAGCCTCTCGAACAAACTTGGAAGCCTCTTCATCGCCAATAGGAAGACTGATTTGACGTACTTCCGTGTAGCGGAATTCCAGGTTCAACCGGAAGTGTCGCACGCTAGAAGGCTCTATCCGCGCAAGGATGCTTGGCGAGTGGCTCGATACCAACGCTTGAGCGTTTGACACCGCAGCGACTTCTTCGATCTGATTGATGATGCGAGACAGATAGAACGGAGCCAGGTTGTTTTCCGGTTCTTCAAGCGCGACGATGGTTAGCGCAGGTAAAGCGATACCAGCACCAGCGAAGCCTGCTGGAGCATTGTTACCTGCAAGTCTCGCCTCAATGTCCAGCGTTGCCGAGACCATTGCCATATGGAACAGCGAGCGCTGGCCGTCGCTTAGATCCTCTAATGCACGGTCTTGTCCGTCTTCGGCGGGGAGAAAAACTACTTGGACGCGTTTGATGAATTCTTGCCAACGGGTGTCTACTGGCCGGAAAGACGGCGTTGTATGTGTGCCTGCTGAATGGAGCTGCCGCCAGCGCCGGGTGACTGCGGAGCTAATGCTATCTACAGCAACCTCGGCAGAAAACGCTTGGTTCACGGCAACGCCAGCGTCGGTCAACGAATCCTTAACCTGCTCTGACCAATTGATTGCGCGCCAAAGACGGCCGCGTATAAAAGCAGTGACTTGGGAAGCGCCGTCTCGCGTTGCCGGTATGTAGATGAGCTGAACTCGCGAGCGATCGGAGCCACGAAGCTGGTGGAGGTCACTTTCTTCGAAGTCACCGAAGGTCTGAACGGCGCAGTAGGACTCTTCGATCGCACCATCCAAGGTGCCGTCGTCCGTCCATGTTGCGTGCAGCCTCAAACGGACCTTTAGATTACCGTTTTCCTCGGCCGCCATGTTCTTGAAAAACGCTGGTACGGCAGGATTTTCCGCGTCGGTATCGAGCTCTGGAAATGCAAGGATCGCCTCAATCACCAAAGTACGAGCCGCAGGTCGTTCCGTTTCGTTAAAGGGAATATGAAAGTCTTGCTTGCTCAATCGTCGTTGCTCAGAGGTGACACCAAACAACCGCTGTAAGGCTTGCATCACTGCAGTCTTACCCGTGCCGTTATCGCCTACAAACGCTACAAGACTTGGCCCTAAAGCAACAGTGGTCTGCTGAGGGCCAAAACAGCGAAAATTCACCAAACTAAGACGCTCAATATGCATGCGATCTTCCTGACAGCAGGTTCATGAGTGCGGCCTCATGCAGTGACTAGAGAGAGGCTGCCGTGCTTTCGAGCAGCACAAGCGTAGCACCCCGCAGCGATCCCGAAAATGATCAGTCTTGAGTCACGTAGACACATTTCCCAAAGACTGCTTTTGGTCGATAGCAAAAATTCGTGAAGGGCCGCTATGGTGCAAAAGCGGAAGCTGAAGTTACACATGTACAGTTGTTACACCTACAGAGTAAAACGACTGAATTTGAGTGTGTGGCAGTTAAAGTCCTTTAAAATCAGTGTGTTGGTGTCTGTGGTTACACCCATTACACCTGTTACACCGCTTTAAGTTCGGAGTGATCTAGCCACCCCGTGCCCCTATCCGATTGAGCCTTCAGCGACAGAGGCAATCCTCGCCCTCCAAATGCTAGAGCCAGCCGGGGACCCTGACGGACGGGGTGCGATACGGGGCTGGAAACCCGCGCCTTTTTGTTAGCGGCTGGGTTGGCAGCTTAGTGAACTGGTTCACCAGGTGAACTGGAGTGAACTGTGCATCATTTTGGACATGGACGTAGCTGGCCAGGTATGTTCATTTTCGTCCAGCTACCACAGGCGTCTCGGAATGCGTGGAGGCTTTGATCTAAAAATGATGGCAAGGAGAGGTAATGGAGTCTGCTCGGGATAGGGTGACATTCGAGCCTGTAGATGCTGAAGATCTGTGGCTTCTAGCAGAGGTCGATAAGAATGGCTACATCTGCCGTGGGTGTGAACTGACGGTGTACCCAGCGTCTTACCTGAAGTCGAATTTGCAGCGACCACATTTTCGAACACCCCGCGGCCAGCAGCATTTGCAGGGCTGCGATATCGTAGGTGAGGAAAAAACTGTAGCGAGTGGAAAGAGAGGCTCCGTTCGCTACGAGCTACTGACAAGTCCTGGCTTATCGCCCGCGCGCCTGCTTCTCAGGAATGAGCGGTCCGTTGTTGATCCCACAGCTCATCCTTCGCCATCAGGGGCAACCCGAACCACACGGTCTGGCTCTTCAGGAAACGGAGAGGCCCGGCCCCAAGGACGGAGGTCCGCACAAAGCATCAGGCGCATCTGCCGAGCTTTCATCAATTTTCCATACGACCGAGCGCTTTCTCTGGAGGTGCCGGGGGTGGATGTGTCGACTTACCAACAGGTATTCAAAAAGCTCCGAGGGAACGGAATTGAAGTGATGCCTTCACTGAGAATCTTCTATGGAGAGCTAAGTTGGGGTCGGGCTGATGCTAACGAGGACAACCTTCTGATCACTCTCTCTGCGGGGGAGTGGGGGAAGGCGGATAACAAATACGTGCGCCCCTACAGGGTTAAGGTGTCTTGGGCGGATTGGTCCAAGGCAAAGCGGACTACAGTCACTACCGAGCTGGACGTCGTTCGACAAGAGGGTATCGACGCCAAGAAAAGCGGTAGCAAAGATCGGCCCTACGTTTTCTTCCTCGGCCGCCAGGACGACGAAGACCCCTCCGTATTTCATGTGCAGGACCATCGTTTGATCTGTGGGCTGTTGGCCACGATCACGTATCCGGCCAACGAATAGCCAGGGGTATTTTTCTTTTTAGGGATACGTTTAGGGATACGCTTGGAGGGTGATGATGGTTCCATCCGATAAAATATGGGGAAAGCCGTCATCATTCGATTCCTGTCTCCGCACCAGAATCAGTTGGCCTATGGCGATTTCTCGCTACCAGGTACCAATAGAAGCCCGCCTTGTGCGGGCTTTTTTGTTCCCGTTGTCCCGTTCTCAAACCGCTAAGTCGTGCCTAGTCCTAAATCCGCGTTGCTCGTAGGAATCGTCTCGTTAGCTGCTCGAGGCCTCATTTGCCCCTTCTTAGCTGTTAGGTTCTTTCGCTCCTACAGTTCGCAAGGGACTCTGAAATGCGCGTCAGTCTGGATGGGCTTGGCCAAGCAGTAGACGGTGATGTGACCACCACAGGTGCGATTTGCATCGCCACCGGGGAAGGTTACCTCGACGAGGGACGAATGGTCCTGAGGATGGGGGATCCCACCACACCTTGTCCACTTTGCGGGCTGGAAGGAAAGGTCGTCGAAGGGGTGTGGCACTTCATCTCGGATGGCCAGCCAGTCGCGATGGATGGCGCGTTAGTTGATTGCGGTTGCCCAAAGGGTAGCAACCGGGTGGTGGCGCCTTTAGGGGAAATGCCCCCGCCGCGGCTGCCGGTTGCCGTACGCACTAGCCTCAAACCCGCTGGCTCTGGGAGCTCTAGCGCTTTGGCAGGGGCTTCGCCCGCTATGGTTGGCGGGTTGCCAGGGCAGATGCAGCCGGGATTCTATGTGGTGCCGCGGAGCATGTCGTTCCCGCAGATTCTGTTGGAGCTGACTAGCCATGATTCGACCTTGCCCATTTCGTACCTGCAACGCCTGAACCCGACTTTCGAGCAGGGGTTCAAGGCAGGGGAAATCTTCGTCATCGGCGATCCGGATAACGGTTATGCCTGCACCCAGGAGGAGGCCCAACTCATGGCGGCCGCCGAGCGCGCGCGACGTTCCTTGGCTGTACTCGATTTTGCCGAGTCAGATTTCATGATGGAGTATCAGGCTGAAATTGCCGGACTGCTTAGTGACGCCAGTCTCTCCATGGGTGTGGGTAAGGACATGATGGACCACGGCCTCCGGCAGCTTCGCAGCACACTTGGCAACATCGAGCGTTTGCATCAGCAAGAATTTCTGCGCCATGGCCATCTGAATAGTCCATCGTTCTTCGCCGAACGACGGCTGTTATTGGAGCAGCTAGATGGTCAGCTGAAGGCGACTTTTCTAAATAAACATCTGAATCTAGGGGCCTACGAGCGGCTGAAAAAAAGCTTGAATATCTCGACCAAGAGCCTTGTGCATCATTGGTCGAAAGCCGGCGGGCCAGGGCAGATTCCTGGGTACGCCACGTACTTGGACAAAGTGGCGAAGCTTAGTAAGTACCTTCGGTATGGTGGGCATGTCGGAATTGGCTTAGGTGGTACATCTTCCTATCTGAAAGTCCAAGAGGCCTGCCGTGCAGGGGAAACCGAAGGCTGCAAAAAAATTCGTTTGTCTGAGGCAGGTGCTTTCGCTGGGGGGCTGGCGGGAGGGATAGTGGGTGGCAAGATTGCTGGGATCACTGCGCTCGCTGTATGTGGGGTGTTCTCTGCTGGTACCGCGGGTTTCGGGGCGCCGGTATGTGGCATTGCGCTGGTCGGGGGAGGGGCTTTTGCTGGGAGCATCGCAGGTGCGGAGGGCGGTGAGCAAATGGGCGAGCTGATCTACGAATCACATTATGACTGAGTTCGAGAGTTGGCCCGTGTGGCTGAAGTGGATAATGCTGGCGTGTCCGTTCGTGATCGCGTTGGCCGGTTGTGCGGTCAGTGCATTCATCGCGGGTACAAGAAATTTCACTGTTGCAACCTCGGCTATCCAAAGTCATCCCGGCCTGGAGCAAATGAAACTGTTTTTGGGCACGCGGCGCTTTGGCGCTCGGTGGCTGCTGATAACGTTTCTTTGTGGAATACTCATTTGGCCTGGCGTACATATGCGCCGAGGGCATCTGGACATCGAAGAACTAGAAAACTTCCCTGCAAAACTTAAGTTGGCTCTACAGGTATCCACGTGGCTGACGGCCTTTGGCTTCGCTTGGATGTGGGTGACCTATGTATTCATCAAGGCGTGAACGTTGATGCCACGGCGGTCGTAGCTCTCACTGGATCCTTCGCAAGTCCCGATTCGATTCCACTGAAAGCCATAAATAGCTGATTGGTTTATAGATACCCTATGAGGTACGTCTATAAATCCACCAAATTCCAGCCCCGTGAAAACCGGGCCCTGACGCCCAACAACCGTCCGTCTGTCTCCGCACCAGACAATTGGCCGATGGTGATTTTTGCTATCGGGCCATCAATGTAAGCCAGCCTAATGCGGGCCTTCTTATGCCTGTCTTTTCTCATCAGGCCTGCAAACCTCGGACTTAGCCGTTCCACCCCCCTGTAGGAGCGGGTTTACCCGCGAACACGGGCGAAGCCCGTGCCATCCACCACCTACCCAACGCAATTAAACATGGTCCTATAACCCAAAGGCCGAATCACATGCAGCTCCTGCTTCCCAGGCGCAGCAACGACCTCTAAACCCACCGGCGCGCTGTGAATGCATAATCGGTAGTGTGGTGCCGGTTTTGCCCGTGCTTAAGCTTTTAATCGGCAAAATATTGCCGGTTCCTGCCGTGCGCACTAGTTTAATCAGCATTCAAATGCTGATTAATGGTGTCGCGATGCCGCTCAGACTCGCGATCCGGGCTTCTCCGATGGTGCATGGCGCGAGGCAGCGACACTCTCGGTTGAGAACCCCGAGCGTGTTGCTGATGGAAGCTGCCTTGTCGCCTACGACTACTACATCATCGCGATCTGCTGAACCGCATTCTAGGGAACACCGATAACCACGGCCGCAACACCTCCATCATGCGTGAGGGTGGGAGGTTTCGTTTGGCGCCAATCTATGACCTCGCGCCAATGATACTGGATGAAGAGGGCATCACATGGACGACGAAGTGGGCGGCAGAGCGCAAGGGGTCTTCCAATTGGCGCGACAACTGCGCTGAGCTTGTTGGTTACACTGATCCCGAGGTTCTGCTGCAACGGTTGATGCATGCGGCTGAGGCATTCAGGGCGTTGCCGATCTGCTGACCGATGCGCCTGAATCGATGCGCAATGCAGCCTCTCTACCTGTAAATAACCTGGATAAACGACTCGTGGAGTGGGGACTGCGATGAAAAAACTACAGCCTGAAGAGCGCGCCCAGCTCGTAGAGGATATCGTCAAGCGCAACGCGGCGGGGCTCGATCCAATTGGGGCATCCATCCGCCGTCTACGGCTCGAAGTCACCGGGCTTGACCAAAAGACCTTCGCGACCATGTGCAAGATGTCCACGAAAAGCCTGTACGAACTGGAAAGCGGGAAGTCGAATCCGAAGCTCAGCACTTTGGAGGGCGTGCTGCGTCTCTTTGGCGTGCGGATGGGTATGGTGATGACTGCCAAAGATAAGCCCACTGCAACGCTCGTCGGCAACACTGTCGGCCAGTTGAAGGCTGGTGGGGCAATCGCGGTGGGCGCGCCGCTGGCCAGTTCCTGCGTGGTGACCGGACCTAAACGAGGGAAAAGCCCTGCGGCAGCCAAAGCGAAGAAGGCAGTGTCGAGGCCGGCATCGTCACGGGCACGGAAAAGCAGTCAGGAACAGTGAGATTGATGTGGTATGCAAATAAAGTCTCATACCATTTTTCTCTAACTCATTGGTTGCGGCATTAAGTCTGGTTCAGTTACACCACTTCCCGGGAGGCAATCATAGTGTCAGGCTAAAGTACATAGATTTGGGCCTTTGTCTCGTGGATATCCAGGTTGCCTACTCAGGCCAGGGAAACGTTATGACTGATGAAAAAAAGGATGATCGCCCTGTTTACCAAGCAGCCTGCCATTGCGGGACTGTACGGTTTGAACTGCGTTTGACCGATGGTCTGCGTACCGCGCGCAGGTGCAACTGTTCGCTCTGCCGCATGCGCGGGGCCGTGGCCGTGTCAGCCAATCTAGGCGATATCACTGTGACGCAAGGGGAGGAGGCACTGACCCTTTATCAGTTCCATACACGGGAAGCTAAGCATTACTTCTGCTCAAGGTGCGGTATCTATACCTTCCACCAGCGGCGTTCTGCGCCGGATCAGTATGGTGTGAATGTTGCGTGTATTGAGGGGATGAGTCCGTTTGATTTTGCAGATGTGCCGGTTAGTGAAGGGCGTGTTCATCCTAAGGATCGGGTAGATGGGGGAGTGGGGGTTGCGGGGTGGCTGCGGTATGAAGGTAACCCGGAGTGGGGTCAAGGGTGAGGTCAAGATGAAGGCGGGCTCATCGGTCAGGCAGCTTGCTTCGCTTATGCTTCCCAACTCACGTGTAAGGATCGGAGGTGTGACGGCATGGAAGCAGAAAAATCTTGTCCTGTAGTTCTGCGAGGCCGAGAAGCGCTGGAAATTTTAGCGTTCGAGCATCCATTAGCAGGCTTTCAGCTGGTCAAAGGCAGTGTCGAGCCAGGTGAGGCAACCGACCTGGCTGCGGTTCGAGAGCTGAAAGAAGAAGCAGGTATTCCGTCGACAGTTGGGCGACATTTGGGGGAGCGGCGTTTCATCGTAACTGGACACACATGGGCATTTCATGAATGTCATGTTGCCCAAGACCTTCCTGATACTTGGGTGCATTTTGCAGAAGATGATGGAGGCCATGAATTCAGATTCTTTTGGCATCCTCTCATGAGCGAGCCCTCCGAAAATTGGCATCAGGTTTTCAAGGATGCTTTGAGCTTTATTCGGAAAAGGCTCACTGAAGCCTAAGTGCGCTTACAGCTTTCCCTGGGGTAGTCAGGCCGGCATCCACTGATGTGGTAGTAGTTGCCCAATCACACTGGCCCGCTGCGTCGGAAGCCGCGTCAGCACCTCTTTGAGGTAGGCATACGGATCATGCCCATTCATGCGAGCCGATCAGATTAGGCTCATGACTGCAGCCGCCCGTTTGTAAGCGTCCGGGGAAGGCACATTGTGATGCACTAAGCTGGAATCCTATAGGATTGAGGTATCAGCATGAAATGTCACGTTCGTCCCGCCACGAGCAGAGATGCAGCAGCGATAAGCCGCGTAATTATAGCCGCCCTGCGTGAGTCAAATTCACAGGACTATCCGCCTGATGTGATCGCTCAGGTTGAGCAGAGCTTTTCTCCTGAAGCCATCACCACACAGCTTACGAAGCGCAGGGTCTTTGTAGCCTTACTGGGCGAAAACATTGTTGGCACTGCCGGTCTCGACGGTGATGTGGTCAGAAGTGTTTTCGTTGACCCTGCTCACCAGAAAGGCGGTATCGGGCGGCATTTGATGGATGTCATTCATATAACTGCTGCCAGCGCAGGCGTTGGAGCTGTACGTGTGCCATCGTCGATTACAGCTGAAAGTTTTTATACGGCGTTGGGTTATCAAAAAATCCGCGACGAGTTTCATGGGGCGGAACGCACCATTGTTATGGAGAAGCGGCTGTAGGATTTACCCAGACTATTGTAGCGCTCCATGAACCCCACCTAGCCAAAGATGGGCAAAGCACTTAGCTATGCAGAGCAGAACAACCATCGTACGCTACCGGCAATTCGCCAGCGGCTGTTGAAGCCTCCCTGCTGAGCGGCACGGCTGACATCGCTACGGAGGACGTCCGGCTTAGCGGGGGGCACCACGAGTCGCGCTAGTCAGCGCACCTATGTAGCAAAGACTGTGAGTGAGATGTCGCAGATCGTATCTTTGGGTTTAGGTATACGTTCGAGAAGATCTAATAGCTGATTCGATGGTTTTTTTAGCTTTCAGGTGCCTGATTCGACTCCTGTCTCCCCACATTTACGCCGCTACCAACCTTCAACTAGATCTTGATACCAATCCGTTTTAGCCGACTTTTCCTACAACTCCCAGCGTCCATTCACATCCCCCCAAACCTTGCATTACAGCCCCCACGACGCTACCGTGCTCCAGTCGCGGCCAACTCCGCGACCGGGTTTGGCGACCCGAACGAAAAGGCGCATCGGCGCCCCCGACCACGATTGCAGGCGCTTTTTTTGCGTCCGCAGTTTCGTGTAATGGCGGCTGTGCGTGGGAGACCTTCGGGTCTGCCGAGTTCCTTTTCCTCGGTTCGCCAACCTGCGTACAGCTGCCACCCTAATCGTTTGGCGACGGTCAGCGTGGTGCTTCAATCGAAAAGGACCGCATGCATGCTCATCTCAAGTCCATCCAGGATCCTCGCATCCGTTCTCCTCCGCCGTTCCGCAACGGCCCTCAGCTATTTCACCCCCAACCAACCCCGCTTCGTCTCCACCCAACCGGAGGCCCGCCATGTCTGACCAAGAACGCCTCTCCACCATCCAAAGCTACGCCTGGACCCTCGAACTGCTAGGCGAGGCCCTGGTCCAGCACGACGAAATGCTCGAGTGCGAACACAACCCGCGGCTGAGCTTTCGCAACACGGCCGGTATCCATCAGGCGATCCGGATCATCAGCCGGTTGGCCAGTGAGCAGTGTGGGAAGGTAATGGAACGAAGCGAGCAGGATCTGCAGCGTTAGGCCAGATCGTTGCCCGAGGGTGGGGCCAGATTGGGGCTGCTGCGCAGCCCCCGTTGACTCGAGTTCAACCTATGGTGATGGCCGCATTCAACATCAACACCACCATCAGCCCAACCACCGCCACAATCGACTGCACCACCGAAATGGTCTTGGTGGCTTCGCCCATGGTCATGCCAAAGGATTCTTTCACCATCCAGAAGCCTGCATGGTTCGCATAGTTGAAGAACAGCGAACCGCAGCCGATGGACAGGGCCAGCAAAGGCAGGTTGAGGCTGGGGTCTGCACCTGCCAGCGGCGCCAGTAAGCCGGCAGCCCCTACGATACCGACCGTGGCGGAACCGGTAGACACCGAGAGCAACATCGCGATCAGCCACCCCAGGATCAGGGGAGGGAAGGCAGACTGCTGGGTCAGGTGCACAATGGCATCGCCTACCTTGGCGCTGGTCAGCATCTCCTGAAAGGCACCGCCACCGGCAATGATCATGATGATCGAGGCGATCGGCTTGAGGCTTTTGCCCAGCGCATCGCGCAGCTGTTCGGCGTCGCCGCCGCGCGCAAGCACCAGGCTGGCGCCGGCGAACAGCACGCCCAGCAGCATGGCGATCAGCGGGTTGCCCAGGAAACTGGCCATCTCCAGCAGCGCATTGCCTTTGGGCAGCAGCATCTCGGCGACGGCATGCACCAGCATCAGGATGGCCGGCAGCAATGCGGCCAGCATGCCGACCATTACCCCGGGGCGGGGTTGGCCATCGGCTTTTTCAGCCAGTGTGAACTGGTCCAGCAATGCCTGATCGGGCCGCGTGTTCATGCGCGGTGAAATGAACATGCCGTACAGCGGGCCGCCCAGGATCATTGCCGGAATGGCGGCAACGAAGCCATAGAGCATGGTGGGCCCAACCGAGGTCTTGAGCACGGCGATGGCGGTCAGGGGGCCTGGGTGCGGCGGTACCATGCCGTGCATGGCGGCAAGCGCCGAAATGACCGGCACACCTACATACACATACGACGAGCCTTTGAAGCGCGCCTTGCTTTCCAGTTTGCGCGCCACGCTGAATATCAGCGGCAGCATGATCACCAGGCCGACTTCGAAAAACATGGGGATGCCAATGACAAAGGCAACCAGCATCATGGCCCAAGGGATCATGCGGTCGGAGGTGCGCTTGAGGATGACATCCGCGACCTGTTCCGTGACGCCAGCGTCAGCCAGGATCTTGCCGAGCATCGCACCCAGCGCAATCACCACCCCCACTGCGCCCAGTGTCTTGCCGGCGCCGGTGAGCAGGTGGGAGACAATGTTGCCTGGCGCCATTTGCGTCGCAAAGCCAACGCCAATGGACACCACCAGCAAGGCCAGCAGCGGGTGCATTTTCAGGCGCGAAACGATGAGCGCCACCAGCACCAGAACACTGGCCAGTGCCGTCAGTAATAGCTGTATATCTAAGGGAGTCATTCAAGGAGTCTCGGTTGGGCTGGCGCTCGGCTGCACTCAGGGTTTGAAGGCGTGACGGGCGTTTCCACGGGGCATACCCAGGTGGCTGCCATTGCGGCTGCTGCTACGGTTTCGAGGAAGGGAACGCGGCTTTGCGCTAGCTGCCGCTCACAGGCGGCCGCCTGGCAACGGAAGATGGGCAGCAGGGAGGCGTGGCGCTGAGGCCGGTGGGTGGTGGTGTGGCGACGGGGCGCTTGGACAGCATGTTCATTGATTGATTCACCTTGTTGTATGGTCATCTATATGAATCGGGCCAAAGTATTTGCGCTGCCGTGGAACACTGTCAAGTGAAGGTCGTCGCATCATCTTGGGTGGCCATTTGGCCCCGGCAGGCAATACTTCTCTCTATACGCAGGCGTGTTCCTGGTGGCGCGCGCCGCTGGGAGGTGTCTGGTGAACAAATTAACGATTGTGGGTGCCGGCCTGGTCGGCGAGGCGGCGGCGCAGATCATCGCCCGGGATGAGTTGTGCCGTGAGCTGGTGTTGATGGACGTGCAGGGTGAACTGGCGCAGGGCAAGGCGCTGGACGTTTGGCAGGCGGCTGTGGATTCAGGTTCCGATACCCATGTTCACGGCGGGGCCAAAGCCGAGATGCTGGAGGGGTCCGAGCTGGTGGTGATCACGGCGGGCGTGCCGCGCAAGCCCGGCCAGTCGCGCCAGGATGTATTGAGTACCAACCTGCCAATCCTCGACAGCATCATGGCGGACATCAAACACCACGCGCCGACAGCGACGGTGCTGGTGGTGTCCAACCCGGTCGATGTGCTCACCTACCGCGCCTGGAGCGTCAGCGGGCAGGGGCGCGACAAGGTGTTTGGGCAGGCGGGGGTGCTGGATACCGCGCGCATGAAGTGTTTTATCGCTGAGCAAACTGGGTTTTCTGCACGGGATATCACGGCGCTGGTGTTGGGCGGGCATGGCGACAGCATGGTGCCGCTGATGCGCTACTGCCAGATTGGCTCGGTGCCGTTGTCGCACTTCTTGTCCGATGAGCAGATCGAGCAGATTGTCGAACGCACACGTAAGGGCGGCGGCGAGATTCTGGGGTTGAAGAAGATGGGGAGCGCCTGCGATGCACCGGGCGTGGCCATTGCGCAGATGGTCGATGCGATCGCCAATGGGCGGAACCGTATTTTGCCGGCGGTGGCGATTCTTGAGGGCGAGTATGGGCGAACGGATATCGCCATGGGTGTGCCCTGCGTACTGGCAGAGAAGGGGCTTGCGCGGATTATCGAGTTGCCGCTGGATGCGCAGGAACAGGCGATGTTCGACCACTCTGCAGACCAGGTGGCGCGGGATATTGCCGAGATGAAAGCTTTGTGAGCGGCAAAGCGGCTTCAGTTGACGCGTTCGATGCAGGAGCGCCCTGGTGGCGCTCCTGCACGTCGTGCCTGCATAGATGATTCTGCAAGGGGCCGTGTGCAGCCCTCAGCGCTGATAAGCCTTGCCAAAATGCCGCTCCAGGCGCGCCTGCAGCAGCTCCAGCAGTATCGACAGCACCCAGTAGATCACGGCGGCGGTGGTCAGCATTTCCAGGTAGCGATAGCTCGAACGCCCATACGACTGCGCCAGAAACATCACCTCCCAAACCCCCATCACGGAAATCAGCGACGAGTCCTTGAGCATCGAGATGAACTGGTTGGCGGTGGGCGGAATGATCACCCGCATGGCCTGGGGCAGGATGATGTGGCAGAAGATCTGCGGCGTGCGCATGCCCAGCGCCAATGCTGCTTCACGTTGCCCACGGGCCACGCCGAGGATGCCGGCGCGGAAAATCTCGCTCAGGTAGGCCCCGTAGTTCAGCGACAAGGCAATGATGCCGGCGCTGATGGCGCCGGGTACCAGGCCCACCTGCGGCAGCCCCAGGTAGATCAGCAGAATCTGGATCAGCAGCGGCGTGCCACGGAAGAACGAGGTGTAGAAGCTGGCTACACCCACCAACACCGCGCTGTTGGATAACCGTGCCAGCGCGGCGGCAAAGCCGAGCAGCACGGATACCACCATCGAGCACAGGCACAGGAACAGGGTCAGTGCGGCGCCTTGCAGAAAACCATTGGGCCCCAGCTTGAAACCGGCCAGGTTGGGAAACTTCTCCAGAATGATGGCGAACTTCAGGTCAAAGCTGAGGAAGAAGGCGACAAACAGCCCGAACAGCGCCAGCCAGGTCAGCAGTAACCGGGTGCGAAAGCCGAACAGGCCGGCGCCCGCAGGCTTTGCCACGGGCTTGGGGGAGGGAGGGAAGGTGCTCATTTGCTGATGTCGGCGCCAATCCATTTCTGCGACAGCTTGGCCAGGGTGCCATCAGCCTTCAGCTCGGCGAACACCTGGCGTACCTTGGCATCCCACTCGGGGTCGCCTTTTTCGATGGCCACCGCGTTGGGCTCTTCATACAGCGGCGCACCGGCCAGCTTGAAGCGCTTATCCTGCTGCAGGCGCGGCTGCGCGGTCACCAGGTTGGTAATGATGGCGTCCAGGCGCACGCCAGTGCCCAGGCCCAAGTCCTGGAAGGCGACGTTTTCAGTGTCGTAGGGCGCAGCCTGCACGAAGTCGAACGGGTAATCGATCTTCTGGTCTTCCTTGCCTTCAATGACCAGGTTCTTGTTCAGGTAGCTTTCGTAGCTCGATGCACTGATCGAACCCACCTTGCGGCCTTCCAGGTCTTTGGCGCCATGGATGCGCTCATCCGAGGCATTGACCACGATCACGGCGGGCGATGCGTAGTACTCCACGGGGAAGTCGAACACCTCGGCGCGCGCCTTGCTCGGGGTCATCGAGCAAATGCAGATGTCGTAGCGCCCGCTCCAGCGGCCAGCGGCAATCACGTCCCAGGACGGTGTTTCCAGGCGCAGTTTGACGCCGAGTTTGTCGGCCACTGCCTTGGCCACGTCCACATCGTAACCGTCGAGCTGGTTGTGGTCATTGAGGAAGGAAAACGGCGGGTAGCTTTCCATCAGCACGTTGACCATTTCCTTGCGCGATTCAACCCGCTCCAACGTGGCGCCAGCAAAGGCTTGGGTGGCAGTTGCGAGCAGTACAAGGCCCGCACCCAGCAGAGAAGAAAATCGCATGTACATACCTGATATGTTGGGCAAATGGGTGATAGGGTATTTAATAGTTATAACCGCCAATCCCCATAATGAATTTTATTCATAAGAACCTTCAGAGAAGTTATATGGCAGAGCGAACGATGGTAATTCTGGACGGCGGCATGGGCCGAGAGCTGCAGCGCAGTGGCGCACCGTTTCGCCAGCCCGAGTGGTCGGCGCTGGCGCTGAGCGAGGCGCCGGAGGCGGTCGTGGGTGTGCACGCAGCCTTCATCGAGGCGGGTGCGCAGGTCATCACCAGCAACAGCTATGCGGTAGTGCCGTTCCACATCGGTGAAGAACGCTTTGCCGCCGAAGGGCGACAGCTGGCCCATATCGCAGGCCAGCTTGCGCGGCACGCGGCAGATAGCGGCGCGCACCCGGTCAGGGTGGCAGGTTCGCTGCCGCCGCTGTTCGGGTCCTACCGGCCCGACCTGTTCCAGCCCGAGCGTGTGGCAGAGGTGCTGACCCCGCTGCTCCAGGGCCTGGCCCCGCATGTTGACCTGTGGCTGGCCGAAACCCAGAGTTCCGTGGCCGAAGTGCGGGCCATTCATAGCCATTTGCCGGCAGACGGCAGGCCGTTCTGGGTGTCCTTCACCCTGCAGGACGAGGACGTCGACGACGTTCCGCGCCTGCGCTCCGGTGAACCGGTGGCCGAAGCTATCGAAGCCGCAGTCAGCCTGGGGGTGGCTGCGGTGTTGTTCAACTGCAGCCAGCCTGAGGTGATCGGCGCCGCCATTGATGTCGCGCGCTCGGTCATCGAGCGACACAACGCCGAGATTGCCATTGGTGCCTATGCCAACGCCTTCCCGCCGCAGCCCAAAGAAGCCACTGCCAACGATGGCCTGGACGAACTGCGCGAAGACCTCGATCCGCCGGGTTATCTGGCATGGGCCAAGGACTGGCGTGCGCGTGGTGCCAGCATGGTCGGCGGTTGCTGTGGCATCGGCCCGGAGCATATCGCCGAGCTGAAGCGCAACCTGGCCTAAGCGCCCACGTGGCCGGGCGGCTTTTGCAGCGCCCGGCCCGCAGCCATTAAAAAAAACGCCAGTCAGACCCGGATTCCATCGTTTTTCAGGCCTCCGTCATCTCCCTATAGTCCGCTGAAGGCCGATGCTGCATCGGTGTACACAACTCAGCTGGGCGGGAACCGGATATGAACAACAACGAAAAATTCGAGGGCAATGCTGCGGCCGGTGTGGGGACGCGGGTCGTGTGGAGCGGGGAGCAGGTACAGCACCCGTACAACGCCACGCAGACCCCGATCGTGGTCAGCGCCGCTTATGGCTACAACGATATCGATGCCTGGTACGACGTGGCGCAGGGCAAGCAGCCGGGCTTCATCTACAGCCGCATGAGCAACCCCACGGTCGCCACGCTGGAAGCAAAACTGGCCGAACTGGAGCAAGCCGAGTCGGCAGTCGCCTTCAGCAGCGGCATGGCGGCCATCAGTGCCGTGCTGCACACCTTCCTGTCCAACGGTAAACGCGTGGTGTCGACCCGCGACAGCTATGGCGGCACCAACAAGATCTTCGAAGAGTTCCTGCCGCGCATGGGCGTGCAAGTGTGCCTGTGCGATACCTTGGACACTGAAGCGCTGGAGCGCGAGATTGCCGCCGGTTGCGACCTGCTGTACCTGGAAACCCCCACCAACCCGACGCTGAAGGTGCTGGACATTCGTCGGCTGAGCGCCGCTGCGCACAAGGTGGGGGCGCTGGTGGTGGCCGACAACACCTTTGCCACGCCACTGAACCAGAACCCGCTGGCGCTGGGCGTGGATGTGGTGGTGCACAGCGCAACCAAGTTTCTGTCCGGGCATGGTGACGTGCTGGGTGGGGTGGTGTGCGGTGCGGAGGCGTTGATGGCCCAGGTGCGGCACTACCGGGAAATCAACGGTGCGGCGCTGGACCCGTTCTCGGCCTACCTGATCATCCGCGGTATCAAGACCCTGGCAGTGCGCCTGCGCCAGCAGCAAGCCAGTGCCATGGCGTTGGCCCTTTACCTGAGCACCGAGCCGCTGGTTGAAGCGGTGAACTACCCAGGATTGCCGGCGCATGCCGGGCATGCCATTGCCAAGGCGCAAATGCGCGGGTTTGGCGCCATTGTCAGCTTCGTGCTGAAGGGCGGCATGCCGACCGTGGCCCGTTTGCTGCCGCGGCTGAAGTATGCCCACCGGGCCGGCAACCTCGGCGCGGTAGAGACCATCTATGGCCCGGCGCGCACCACCAGCCATGTCGAGAACACTTTGGAAGAGCGCCTGGCGCTGGGCATTTCCGAAGGGCTGGTGCGCATTTCAGTGGGCATCGAGGAAACCGATGACCTGCTGGCGGACCTGGCACAGGCCTGTGCATCGGTGCGTGAGGAACTGGCCGTCGCAAAGGAATTGCACGCTGACGCAGACGCCTGCCAGAGCCCGGTGCAGGCCTGAGGCTGGCGCGTAGCACCCACCCGTGTGGTGGGTGCCACTTCATGAAGTCGAACAAAAACAATATGCAAGGCAACTCGATTCGCTCTGCCAAGACGAGGTCGTTGCTACGTCCTTGCCCGCCAACTTTCATGAGTAACCCACAATGTCCGTGCAGACAACCACAACTAGAAATGCCTCGGCGCATACCTTCAAGCAGGATATGCAAACCCGCCACATCGTCATGCTGGCACTGGGCGGTGTGATAGGCACCGGCCTGTTTCTCACGTCGGGCTACACCGTTAACCAGGCTGGCCCGTTGGGCGCGGTCATCGCCTACATACTCGGCGCAATCATGGTGTACCTGGTCATGATGTGCCTGGGTGAGCTGGCGGTACACATGCCGGAAGTCGGCTCGTTCAGCAGTTACGCCACGCGTTACCTCGGCCCGGGCACCGGTTACATGGTGGCCTGGATGTACTGGCTGACCTGGACGGTGGCCATCGGCTCCGAATTCACCGCCGCGGGCATCCTGATGGTGCGCTGGTTCCCCGACACGCCGGTATGGATGTGGAGTGCGCTGTTCGGCGCCGCGGTGTTCATCAGCAATATCATTTCGGTGCGATCGTTCGCCGAAACCGAATTCTGGTTGTCACTGGTCAAGGTGTTGGCCGTCATCGCCTTTCTGGTGGTGGGCGGCGGGGCCATTCTGGGTGGCTTCGAGATCCAGCAGGCGCACAGTGCAGGGCTGGGCAATTTCACCCGTGAAGGGTTGTTCCCCACCGGTTTCTGGTCAATTGCCATGACCCTGCTGGCAGTGGCCTTCGCGTTCTCGGGTACCGAGCTGATCGGCATCGCTGCCGGCGAAACCAAAGACCCGGAAAAGAACGTGCCCAAGGCCATTCGCACCACGGTGCTGCGCCTGGCGCTGTTCTTCATCGGCACCATCTTTGTGCTGGCCACCTTGCTGCCGCGTGAACAGGCCGGGGTTATTGAAAGCCCGTTCGTGATGGTCTTTGCGATGATTGGTATCCCGTATGCGGCCGATATCATGAACTTCGTCATCATCACCGCGCTGCTGTCTGCTGCCAACTCCGGCCTCTACGCCGCTTCGCGCATGCTCTGGACCCTCAGCGACCAAGGCAACATGCCCCGCCGTTACGCCACGCTGTCGCGCCGCGGCACACCCTTCAATGCGATCGTGCTGAGCATGGCTGGCGGCATGGCTTCGCTGTTGAGCAGTGTGTTTGCCCCCGACACCATCTACCTGGCGCTGGTGTCGATTTCAGGGTTGGCCGTGGTGGTGGTGTGGATCAGCATCGCGGCCAGCCAAATCGCATTCCGCCGTCATTACATCGCCAGCGGCGGCAAGCTCGAGGACCTCAAGTTCCGGGTGCGTGGCTACCCGTTCGTACCACTGGGGGCCATTTTCTGCTGCGTACTGGCCTGCGTCGGCATTGCCTTCGACCCAGCTCAGCGGGTTGCCCTGTACTTCGGCTTGCCCTTCATTGCCTGGTGTTACCTGGCCTATTGGCTGACGTGCAAGTACCGCAGCCGCCGTACGGGCCCGCTGGAAATTGTCGCCCCAGGTTCCGAGGCCGCCTGAGCAGGTGATACTAGGCCACCGGAACCTAGCCACGAGAAGCCGCCGATGACTCAGAAAACCCTGCCCCCCCTGAACTGGCTGAGAGCCTTCGAAGTGTCGGCGCGTTACTTGAACTTCACCCATGCGGCAGAAGAGCTGCACCTTACCCAAGGGGCGGTGAGCCAACAGATTCGTCACCTGGAAAGCCAATTGGGTGTGGCGCTGTTCAAGCGCCTGCCGCGCGGGCTGGGGCTGACCGAAGAAGGGCAGTCCTACCTGCCGGTGGTGCAGGACGCCATCAGCCGCCTTGCGGTAGGCACCAATGAAATCTTCGGGCAACGCCAGCGTCGGCCCCTGAAGGTACGGGGCAGCCTGTCGTTTTTGCACTTCTGGCTGGCCCCCCGGCTGGCCGACTTTCGGCGTTCGCACCCGCAGGTGGACATCCGCTACATCAGCAACCTGTGGGTCAAGGAGCTGGATGCCGAAGATGATCTGGAAATCCGCTGGGGCAGCGGGCAGTGGGCCGGGGTGGAGGCGCAGCGCCTGACCCGCGACGTGCTGGTGCCGGTGTGCGCCCCCGCGCTGCTGGCCAGCTGCCCGCTGCGCGACCCGCGCGACCTGGCCCGTGTGCCGTTGCTGCATGTGCTGGGTTACGAGGAGGGGTGGGGCTACTGGCTGGAGCGGGTCGGCGCCGATCAGGTCGACTCTTCCAGTGGCCTGCAGTTCGACACGCTGGTGTCGACCCTGCGCATGGCGGAGCTGGGGCTGGGCGTGGCGCTGGCACGCTCGTCGCTGGTAGAGGACCTGCTGCAGGAGGGGCGGCTGGTCGCTCCTTTTGCCCAGCGTATCGAGGCAAGCGAGTCGTTTTTCCTGGTACGCGGCCTGGGTGAAGCGTTGTCCCCCGATGCCCAGGCGTTCAGCCATTGGCTGGTGGCCATGGCGCATCGTTAATTTACGTAGCTATCTGGAGCACCGATGCAGTACACATCCACGCGCGGCAACGAGATACGTGTCGATTTCCGCACGGCATTGCTTTCCGGCCTGGCCGATGATGGTGGGCTTTATGTGCCCACCTCGGTGCCGGTGTTCAGCCCACAGGAAATTGCCAGCTGGTCGTGGTTGCCCTTCGACGAACTGGCCTGGCGGGTAATGGCACCGTTTGTCGGCGATACCCTCGACGAGCCTACCCTCAGGGCGCTGGTCAGCGACAGCTATCGCGGGTTCCGCCACCGCGGCATTGCGCCGTTGCAGCAGCTTGGCCATAACGAATGGATCCTGCAGCTTTTCCATGGGCCTACCCGGTCCTCCAAGGACTTTGCCGCGCAGTTGCAGGCGCGCTTTGTCCGGCACTTTCTGGGGGCGGAGTGCGAGCGGGTCATGCTGGTCGGTGCCAGCAACGGCGATACTGCAGTAGCGGCTATCGAAGCGTTGCGGCATTGCCCGGCAGCAGGCTTGCTGGCGCTATACCCCAGCGCAGGCACGCCCGCCGACCGCGCGGCAGTGATGCGCAGCGCCGCGTCTGACAGCGTGAGCTGCGTGGCCGTGGATGGCAGCTTTGACGATTGCCAGTCGCTGGTGTCGGCGCTGCTGCGTGACTGGCCATGCCCCGGGCTGATTCCGGTCAGCTTCAACTCCACCAACTGGGTCGGTGTGCTGGCGCAGATCGTGTTCTATTTCCATGCAGCGCTGCAGCTCGGTGGCGGAATACGCCCGGTCGGGTTCAGCATCCCCACGGCCAGTTTTGCCGAGATCTACGCGGGGTTCATTGCCCAGAAAATGGGCCTGCCGATCAACCAGATCATCGTCTCCACCAACCGCAACGATGCCTTGCACCGGTTCATCCACTGCAACCGCTACAGCCGTGGCTCAACCAGCCAGACCTTGTCACCGGTCATGGACTTTTCGCTGTTCTCCAACCTGGAGCGCTTCGTCTGGGAACTGTATGACCGCGATGGTGGGGCGACCCGGGCACTGATGGAGCACTTCGAGGCGTGTGGCGAGCTGAGCATCGGCAACCGCCAGTGGTTGCATGCGCGCATGCTGTTCGACTCCTATGCCGTGGACGACGTGCTGATTCGCGAAGAAATTGTCACGCTGTTCCACGAAACGGGCAGCGCAGTAGACCCTCATGCCGCGACAGGGGTATTCGCCGGGCGCCTGCACCGGCGCAACATCGGTGCGCCCATCGTCACGCTGGGGCAGTTTGCCCCTGAAAAGTCTGCCGGGCTGCTGGCGGAGCTGGGGGCCTGGCACGGTGAGGTGCCCGCCGGTGCGGTCGGCACAGCGGGTGATGAGCCGCTGTTGGCACCTGACGACCTGGCCGGTGTTCATGCCTTGTTGGCCCGGTTGCAGGCTGGGCGATGAAGCGCATCCTCGACCCCCTGGACGAGCGCATTCTCGCCGAGCTCACCGCCAATGCGCGTATTGCCCACGCCGAGTTGGGGTTGAAGGTGAACCTGTCGCGCAATGCGGTACGCCAGCGCATCGAGCGCCTGGAGCGCGACGGCGCCATTCAGGGTTATACCCTGCGCATCGGTGAGGGCAGACGGCCGGCGTCGTTGATCAACGCGGTGATCTTCGTCTACCGCTATGACCGCATGCGCGGTGACGCGGTACTCGATGCGCTGCGCCAGATCCCCGAGGTGATCCAGTGTGAAGTGCTCAGCGGCGAGTTCGACCTGATGTTGCGCGTCGAGGCCTCCAGCCCGGAGCGGGTGCACCATGTGTGGAAGGAAATCGCTGCCATGCCCGGGGTGGAGAACACGGTGACTTCGTTCGTCCTGGCCGCGGTAGTCTGAACCGCGTCTTTGCATTGGCTAGCACAACGCCGCCTGGGTTCGCGCCCTGGCGGCGTTGTGCGTTTTGCCCTGGCGCAGGCGCGCGCTTTGCACTGGCCAGATTGGCCAATAAATACAGCGGATTGCCATATTCAACTGGCAGTGCACGGCTCTTACGCTAGTCCTCATCGACCCACTGCCTGGACAGGACAGCAAACCATGACCGAATACAAAATTGCACTCGTTGGCTTTGGTGGCGTTAACCGCGCTCTTGCCCAACTGATCGCCGAACGCAATGCGCGCTGGCAGCAAGAGTTGGGCTTTGGCCTGAAAATCGTTGGTGTCACCGACTTGTTCCTGGGGTCGGTGATCGACCGCGACGGCCTGGATGCCGCCATGCTGGCCGCGCTGCCGGCCCAGAAGGGCGCGCTGGCGCAAATCCCTCAAGGTTCGGCCGAGGCGTTCAATGAGGCGGTGATCAAGCAATCAGGCGCCGACATCATCGCCGAGGCTACATTCACCAACCCCAAGGACGGTGAGCCGGCGGCAACCTTCTGCCGCTGGGCGCTGGAGGCGGGCAAGCATGTGGTCACCACCAACAAGGGGCCGATTGCCTTGCATGCCCAGGCGCTCAAGGCCTTGGCCAAGGCCAACGATGTGTCGTTCGAATACGAAGGCGCCGTGATGAGCGGCACACCGGTGCTGCGCATGGCGCGCCAAACCCTGGCGGGCGCGGGCCTGGTAGGTTTCGAGGGCATTCTCAACGGTACCTCTAACTATGTGCTCACGCGTATGGAGGAAGGGCTGGGCTTCAACGAGGCGGTGGCCCAGGCACAAGCGCTTGGCTTTGCCGAGGCTGACCCGACCGCCGATGTGGAAGGCCATGACGTACGCCTGAAGGTGGTGATCCTCGCCAATGAGTTGCTCGGCGCCTGTCTGCAGGTGGGTGATGTGGCCTGCAGCGGTATCAGTGCCATCGACAGCGCGGCTATCGAGCGGGCACAGGCGGCGGGCGAGCGTTGGAAGCTGATCGGCAGTGCCCGCCGTGAAGCCGATGGCTCGGTGCGAGCCAGCGTCGAAGCGAAGCTGCTGCCTGGCCATCACCCCTTGGCAGGTATTTCAGGCGCCACCAATGCGCTGGCGTTCGACACCGAGTTGCTGGGGGCTGTAACCGTGTCCGGCCCGGGGGCGGGGCGCATCGAAACGGCTTTTGCCTTGCTGTCGGACATTGTCGCCATTCACGCGGCCGGCCATTCGGCCTGAGGAGCAACGTTCATGAGCCTGACTTCCGTATCCCGGGCGCTTGTTCAGCAACCCGCCTTGATCGATGTGTACAACCCCTTCGATGGCAGCCTGGTTGGCAGCGTCGACAACCTCGGCGCAGAAGCGGTGCCTGCCTTGCTCGCCCGTGCCCGTCAGGGTGTGCGTGAAAGCGCGGCGCTGCCCCGGCACCGCCGGGCGCACATTCTTGAACACGCCGCTCAACTCATTGAACGGGATGCGGCAGACTTTGCCGGCCTGATCGTCGATGAAGCGGGCAAGACCCTGCGGCAGGCCGAAAAAGAGGTCAAACGCTGCATCAACACGCTCAAGTTGTCTGCAGAAGAGGCGCGGCGTAACGCCGGTGAGGTGGTGCCTTTCGATGCCTATGAAGGCTCCGAATCGCGTCAGGGCTGGTTCACCCGCGAGCCGTTGGGGTTGATCCTGGCCATTACCCCGTACAACGACCCGCTCAACCTGGTGGCGCACAAGCTGGGGCCAGCACTTGCAGGGGGCAATGCGGTCATTCTGAAACCCTCGGAACTGGCCCCTCTTTCTGCCCTGAAACTGGTGCAGTACCTGGTGGATGCAGGGTTGCCGGAGGCCGTTGTCACTGTAGCCACAGGGGGAGCCGAACTGGGCAAGGCGCTGGTGGCTGTGCGTGAGGTGCGCATGGTTTCCTTTACGGGCGGTTTCGCTACGGGCGAAAAGATTGCGCACGGGGCTGGCTTGAAAAAACTTGCCATGGACCTTGGCGGCAATGCCCCGGTGCTGGTGCTCAAGGACTGCGACCTTGAGGCCACGGTCGAGTCGTGTGTGTCGGGCGCGTTCTGGGCGGCCGGGCAGAACTGCATCGGCACCCAGCGCATTCTCGTAGATGCCTCGATCTATGAGGCGTTCCGCGAACGCTTCGTGGCATTGACCCAGGCGATGGTCTGGGGCGATCCGGGCCGGCGCGAAACGGATATGGGGCCGATGATCACCGAAGCGGCTGCCCGACAGATCGAAGAACGCGTCAACCAGGCGCTTGAGGGCGGTGCCCGCCTGCTCTGCGGCCACCAGCGTCAGGGGGCGATCTATGCGCCGACAGTGCTCGAAAGCGTGGACCACGTCAGCCGGCTGTGGCTTGAGGAGGTTTTTGCACCGGTGGTGATGCTGGCGCCCTTCGAGACTGTCGAGCAGGCGATAGCGCTGGCCAATGCCCCGGAGTACAGCTTGCATGCCGGTGTGTTCACCCGCGACCTGTCGCTGGCGTTGAGCCTGGCCCGGCGTATCGAGGCCGGCGGTGTAATGATCAACGACTCTTCCGACTACCGCTTCGATGCCATGCCATTTGGTGGGGCCAAGTATGGGAGTCTTGGGCGTGAGGGAGTGCGGTTCGCCTACGAGGACATGACCCAACCCAAAGTCGTCTGCTTCAACCAGATGGGTTGAGGGGGAGGGTACCTCGATGATCACTCGCTACGGATCAAGCGCGCGGATGTCACTGGCGGTCAGTTACAGGGGCCTGTTCGAAACGGCAGGCATCGTGGCCGACGACCTGCAACAGGATGTGCAGGGGCAGTTACGTCAGGCGCTGAGCGTGATCGACGGCCTGATGGTGCAAGCCAACGTCGGCAAGGCGCAGCTGACGCGGGTTCAGATGTGGCTGGCCGACTACCGCCACTTCGACCTGGTCAACGAAGTGTACGACGCCTGGTTGCAAGGCTGTGCAAAACCGGTGCGGGCCTGTGTGGGCTCCGCCCTGGGGGCTGGCTACCTGGTAGAGGTGCAGGTGTTCGCTGTGTGCCCCGAATAGTCCTTTTCTCTATGACGAGTACCACGGGTCAACGCACAAACCGTGGTACCGCCCGTACATAGATCAGTTCGCTCACCAGTTCTACCAGGGTTTGCGTGATCACGGCTGCCGCCGCCAACCCGCGCATCTCTTCTGGCAACGCCAGCGCCAGCGGCAGCACCACCAGCGAGTTGCGCGTGGCTGCACTGAACGTCACCGAGCGTGCCTCACTGGCCGGCAGGCGCAGCAGGCGCGCACAGATGAAGCCGAGCACCGGGGCCAGCAGCATGAAGCCGATGTATACCGGAACCACCGGCAGCAGACGGTCGAAATCACGCAGTACCACGACAATCTGCGAAGCGATCACCACCATCAGCACCAAGGCCATGGCCGGCACCGGCAACCACGCCCAGGCGTCGTTCCAGGTCGCGACTGCGCGCGAGCGCCGGGCACCGGCGCTGGTGAGTACCGCGAGGGCCATCGGCACCACGATCAACAGCACGAAAGCTTCCACGAACGGTGTGATGGAGATTGCCACCTGGCTGCCACCACCCAGCATCAGGGCCAGGTACACCGGCAGCAGCACCAGTTGCGCCAGCAATAACACGGGGGTTGCGGCCAGGGTCAGGCGTGAGTCGCCTTTGCCAATGTGGGTGAACACCACCACGTAGTCGATGCAGGGCGTGAGCAGCACCAGCAAGGCCCCGACGAGGATCGCCGGGTGTTCCACCAGCCCACGGGTGATGGCCCAGACAAGCAGCGGAACGAGCATGAAATTGGCCAGTAGCAGGGCCGTGATGAAGCGGCGGTTACCCAGGCCCTGGCGCAGGTCGAGGAAGGGTATTTGCAGGAACATCGCGTACATCAGCACGGCGATGGCGGGGGTGATCAGGGCTTCAAGCTGGCGCGCAGTGTCGCTGGCCAGCAGGCCGAAGACGATAGCGGCCAGTACGGCGGCGAAGTAGATGGGGATCTGCCGGGTTTCGAGTTGCTCTCTGGTCAAGGTGTGGCCTGTGGTTGGTGGTGTCAAACAGGGTAATACGTGATGGCACGTGGCTGCTCGAAATCATTCCCTGTGGGAGCGGGCGTGCCCGCGAACACCGGCGCAGCCGGTGCCATCCACCGCGTAGCCTTCTTCGCGGGCACGCCCGCTCCCACAGGATGTGTATCAGGCCTGCGAACGTGTTTCATGGTCCGTTCACGAAAAAGCCCGGCACTGGGCCGGGCTTTTTCACTTCAGGCAAGCACCAATCAGTTGCCGTAAACCGGCAGCTTCTTGCAGATGGCCTTGACCTTCTCACGCACGGCGTCGATCACCGCTTCGTTGTTCAGGTCGGCCAGGATGTCGCAGATCCAGCTTGCCAGTTCCTTGCACTCGGCTTCCTTGAAACCACGGGTGGTAACGGCTGGGGTGCCGAAACGCAGGCCCGAAGTGACGAACGGCGAACGCGGGTCGTTCGGTACCGAGTTCTTGTTGACGGTGATGAAGGCTTTGCCCAGGGCGGCGTCAGCATCCTTACCGGAGATTTCCTGCTTGATCAGCGACAGCAGGAACAGGTGGTTCTGGGTGCCACCGGAAACCACGTCGAAACCGCGCTCGATGAACACGCTGGCCATGGCCTGGGCGTTCTTCACGACTTGCTGCTGGTAAGCCTTGAACTCTGGCTGCAGGGCTTCCTTGAAGCAGATGGCCTTGGCCGCGATGACGTGCTCCAGCGGGCCGCCCTGGGCGCCCGGGAAGACGGCGGAGTTCAGCTTCTTCTCGATGTCGGCGTTGGCACGGGCCAGGATCAGGCCGCCGCGCGGGCCGCGCAGGGTCTTGTGGGTGGTGGTGGTGACCACGTCGGCGAACGGAACAGGGTTCGGGTACACGCCAGCGGCAACCAGGCCGGCAACGTGGGCCATGTCGACGAACAGGTAGGCACCGACCTTGTCGGCGATGGCGCGGAAGCGGGCGAAGTCCAGAACCTGCGAGTAGGCCGAGAAGCCGGCAACGATCATCTTGGGCTTGTGCTCGACAGCCAGGCGCTCGACTTCGTCGTAGTCGATCAGGCCATTGCCGTCGATGCCGTACTGGATGGCGTTGTACAGCTTGCCCGAGGAGCTTACCGAAGCACCGTGGGTCAGGTGGCCACCGTGGGCCAGGCTCATGCCCAGGATGGTGTCACCGGCAGACAGCAGGGCCAGGTAGACGGCAGCGTTGGCCTGGGAGCCAGCGTGCGGCTGTACGTTGGCGTAGTCGGCGCCGAACAGCTCCTTGGCACGGTCGATGGCCAGTTGCTCGACGACGTCGACGTACTCGCAACCGCCGTAGTAGCGCTTGCCTGGGTAGCCTTCGGCGTACTTGTTGGTCAGGACCGAGCCCTGGGCTTCCATGACTGCCGGGCTGGTGTAGTTTTCCGAAGCGATCAGCTCGATATGCTCTTCCTGGCGCAGAGCTTCTTGCTGCATGGCTTCGAAGAGCTCGGCGTCGTACTTGGCAATGGTCAAATCACGGCTGAACATGGCGGTCCTCAAGGATCGGGGTAATTTGGGTGTGCATTCTAACCGATTGATTCGCGGCTGGCATATGAAGTGGCGTCAAGTCGCAGACCAATGGGCTTCATCTTGCATCCCGCGCCGTTTCTGGGCTGGGCGGGGGCAGGAGTTGACCTGGAAGTCCGCTTTTTATGCAGGATTGTGTCGCGACATCGTACTTGTAGGCGCGGGTTTACCCGCGAAGAAGGCGGCGCGGTGCATGGCACCGGCTTTGCCGGTGTTCGCGGGTAAACCCGCTCCTACGGGGGACCTTGCGAGCAGGCAGCGTGCGGGTCAATGGAACATGAACAAGGTCTCGTTGGAGAATTGCGCCTCGAACTGATGCGCCGGCATCGGCCGCCCGAACAGGTAGCCCTGCACCTCGTCGCAACCATGCTCGCGCAGAAACTCCAGCTGTTCGTGGGTTTCCACGCCCTCGGCGATGACTGCCAGGTTGAGGCTGTGGGCCATGGCGATGATCGCCCGGGCAATCTGCGCGTCTTGCTCGCCTTCGGGCAGGCCGTCGACGAAGGTCCGGTCGATCTTCAGGACGTCGATAGGGAACTGCTTGAGGTAGTTGAGCGACGAGTAGCCAGTGCCGAAGTCGTCTACCGCAATGCTCAGGCCGAGGTTCTTCAGGCTGGCAAGAATCTGCAGCGCCTCGTTCACCTCGCGCATCAGGATGCTTTCGGTCAACTCCAGTTCCAGGCATGCCGGCGGCAGGCCGCTTTCTTCCAGGATGTTGGCAATCCGAGTGCCTAGCTGGCCGTCGGAGAACTGCCGCGCCGAAATATTCACCGACACTTTCGGCACCCGCACCTTGGCCTTGTGCCAGGCCTTGAGCTGGCGGCTGGCCTCGCGCAGCACCCAGTCGCCCACGTCCACCACCAGGCCCAGTTCTTCGATCACCGGGATGAAGTCACCCGGCGGCACCAGGCCACGGGTCGGGTGACGCCAGCGCAGCAGCGCTTCGGCGCCGGTCAGGCGCTTGCCGTCGCCGCTGAACTGCGGCTGGTAGTAGAGGATGAACTCGTTCTGCTCCATGGCATGGCGCAGGTCGCTTTCCAGCTCCAGGCGCTCCAGGGCGCTGGCGTTCATTTCGGCCTGGTAGAACTGGAAGTTGTTCTTGCCGCGCTCCTTGGCGTGGTACATGGCGGTGTCGGCGTTCTTCATCAGCTGGCTCAGCTCACTGCCATCCTGCGGGCTGAGGGCGATGCCGATGCTGGCGGTGACGAAGAACTCGCGGTTTTCCAGCACGAACGGCCGCACCAGGCTGCCGAGGATGTTCTCGGCCACGTGGATGGCGCGGTTCAGGGCCATTTCGCGGGTGGGGCGCGGTTGCAGCAGCAGGGTGAACTCGTCGCCGCCCATGCGTGCCACAGTGTCGTCGTCATCCACGCAGGCCAGCAGGCGCAGGGCCATGTCCTTGAGCATGCGGTCGCCGGCCGCATGGCCGAGGGAGTCGTTGATCGGTTTGAAGCGGTCGAGGTCGAGGAACATCAGCACCACCCAGGCCTTCTGCCGCTCGGCCTGCTGCAGGGCGTTGTACAAACGGTCCTGGAACAGTGTGCGGTTGGGCAGGTGGGTAAGGGCGTCGTAGTAGGCCAGGCGGTGAATGCGCTGTTCGCT
Organism: Pseudomonas sp. 2,4-D; assembly: GCF_030418155.1. Taxonomy (NCBI): domain Bacteria; kingdom Pseudomonadati; phylum Pseudomonadota; class Gammaproteobacteria; order Pseudomonadales; family Pseudomonadaceae; genus Pseudomonas; species Pseudomonas sp. 2,4-D. The sequence continues at coordinate 52,903 of NZ_JAUHUI010000008.1, forward strand.
GGCCTTGCGTTCGCTGATGTCGGTGAAGAAGCACACGTAGCTGGCCAGGTCGCCTTCGTCGTCCAGTACCGCGGTGATGCCGACCCAGGCCGGGTAATGGTCGCCGTCACGGCGCTTGAGCCACACTTCACCTTCCCAGCTGCCGCGCTGGTGCAGTTGCTTGACCACATAGCGCAGGTGGCCTTCCTGCTGTTCGTCGACAGTGAGCATGCCCGGCAATTGGTCGAGCACTTCACTGACGGCGTAACCGCTGACGCGGCTGAACGCCTCGTTGGCCTGGACGATATAGCCGGCCGGGTCGGTGATGAGGATCGCCGAGGTGGAGTGTTCGAATACGGTCGCGGCCATGCGCAGGTCTTTTTCGGCACGACGTTGCTGGCTGATGTCGCGGCCCACCCCGAGTACGCCTTCGAAGCGCTGGTCATCGTCCCACACCAGCACCAGGCGCAGCTCGATCGGGATCTTGCGGCCATCGGCACGCAGGCAGTCGAACAGGAACAGTTGGGTGGGTAACTGGCTGCACAGTTGCGCCATCTGCGCCGGATCGCCCATGGCCTTGCTGACACGCTCCATCAGGCTGTAGATGCCGGTGAGCTGGGCCGGGTTGGCGACGATCGACTGCCAGCCGTTGGCGAAGATCCAGTCGGCCTGGTAGCCCAGCACGCTCTGTACCGAGGGGCTGACATAGTTGAGCTTGAGCTGGTTGTCGGTGGAAAAGATCACGTCACTGATGCTTTCGGCGAGCATGCGGTAGCGTTGCTCGCTGTCACGTAGCGACTGGCTGGCCTCGATCTGAACGGTCACATCCTTGCCCACACCGATGATGCGCGTCACCAGGCCTTCGGCGTTGCGGCTCAGCACCTGCTCGCGGATGTCGTAGCAGCGCCAGCTTCCGTCGCGGTGGCGGAAGCGCAGCTGGCAGTGCAGCGGTTGGTCATGACCGCTGTCGCGCTGTTGCTGGCGCAGTGCCTGGTAGTGTGCGGCGTCCTCGGGGTGCAGCAGCAGTTCCCAGAAGCGGTCGCCCATCTGTGCCAGCTCGGTGCGGTCGTAGCCCAGGGTCTGGCCGAGGTGGCGGTTGCTGAAGATCATCCGCTGGCTCGGCACATCCTGCACATACAACTGGTCGGGTACGGTGCGTACCACGTCCGACCAGAAGCTTTCGCGTTCCAGTAGCGACAGCTCCACCTGTTTGCGGCTGGTGATATCGCTGATGCTGAGGATCACCGCCTGATAATCACGACGCTGCAGCGGCAGCCGGGCCATCAGCCACAGGTGCAGCTCGGTGCCCTGCGGTGTCGGCAGACGCACTTCCAGCTCCAGCAACGGGCGTTGTTCGATCAGTGCGTCGATCAGTTGCATGCCGACGCTGTCTCGGCTGTCGCCAGTGCCATCGATCAGCCGCTGCCAGGCACCTTCGTGACAGTGGATGTTCAGCAGCTGGCGCGCCACTTGGTTGACCTCGGTGATCTTCAGCTCCAGCAGCAGCGAGCGGCGCAGGTTCGGGTCCAGCGCCAGGCTGTGCTTGAGTGCGGCCCGGTTACGCAGGTGGTAGCGGTCGAGCTGGCCGGGCAGGCTGGACAGGTCGAGCACGCACAGGGCAACGCCGGTGCCTTCAAAAATTTCCTGATAGCGCCGGCGGTCTTCCTGCAACGCCCGCTGGCGGCGACGCATGTTGATCAGCGCCAGCACCGGCAGCAGGGCGCAGAACAGCACCAGCAGGCACTTGCCGAGCAGCGCCGGCAATAATTTTTGCTGGGCCAGTTTGGCGTCGAACAGACCGCGTAGCTGCCAGGTGCTGTTTTCGATAAAGGCCAGCATCACGCTTTGCAGCGGTTCGTCGCTGGTGTCGGCTGCGGCATGGCGCTGCAGCACCTCGCCGCTGCGGCTGTTCTCCAGCAGCCACTGCGGGTGGCCACTGCCCTCTAGGTGGAGGGTGAGCTCGCGGTAATAGTCCGGTGACAGGCGCAGTAGCCAGTAGCCGCTACCCTGTGAGGCATCCTGGCGCAGCAACAGGTACAGGATGTGGTTGTCGGCCGAATTGGTGAAGAAGTACGGGCGTCCCTGGCTCAGCACGAGCAACTCGTCAAGCGACTGGCGGTCGGGGCTGCCGGCCAGGCTGTCGGCGCGTAGCTGCCCGGTGTTGTCCAGCCAGGCCACGCTCTGCAGGGCGGGGAGGCGCTCGCGCAGGGTGCCGAGCAGGCTAGGCAGGGCGGCAGGTGTTGGTGCATCAAGGTAGGGTTGCACCACGTTCACGGCCTGTTGCGCCTTGAGCGCCATGTTCAGGCTCAGGTGGTCGGCCAGTTCCGCGGAGGCGTCCAGGCTCTGTTTGCGCAATTCGGCCTGGGTATGGTTGAACTGGGCGAACAGCTGCCACAGCAGCAGGCCCAGCAGGATCAGGGCCAGCAGCGCCAGCGCACCCTTGATCGACCCGCGCAGGATAGTTGCGGGTGCTTGTGGGGCGGAACGCAATGACGACGGATGAGTAAGGTTGGTCAAGCGTTGATCCTGCGATTGGGCTGGCGATGGCAGGGAATGATCGTGCACGGTGCGTGCCGGCGCCGGGCTTGCGCACCGCGGTGGCGCACTATAAGGCCGGATACCCGAAACCGGCTAGCATGCCTCGGATTATGGCAAAGTGCCAGCCATGCTGACCGATGGTGGCTGCCTGGTGGTTCGGCAAGCCCCTGTAACCTGTGCGAGAATAGCGCCCGCTATACATGACAACGCATCGGAGATGTTCGGTTTTGGTTACTCACTTTTCCTCCAATGGCCTCGATTCCGCCTGCGGGCGCAGCAGTCAGACCCTTGTCAGCACTGCCGTGACCGAGGACGTATCCTGCAAGTCTTGCCAGCGCTCGCTGGGCAAACCCGAGGCGGCCGCTGCCGCAAAAAGCAAGGCCCCATCGCTGGCTGAACTGCGCAAGACCGCCAAGGTGGCAGCAGAGCCGGCTGTTGCCGTGGCGGCGGCCAAGCCGGCAGCCAAGGTGGTCAGCACTGCGCCTGCACCGGCCAAACCGGCCAAGGCGGCCGAGCAGCAACCTGCCCGCAGCGGCAGCTTCAGCGTGAAGTCCGCCTGGGCCGCGCGCCTGGCCGAGCAGGGCGACCGTTGCCGCTTGCCGCGGGGCAAGGCCAAACAGCGTCACGTCTGAGTCTCTTCGGCTGCTGTGCCGGCCCTTTCGCGGGCTCGCCCGCTCCCACAGGAATCGCGGATTCTTCAGACTCTGTGGTGACGCTGTGGGAGCGGGCATGCCCGCGAAGAGGCCGGCACAGGCAATGAATTCATCCCAGTGACCGCACTGATCACACCCCACCATCGGCCCCTCCTATGCAACGCCGCGCGTTGGCGTAGAATGGTCGACTTTGTTCAATGACACCCCGTAAACACATCCCACTGGCCACCGCGTGCCGGGGCGATCGGCGATGTCTTTACCTATCTGATTAGAGGGCTTGGTTTTGGCTCAATACGTCTACACCATGCATCGGCTGAGCAAGGTCGTGCCGCCGAAGCGGGAAATTCTCAAGAACATTTCCCTGTCGTTCTTCCCAGGCGCCAAGATTGGCGTACTTGGCCTGAACGGCGCCGGTAAATCGACCCTGCTGCGGATCATGGCGGGCGTCGACAAGGAATTCGACGGCGAAGCCCGTCCGATGCCCGACATCAACGTGGGTTACCTGCCACAGGAACCGCAACTGGACCCAACCAAGACCGTGCGTGAAGTGGTCGAGGAAGCGGTCAGCGTAATCAAGGACGCCCAGGCCCGCCTGGACGAGGTCTACGCGGCCTACGCCGAGCCGGATGCCGACTTCGACAAGCTGGCCGCCGAGCAGGCCAAGCTGGAAGCCATCCTGCAGGCCGCTGATGGCCACAACCTGGAGCGCCAGCTGGACGTCGCTGCCGACGCCTTGCGCCTGCCCGCCTGGGATGCGCGCATCGAACACCTGTCCGGTGGTGAGAAGCGCCGTGTGGCCCTGTGCCGCCTGCTGCTCTCGGCACCCGACATGCTGCTGCTCGACGAACCCACCAACCACCTGGACGCCGACTCGGTGGCCTGGCTGGAGCGCTTCCTGCACGACTTCCCGGGCACCGTGGTAGCCATTACCCACGACCGTTACTTCCTCGACAACGTCGCCGGCTGGATCCTGGAGCTGGACCGCGGCGCCGGCATCCCGTACGAAGGCAACTACTCGGGCTGGCTGGAAGCCAAGTCGGAGCGTCTGGCGCAGGAATCCAAGCAGCAGAGCGCCCACGAGAAGGCCATGAAAGAGGAACTGGAGTGGGTGCGCAAAGGCGCCAAAGCCCGCCAGTCCAAGTCCAAGGCCCGTCTGCAGCGCTTTGAAGAAATGCAGTCGCAGGAATTCCAGAAGCGCAGCGAAACCAACGAAATCTACATTCCGGCCGGTCCGCGCCTGGGTGACAAGGTTATCGAGTTCAAGAACGTCACCAAGGGCTACGGCGACCGTGTGCTGATCGACAACCTGTCGTTCTCCATGCCCAAAGGCGCCATCGTTGGCGTGATCGGTGGTAACGGTGCCGGTAAGTCGACCCTGTTCCGCATGTTGATGGGCAAGGAGCAGCCGGACTCGGGCAGCATCGAGATCGGTGAAACCGTGCAGTTGGCCTGTGTGGACCAGAGCCGCGAGGACCTGGACGGCGCCAAGACCGTGTTCCAGCAGATCTCCGACGGTTCCGACCAGATCCGCATCGGCAACTACGAGATCCCTTCGCGTACCTACGTTGGCCGCTTCAACTTCAAAGGTGGCGATCAGCAGAAGTTCGTCAAGGACCTGTCCGGTGGTGAGCGTGGCCGCCTGCACCTGGCCCTGACCCTGAAGGAAGGCGGTAACGTTCTGCTGCTCGACGAACCGTCCAACGACCTCGACGTCGAAACCTTGCGTTCGCTGGAAGAAGCCCTGCTGGACTTCCCGGGCGCCGCGATCGTGATTTCCCACGACCGTTGGTTCCTGGACCGTGTGGCTACTCACATCCTGGCGTACGAAGACGACTCGAACGTGGTGTTCTTCGAGGGTAACTACACCGAGTACGAAGCCGACCGCAAGAAGCGTCTGGGTGATGCTGCTGCCCAGCCGCACCGTGTACGGCACAAGAAACTGGCCCAGTAAGCCGGTTTTCTGATGCACAAGAATGGGGCCAAAGAGGCCCCATTTTTGTGCCTGGCGGACCGCTATAAATGGCGAAGCGTAGGTGTATTTTGTATACACTTACATAAAACGCACCAAATAATTTCAAAAAAACGACATTTCGCCCTATTCCGGTGCGATTGCTTCTTGGTACATTTCTGAAAAAAACCAATAAGTCCAATCCTCTTGGTGAGATGTCTACCATGATCGAATCTGTCGACAATTTCCTTGCACGCCTAAAGCAGCGTGACCCAGGCCAGCCGGAATTCCACCAGGCGGTGGAAGAGGTGCTGCGCACCCTGTGGCCATTCCTTGAAGCCAACCCCCACTATCTGCAGTCCGGCATCCTCGAGCGCATGGTCGAGCCCGAGCGCGCCGTACTGTTCCGCGTCTCCTGGGTCGATGACCAGGGCAAGGTGCAGGTCAACCGCGGTTACCGCATTCAGATGAGCAGTGCCATTGGCCCGTACAAGGGCGGGCTGCGCTTCCACCCGTCGGTCAACCTCAGCGTGCTGAAGTTCCTGGCGTTCGAGCAGGTGTTCAAGAACTCGCTGACCTCGCTGCCCATGGGCGGCGGCAAGGGCGGCTCGGACTTTGACCCGAAAGGCAAGAGCGACGCCGAAGTGATGCGCTTCTGCCAGGCGTTCATGAGCGAGCTGTATCGCCACATCGGCGCCGACTGCGACGTACCGGCCGGTGACATCGGCGTGGGTGCCCGCGAAATCGGCTTCATGTTCGGCCAGTACAAGCGTCTGGCCAACCAGTTCACCTCGGTGTTGACCGGCAAGGGCATGACCTATGGCGGCAGCCTGATCCGCCCGGAAGCCACCGGCTATGGCTGCGTTTACTTCGCCGAAGAAATGCTCAAGCGTCAGGACAAGCGTATCGACGGCCGCCGCGTGGCGGTGTCCGGTTCGGGCAACGTCGCCCAGTATGCTGCGCGTAAGGTCATGGACCTGGGCGGCAAGGTGATCTCGCTGTCTGACTCTGAAGGTACCTTGTATGCAGAAGCCGGCCTGACCGACGCCCAGTGGGACGCCTTGATGGAGCTGAAAAACGTCAAGCGCGGACGTATCAGCGAGCTGGCCGGGCAATTCGGCCTGGAGTTCCGCAAGGGCCAGACCCCGTGGAGCCTGCCGTGCGACATCGCCCTGCCATGCGCCACGCAGAACGAGCTGAGCGCCGAAGATGCCCGCACCTTGCTGCGTAACGGCTGTATCTGTGTGGCCGAAGGCGCCAACATGCCGACTACCCTCGAGGCTGTGGATATCTTCCTGGACGCCGGCATTCTGTATGCCCCGGGCAAAGCCTCCAATGCGGGCGGCGTAGCTGTGTCGGGCCTGGAAATGTCGCAGAATGCCATGCGCCTGCTGTGGACGGCCGGTGAAGTGGACAGCAAGCTGCACAACATCATGCAGTCGATTCACCATGCATGCGTGCACTACGGTGAAGAGGCTGATGGCCGGATCAACTACGTCAAGGGGGCGAACATCGCGGGCTTCGTGAAAGTGGCCGATGCGATGCTGGCTCAGGGCGTGGTCTGATCTGAGACGGTAATGGGCCGCTTTGCGGCCCATCGCGACGCAAGGCCGCTCCCATAGGCTCTCACAGGCTACCAAGGGTTGGATTGGTGTCCAATTTCTCGGGGGCAGTCCAGCTTGTGGGAGCGGCCTTGCGTCGCGATGGGCTGCAAAGCAGCCCCAGGGCCTCAACCCTCACCCAGAATCTCAACCACCTCTATCACCTGTTCCCCCACCGGCCGCTGCCAGACCACCTCATCACCCGGCCCAGCCCCGAGCAACGCTCGCCCCAATGGCGAACCCCAGTTGATCAAGCCCCGCCCGGCATCCGCCTCATCCTCGCCCACCAGCTGCACCAACTGCTCCTGGTCCTGCGCATCGACAAACCGCACCCGGCTACCAATCTGTACCTTGCTATGCGAAGTCGCCGCCGGTACCACCTGGGCGCTTTGCACCCGCGCGCTGAAGTAGCGCAGATCCCGCTCGGTATCGGCCAGCCGTTGTTTGTCACCCCGTTCGCCCTGCGCCTGCAATTCCCTGCGCAAGGCATTCAGCTCGGCCACCCGCGTCTGCAGCTGGCGCAGGCCGCTGGCCGTCACGTAGTTGGGCTGTTCACTGATGCGCCGCTCGACCGGCTGGTCGGCCTGGTCGGCGGCTTGGTCTTCGTTGACGAATGCTCGGCTCATGCAGGGCCTCCTTGTGCATGAGACCATCATGGCAGGCCGCCGGTTTAAAGGGATGTCCGTTTGCGACTCAATTGTGGCGATAGGCCTTGGCAGCGCCGCGGTCCTTTTCCTGCTCCCACTCGCGGTCACGCTGGTCCCAGAAGCGCTCGTGGTATTGGCGCTGTTCTGCGCTGTTCTGCATGGCATGACATTGGCGGAAGCCATCGTCCCAGCCGGTTTCGTACTGACGCTCGTGCAGGTAGCGCGGTACGTTCTTGCGGAAGTTGCCCACCATTAGCCCGGCAGCCTGGCGGCCACTGCTGCAGCCGTCCTGGAAGCCATCCGCATAGGCAGGAGGGTAACCGTGGTTGACCATCTGCTCGTGGGTGGTTTCGCAACCTGACAGCAACAACGCAATGCACACGCCGAACCAGTACCGCGACATAGCCACAAAGCCCTCCAGTTGATGGTGGAGAGTCTATGTGGCGATTTGTCGGGTAGGTGTCAAAACAGTGTCAAAGAGTTGGTTCAGTCACACTGCTTTACTAGCCTGACTGGCCAATTCGCGGGCAAGCCCGCTCCCACAGGTACTTGCACAGGCCTCGGATCGTGTGGGGACCCTTTGGGAGCGGGCGTGCCCGCGAAAGGCTGCAAAGCGGCCTCAGTAGTGATACCACTTCAGCTCCAGCATCACCTCGTTTTGCGCCGTAGCCAAGTGGCTGAATTCCCGCGAGGCACTCAACCGAAGCCCAAGGTTCTGGCTGATCTCCCACTGCTGGTTCAGGCTTACACTGCGACGCACTTCGCCGTTGGTGAAGTAATCGCCCTTGGCCTCCAGTGTCATGTTGCCCAGCCCATTACGCCACAGCAGCCCGCCATTGAAGCCAGCCGCCGGGGCAATGAATTGAGCGAAGTCGTTGTGATGCTCGACCCGCACCGTGCCCAAGGCAAACCCCAGCAAACCGTCGGCCAGCTGCCAGGTGCCGCCAGCGCCGCCATTCACATGGCTCACCAGCACTTCGTCATCATGCTTGCCCGGCACCCGCTCCAGCCCCCCAGCCACTTGCCATGACCAAGGCTTGAGCAGCTCGTTTCGGGGTGTCAGTGAACGGATGGTGGCCAGGTCCAGGCGCTGCACCTGCCAATCGTTGCCTTCGTACTGGCGCAGCTTCAATTGCAGGATTTCGATCTGTGCGCCCAGCGGGAAGCCATAGGCGTTGTCATTCAGGTCGTGGTAGGCCATGCGCAGGCCATATTCGGCGTAGGCGCGGTCTTCACGTGTGCCTACGCCCAACTGCCAGGTGCGCGAGTCATGGCCATCCTCGGGCAGGCCGGGGCGCTCGGTCTGCAGGGGCGGCGGCGGGTTGCTGTTGATCGCCCGCAGCAACTCGAAGCTTCGTTTGGCCTGCCCTGGGTCGCGTTCCTGGCCATTGGCCCGATAGCGCTCAAGGCGATACGCGGCATCTTGCACCAACGCTTGGCGTTCGCGAGGCAGGGCCTGGAATTCTGGGCTTTGCAATTGCGCAGTGTCGGCGCTTACAGCCAGCACCTGGCGCTTTTCGTCGTGGTCGAGTGGCTCGGCCCTGGCCAGCAATTCACGTTCGCGAGAGGGGCGGTAAGTTTCGCTGGCGACCAGGCCGGACTGCTTCACGGCTTTCACCGTGTCGGTGGGAATGGCCGTCAGCGGGAACTGAGACGTCAGGTCCAGGCTCGGCCGGGCCACTTGCAGCAGCTCCAGCAGGCGATACGAGCAGTTTTCGTCGAAGAAGAAGTAGTCGAACTGGATCTGCTTCAGCTCCCAAACATGCTCGACCATACGTCCGGTTTCTTCGGGGGTCAGGTCCAGCTGGTATTCCCACAGGTCGCGGTTTTCCAGGCTGCGGTATTCGGACAGTTTTTCCTGGTAGGGCATCAGCGCAAACAGCCCCGGGTAGCCGCCCATCAGGCCTTTCCAGGCGTACAGGATGCTGTTGTCGCTGCCTTCGATATAGGCACCGAAGTTGATGGCGTAGCTCAGCAGCGTGGTGTCGTCGCTGCGAGTGTTGGACTGGTCGATGCGCAGCAGGGTGTGCCCGAACATCGACGACGGGCTGTTCAGGTAGGCTGCCGGGAAGATCAACGCGGCGCTGTGCGGGTCGATCGACTGGTACCAGGTCTTGAATTCCTGGCAGTCCGGTTGTGGCAAGTCTTGCAGGTCGAGCTGTTCGCGCAGCCAGCGGGTGCGCGCGGGGAATACGCACTGGGCGTGCTTGTCACCGAGGCTGGCCGGGGCATACAGCGCAGCGACCGTAGCCTTGAGTTCCTGGTCCGGATGGTGCGCGCCATCTTCGGCGAGGAAGAACGCATCATCATCCACATAGCTGCGCCAGCCGCCGAGCTTGGCGGTTTCGTAATGTCCAATGGCGAGCCAGTAGGGGGTATTGGCCAATTGCTGGAGACGGCCTGGATCCAGCATGGGGGCGGCATGAACAGGGGCGCAGGCACACAGCGCCAGGGCAGCGAGGCGTTTGAGCATATCGGGCAACTACTTCTTGACGATGCCGAAAAAGGCGAAACCCGCCCCGGGTGGGGCGGGAGCAGCTGTGCTTAGGCCTCGGTAGCGTATTTGGCCAGGCGTGGGTCGCTCTTCAGAACGGCCAGGGTGTTGCTGTGGACAGTTTCGGCAGTGACGTCGGCGCTGCTGAAGATCTGGTTGAAGTGCTGGTGGGTGACCGAGTTGAAGTAGCTGCGGTCCTCCGGTGCTACGCCGAGAACGACGGCATAGGTGGTCAGTGCTTCGCCCTGGCCCATGGCCATGTCTTCGGAAAGCTCGTTCATCATGCCGTTCATGGCGAACCAGGACTTGCCGCCGTAGGTCAGCGAAGCCTTGGTCGAGCAGCCGTTGGTGCCGGAGGTCATGCCGAAGGTGGCGTTACCGGAGGTGCCGTTGGTGGTAGAAGCCAGGAAGTGTGCCGGCGTGCCGCGCTGGCCTTCGAACAGCATGTTGCCCCAGCCGCAGTTCGGGCCGCCTGGCGCTTCGGCCATGGCGTTCAGCGAGACCACGGTGAACAGAGTACCCAGAAGAATCCGTTTCATAGCATTTGTTCTCTTTGTCTTAACCAAGGGTCAGGGTTTCTGGCAACTCGGTTGCCAGGTCGGGAAAGCTTTTCACCCACCCGCGCAGCTTGGAGTTTAGGCACGATCTAAAGGTTGCGTTGTTGATTGCGAAAAATTTGCTGTCACAAGACTGCACCGGCTGCGACATAAAGTCCCGTGGAGCCTTGCAAGGCGCGCGCGGGCAGCGCCAGAATGCTGCGTATCTGCCCCGCCGAAGTAAGGAAACCCAATGCCCGATCCTGTCGCTGCGCGCCTGCGTCTTGCGCCTGAAGCCCTGACCCGGCGTTTCTCCCCCGAGCAGTTTGCTTTTACCCATACCGACGATCTGGAGCCGTTTCGCGGAGTTCTGGGCCAGGAACGTGCTGTCGAGGCCCTGCAGTTTGGCGTGGCCATGCCGCGTCCTGGTTACAATGTGTATGTGATGGGCGAGCCCGGCACCGGGCGCTTCTCGTTCGTCAAGCGCTACCTCAAGGCCGAGGGCAAGCGCCAGCAGACCCCGGCCGACTGGGTCTACGTCAACCACTTCGACGACACCCGTGAACCACGCGCACTGGAGCTGCCGTCCGGAAGCGCCGCCGAGTTCATCAGCGACATGGGCGGATTGATCGACAACCTGCTGTCGACGTTCCCGGCGGTGTTCGAACACCCGTCCTACCAGCAGAAGAAGGGCGCCATCGACCGCGCTTTCAACCAGCGTTATGACCGCGCTCTGGATGTGATCGAGCGCGCATCGCTGGAAAAGGACGTTGCCTTGTACCGCGATGCCAGCAACGTCGCCTTCACGCCGATGGCTGATGGCAAGGCGCTGGATGAAGCTGAGTTTGCCCAATTGCCGGAGGAGGTGCGCGAGCAGTTCCACGAGGACATTGCCCTGCTTGAGGAGCGCCTTAACGAAGAGCTGGCCAGCCTGCCGCAATGGAAGCGCGAATCGAACAACCAGCTGCGCCAGCTCAACGAAGAAACCATCACGCTGGCGCTGCAGCCGTTGTTGGCGCCGCTGTCGGAAAAGTACGCCGAAAATGCGGCCGTGTGCGCCTACCTGCAATCGGTGCAGTTGAACCTGTTGCGGACGTTGGTCGAGCAACTGGTCGATGACAGCAAGTCCGACGCCGTGGCCCGCAAGCTGCTCGAAGAGCAGTACGCGCCCAGCCTGGTCGTGGGCCATCATGCTGACGGTGGCGCGCCGGTGGTGTTCGAGCCGCACCCGACCTACGACAATCTGTTTGGCCGTATCGAATACAGCACCGACCAAGGTGCGCTGTATACCTCCTATCGCCAACTGCGCCCAGGCGCGCTGCACCGTGCCAACGGCGGCTTCCTGATTCTGGAAGCCGAGAAAATGCTGGGCGAGCCGTTCGTATGGGACGCGCTCAAGCGTGCGCTGCAGTCGCGCAAGCTGAAGATGGAGTCGCCGATCGGTGAGCTGGGCCGTGTTGCCACTGTCAGCCTGCAGCCGCAGGTGATTCCGCTGAACGTCAAGCTGGTGATCATCGGCTCGCGTCAGCTGTACTACGCACTACAGGACCACGACCCGGACTTCCAGGAGATGTTCCGCGTGCTTGTGGACTTCGATGAAGACATGCCGATGGTCGACGAGAACCTGGAGCAGTTCGCCCAGCTGTTGCGCACCCGCACCAACGAAGAGGGCATGGCGCCGCTGACCAGTGACGCGGTGGCGCGTCTGGCCACCTACAGTGCTCGTCTGGCTGAAAACCAGTCGCGCCTGTCGGCGCGTATCGGCGACCTGTTCCAGCTGGTCAGCGAGGCTGACTTCATTCGCCAGCTGGCCAGTGACGAAATGACCGACGCAGGCCACATCGAGCGTGCACTCAAGGCCAAGGCCACTCGTACCGGCCGTGTGTCGCAACGGGTGCTGGACGACATGCTCGCCGGCATCATCCTGATCGACACGGAAGGCGCGGCCATTGGCAAGTGCAACGGGTTGACCGTGCTGGAAGTGGGGGACTCGGCGTTCGGCATGCCCGCGCGTATTTCGGCCACCGTCTACCCCGGCGGCAGCGGTATTGTCGATATCGAGCGTGAGGTCAACCTTGGCCAGCCGATCCACTCCAAAGGGGTGATGATCCTCACCGGTTACCTGGGCAGCCGCTATGCCCAGGAGTTCCCGCTGGCGATCTCCGCAAGCATCGCCCTGGAGCAGTCCTACGGCTACGTGGACGGCGACAGCGCCTCGCTGGGCGAAGCCTGCACGCTGATCTCGGCCTTGTCGCGCACGCCGCTCAAGCAGTGCTTCGCCATCACAGGCTCCATCAACCAGTTTGGTGAAGTGCAGGCGGTGGGTGGGGTGAACGAGAAGATCGAGGGCTTCTTCCGCCTCTGCGAGGCGCGTGGCCTGACCGGCGAGCAGGGGGTGATCATTCCGCGTGCCAACGTCGCCACCCTGATGCTTGACGAGCGCGTGTTGCAGGCGGTGGAGAACGGCATGTTCCACGTCTACGCGGTCAGCCAGGCTGATGAGGCGCTGAGCCTGCTGGTGGGCGAGGAGGCCGGGGTACTCGACGACAAGGGGCTGTTTACCGAGGGCAGCGTCAATGCCCGGGTGGTGGAGCGCCTGCGTGAAATTGCCGAGATGATCAGCGAGGAAGACATCGAGAAGGCAGAAAAGGAACGCCTGGAAGAAGTGATTGCCCAGGCCAAACCCGCCTGAGTCAATAAACTGGCGCTAGCGGCGATGTGCTACCGTTCAGCGCCAGTTTTCCATCTTTCTGAGCGGTTCCTCTATGCTGGAACTTAAGGACGGTACAGCGTTCAGGATGGAAACAGCCTGAGGGTTTCGGGCTGAACAAGGCTCCTTGGAGGGGACGCGGCCATGCGCAACCTCAGCCTCACACGCCAGTGCCTGGGCCTGGTGACCCGTATCGAATGCAGCATTCGTCCACTGGCCGGGGATAACGGCATGTGGACCCTGCTGTTCGCCGCCGGCATGGCCGGTGAACAACCCTCCGCGATCAAGGCGCAGGGCCCGTTTCATGGGCCACTGGTGGCCGAATCGGTGCTCAATGCCATCGTCGACAGCCTGACCATGCATGGTTATCAGGTGGCCGATGACCCGCAGATCTGGTGTCTGCATTTGCAGGCGCAGTTGCGGCGGATCAATGGTGAGCGGTGTCGCAACCTGGGGGATTACCAGTTTCATCCTGAGACCTGAAGAATGCCGAGGCCGCTTTGCGGCCCATCGCGACACAAGGCCGCTCCCACAGGTACAGCATCGGCTTGCTGTGGGAGTGTGGCCTTGTGTCGCGATCAGGCTGCGGAGCAGCCCCCGGGCTTTTGCTGTAACAGGTGGCTGGCTATACTCGCCGTCGCTTTTTTAGTCACCTGATGAGTCCTGAACTTCATGGAACGTATCCTCGAAAACGCGATGTATGCCTCGCGCTGGCTGCTCGCACCGATCTACTTCGGCTTGTCCCTCGGCCTGCTGGCCTTGGCGCTGAAATTTTTCCAGGAAGTGGTCCACGTCCTGCCCAATGTCTTTGCGTTGAGCGAAGCTGACCTGATCCTGGTCATCCTGTCACTGATCGACATGTCGCTGGTTGGTGGCCTGCTGGTGATGGTGATGATTTCCGGCTACGAGAACTTCGTCTCGCAACTGGACATCGATGAAAGCAAGGAAAAGCTCAACTGGCTGGGCAAGATGGACTCTTCGTCGCTGAAGATGAAGGTTGCCGCGTCGATCGTGGCGATTTCCTCCATTCACCTGCTGCGGGTGTTCATGGATGCGCAGAACATCTCCACCGATTACCTGATGTGGTACGTGATCATCCACATGACCTTCGTGGTCTCGGCGTTCTGCATGGGCTACCTGGACAAGCTGACCAAGCACTGAGTCCGCCAGGCCTCACTGCAACTCCTGTGGGAGCGGGCATGCCCGCGAACACCGGCAAAGCCGGTGCCAGCCACCGCGTGGCCTGCTTCGCGGGCACGCCCGCTCACACAGAGATCGAGGTTCAACTGACGAGTGGCGTCAGTCATGCCTTGCGCATTCTCCCTTCCTGTACAAAAAATGAGCTCTCATGCGTGGTTCCCATCGCGAGGTGCTCTCATGAACCTGCATCAGCTCAATACCGAGGCCAGGGCTGGCCATGTCGACGAACTGAACCTGATCGCCATCGAAGGCGGTGACTACCTGCTCGAGGCCCGGGTCAAAGGCCATCCTCACCCCCTGTCCGATACCCGCGGTGAACGCTTGCGCGTGCACTCGGTGGAGGATGCGCGCAAGTTGCTGCAAACCATCCCTATGGTCTCGATGAACCTGGTGCACTGGTCGGTGCAGGACGAAATGTGCGGCATGGGTACGCACCCGGAAGAAGACCTGAAGGTGCCGATTTCCCAGCGTTCGGCCTGGTAGCTGCTCGCAGCGCCCCAGTGTGCTAGGCTGCTCGCCCTTTTTATCAAGGGCGCGGCTGCATTGCGCCCTGCAGTGGAGCACGACAATGTCCGAACTCAACCTGTCTACCGACGAAACGCGCGTCAGCTACGGTATCGGCCGTCAGCTGGGCGGCCAGCTGCGCGACAACCCGCCACCAGGCGTTAGCCTGGAAGCCATCCTGGCCGGCCTGACCGACGCCTTCAACGGTGCCGACAGCCGCGTCAGCGAAGCCGACCTGTCGGCCAGCTTCAAGGTCATCCGCGAGGTGATGCAAGCCGAAGCTGCAGCCAAGGCCGAAGCCGCTGCTGCTGCTGGCAAGGAGTTCCTGGTCGAGAACGCCAAGCGTGAAGGCATCACCACGCTGGCTTCGGGCCTGCAGTTCGAAGTGCTGACCGCTGGCGAAGGCGCCAAGCCGACCCGCGAAGACAATGTGCGTACGCACTACCACGGCACCCTGATCGACGGCACCGTGTTCGACAGCTCCTACGAGCGCGGCCAGCCGGCTGAATTCCCGGTAGGCGGCGTGATCGCTGGCTGGACCGAAGCCCTGCAACTGATGAACGCTGGCAGCAAATGGCGCCTGTACGTGCCAAGCGAGCTGGCTTACGGCGCCCAAGGCGTTGGCAGCATCCCGCCGCACAGCGTACTGGTGTTCGACGTCGAGCTGCTCGACGTTCTGTAATGCCCTGGAGGCCGGCCCTGCCGGCCTCAATTCCAGTCTGTCCCCCCAGGGCGCAACGCCCGCGCATAGCAGAACAGAAACAGATTCCGTACCAGTTCCTTGAGCACCCCCGGCTCACTCGAATTCAGCCCGCTCATGTCCAGGTCACCCTGGTCACGCAGTTCGTCGAGGGCTTCTTCTTCAAGCACCGCGCACACTTCGCCGGTTTCCCGATGAAGAATGCGCAAGTAGGGGTGAGGGCGTTCCAGCCAGGCGTCGATCAGATAAGTCATGGCTATTCTCCTTGGATAGCAAGTCCAATGAGAATAATTCTTATTACCAGAATAGCAAGCGCCAATTGCCGGTTTTTTGCCTGATCAGACTTTGCGGACGAACTCGGACTTCAGCTTCATGGCGCCGATGCCGTCGATTTTGCAATCGATGTCGTGGTCGCCATCGCACAGGCGGATGTTCTTGACCTTGGTGCCAACCTTGACCACCAGGGACGAACCCTTGACCTTGAGGTCCTTGATCACGGTGACGGTGTCACCGTCTTGCAGGATGTTGCCGACCGAATCTTTCTTCACCACATCGTCGCTGGCCGCCTCGGCATCGCCGCTGGCCGACCACTCATGGGCGCATTCAGGGCAGATAAGCTGAGTGCCATCCTCATAGGTGTATTCGGAGTTGCATTTTGGGCAGGGTGGCAGAGTGCTCACTTCGGTTCCTCAAACAAACAGACGGGCGGTTAAAAGCCCACATTGTAAAAGGTATTTTTCCGGAAGTGATTATGTCCGGACAAAAAGCACCACGGGCAAGCCCGCTCCCCACAAATGGTGCAGGAGCGGGCTTGCCCGCGAATGAAGACGACTCGGTCTGTCAGTGCGTACGCGCGACCGCAAACTCGCTCAGTTCAACCAGCGCATCCCGGTACTCACTGGCAGGCAGCACTTCGAGGCAGGCGATGGCGCGTTTCACGTAATCGCGCGCCAGCTCGGCGGTGTATTTCAGTGCGCCCGATTCTTCGACCGCAACGCGAATCTGTTCCAGATCCTCCAGGCCACCTTTCTGGATCGCCTGGCGTACCAGCGCCGCCTGCTCGGTAGTGCCTTCGCGCATGGTGTAGATCAGCGGCAGGGTAGGCTTGCCCTCGGCCAGGTCGTCACCGACGTTCTTGCCCAAGGTCTGCGAGTCACCCTTGTAGTCCAGCAGGTCGTCGACAAGCTGGAAGGCCACGCCCAGATGGTCGCCAAAGGTACGCAGGGCTTCGCGCTGCTCGTCGGTGGCCTGGGCCAGCGCCGCAGCACTGTGGGTAGAGGCTTCGAACAGCATCGCCGTCTTGCCGCGAATGACCTCCATGTAGACTTCCTCGGTGGTGCTGGCGTCGCGTACGCGCGACAGTTGCAGCACTTCACCTTCGGCAATCACCCGGGTGGCCTTGGACAGGATCTGCATGACCGGCATCGAGCCCAGTTCGACCATCATTTCGAACGAGCGCGAATAAAGGAAGTCGCCCACCAGTACGCTCGGCGCGTTGCCCCACAGGGCATTGGCGGTAGAGCGGCCACGGCGCATGCCGGACATGTCGACCACGTCGTCGTGCAGCAGGGTGGCGGTGTGCAGGAATTCGATGGTGGCGGCCAGCAGGCGCAGGTCGTCGCCTTCGCGGCCCAGGGCCTTGCCACACAGCAGTACCAGCAGGGGACGCAGGCGCTTGCCACCGGCGGACGTGATATAGTCGCCGATCTTCGATACCAGCGGCACGCGCGAGGTCAGCTGCTTCTTGATGATCTCGTCGACGGCGCTGAAATCATCAGCCACCGCGCGGTAGAAGGTTTGGGGTTGCATCGGCTGCTCCAGTGAGGTTGCGCGGCATGCTAGGTCGCGGGTCCCGGTGTGTCAAGGCGCGGTGCCAGCTGGCCGGGGGCGGTACTTGCAAGCAAAACCGCGGTTGCGTACAATCGCGCACCCTAACTTCCTGGGCAGCACCTGCCTTACGCAATTGCGCCGGGCCGTTCCAGCCCTGTGCAGCCATGCCAGCCAATACTCATCATATAAAGCGCTGGGTGAGCAGGATTATCGGAGAAATACCATGTCTTACGCAGTAATCGTTACCGGCGGCAAGCAGTACAAAGTCGCTGAAGGTGAATTCCTCAAGATCGAAAAACTGGAAGTCGCCACTGGCGAATCCGTGACCTTCGATCGCGTTCTGCTGGTCGCCAACGGTGAAGAAGTCACCATCGGTGCTCCAGTTGTTGCTGGCGCTAAAGTAGTGGCCGAAGTCGTTTCGCAAGGCCGCCACGACAAGGTTCGCATCATCAAGTTCCGTCGTCGTAAGCACCACATGAAGCGTATGGGCCACCGCCAGTGGTTCACCGAGATCAAAATCACCGGCATCCAGGCTTAATCCCCTAGATCCCCTGAATTTATTTGGAGAATTGAACCATGGCTCACAAGAAGGCTGGTGGTAGTACTCGTAACGGTCGCGACTCAGAATCGAAACGCCTTGGCGTGAAGATGTATGGCGGCCAGGTTATCAAGCCAGGCAACATCATCGTCCGTCAGCGCGGTACCGAATTCCACGCTGGCTACGGCGTTGGCATGGGCAAGGACCACACCTTGTTCGCCAAGATCGAAGGCGTGATCAAGTTCGAGAAGAAAGGCGAGTTCATGCGCCGTTACGTGAGCATCGTCGCCGCTTAATCGCGACGTCGCTCCAGAAGCCCCGTCATGCGACGGGGCTTTTTCGTTTGTGGTGAGCCTCTTGCAAAGCTGTTTGTCTGGGTTGCCGGCGTTGGTTTCTACGGTCGTACGGGGCCGCCGCGCTCATTTTTGCAAGAGCCTCATGTTTTTGAGTCATTCAGCTCGTCTGCCGACGAGAGGCGGTTTTAATGAAGTTTGTTGACGAAGTATCCATTCGGGTCAAGGCCGGTGACGGTGGCAACGGTTGCATGAGCTTCCGTCGCGAGAAGTTCATCGAGAACGGCGGCCCTAACGGCGGTGACGGTGGTGACGGCGGCTCGGTGTACATGATTGCCGACGAAAACCTGAACACCCTGGTCGACTACCGCTACACCCGTCACCATGAAGCCCAGCGTGGCTCCAACGGCGGGAGCACCGACTGCACCGGCAAGAAGGGTGAAGACCTGTTCCTGCGTGTGCCGGTCGGCACCACCGTGATCGATGCTTCCACACAGGAAGTGATCGGTGACCTGGTTACCCCCGGCCAGAAGCTGATGGTCGCGCAAGGTGGCTGGCACGGGCTGGGCAACACCCGTTTCAAGTCGAGCACCAACCGTGCGCCGCGCCAGACCACCCCAGGCAAACCGGGTGAGCAGCGTGACCTGAAGATGGAAATGAAGGTGTTGGCCGACGTCGGCCTGCTGGGCTTGCCGAACGCCGGCAAGAGTACCTTCATCCGTTCGGTCTCGGCTGCCAAGCCGAAAGTTGCCGACTACCCGTTCACTACTCTGGTGCCAAACCTGGGTGTGGTCAGCGTTGACCGCTGGAAGAGCTTTGTCATCGCCGACATCCCCGGCCTGATCGAAGGCGCCTCTGAAGGTGCCGGTCTGGGTATCCGCTTCCTCAAGCACCTGGCGCGTACGCGCGTGCTGCTGCACCTGGTGGACATCGCGCCGCTGGACGAAAGCAGCCCGGCCGATGCCGCCGAAGTCATCGTCAACGAGCTGACCCGCTTCAGCCCGTCGCTGGCCGAGCGTGAGCGCTGGCTGGTGCTGAACAAGGCCGATATGGTCATGGACGACGAGCGTGACGAGCGTGTGCAGGAAGTGATCGATCGTCTGGAGTGGGAAGGCCCGGTCTACGTGATCTCGGCTATTTCCAAGCAGGGCACCGACAAGCTCAGCCACGACCTGATGCGCTACCTCGAAGACCGCGCCGACCGCCTGGCCAACGACCCGGCCTACGCCGAAGAGCTGGCCGACCTCGACCAGCGCATCGAAGACGAAGCCCGTGCCCAGCTGCAGGCCCTGGACGACGCCCGTACCCTGCGTCGTACCGGCGTCAAGAGCGTGCATGACATCGGCGACGATGACGGTTGGGACGATGATTTCGAGGACGACGAAGACGGTCCGGAAATCATTTACGTGCGCGACTGATCGGTTGCAGTACACTAAACGCCGCTCTCTGGAGCGGCGTTTTTGTATCCACGGTATCTACAGATTCGACATAGGTTGGAAGAAGATGCGAAGCAAGGTGACGGGCGCCAAGCGCTGGGTCGTTAAGATTGGCAGTGCTCTGCTGACCGCCGATGGCAAGGGCCTCGACCGCGGTGCAATGGCCGTTTGGGTCGAGCAGATGGTCGCGCTGCGTGAGGCAGGCGTGGAGTTGGTACTGGTCTCCTCCGGGGCCGTGGCTGCCGGCATGAGCCAGCTGGGCTGGACCAAGCGACCGAGCGCGATGAACGAGCTGCAGGCGGCTGCCTCGCTCGGCCAGATGCGCCTGGTGCAGGCTTGGGAGTCGAGCTTCGGGGAGCACGGGAAGCACACCGCGCAGATCCTGCTGACCCATGACGACCTGTCCGACCGCAAGCGTTACCTGAATGCCCGCAGCACCCTGCGCACCTTGGTCGATCTGGGCGTGGTGCCGGTGATCAACGAAAACGACACCGTGGTCACCGACGAGATCCGCTTCGGCGACAATGACACCCTGGCGGCGCTGGTGGCCAACCTGGTCGAGGCCGACCTGCTGGTGATCCTCACCGACCGCGATGGTATGTTCGATGCCGACCCGCGCAACAACCCCGAAGCGCAGTTGATCTACGAAGCCCGCGCCGACGACCCTTCACTGGATGCCGTGGCCGGTGGTACCGGTGGTGCCCTGGGTCGTGGCGGCATGCAGACCAAGCTGCGTGCGGCGCGCCTGGCTGCCCGTTCCGGTGCCCACACCATCATTATCGGTGGCCGCATCGAGCGCGTGCTGGACCGCCTGAAGGCGGGCGAGCGCCTGGGCACTTTGCTGTCCCCTGAGCGCGGCATGCTCGCGGCGCGCAAGCAGTGGTTGGCCGGTCACCTGCAAACCCGTGGCACCCTGGTGCTGGATGCTGGTGCCGTGCAAGCGCTGCGTCAGGCCAACAAGAGCTTGCTGCCGGTTGGCGTGAAGACTGTGCAGGGCAGCTTCCGTCGTGGCGAGATGGTGGTGTGCGTCGGCCCGGACGGTGTTGAAGTGGCTCGCGGCCTGGCCAACTACAGCGCCCTGGAGGCGCAGAAGATCATTGGTCAGTCGTCCGAAGCCATCGAGTCGATCCTTGGCTACAGCGCCGAGCCGGAACTTGTACACCGCGACAACCTGGTGCTGGTATGAGCCTGCTGAAGAACGTAATCGCTGTGGCAGCGTGCGTGCTGCCGATGTTGGCCGGCGCCGAAGAGGTCGGCCAGGTGTCCACCGTGTTCAAGTTCGTCGGGCCGAACGACCGCATTGTGGTCGAGGCCTTCGACGACCCTAAGGTAGAGGGCGTGACGTGCTACCTGTCCCGGGCCAAGACTGGCGGGGTGAAGGGGGGCTTGGGGCTGGCCGAGGACCGGGCGGAGGCATCGATTGCCTGTCGTCAGGTCGGGCCGATCAACTTCAAGGGTGAGCTCAAGGATGGCGAGGAAGTGTTCAAGGAACGCACCTCGCTGGTGTTCAAGACCATGCAGGTGGTGCGCTTTCTCGACAAGAAGCGCAATACGCTGGTGTACCTGGTGTACAGCGACCGCATGATCGAAGGCAGCCCGCAGAATGCGGTGACTGCCATTCCGATCCTGCCTTGGGCTCATTGATAGCCCGCTCCTACATACGCATCGGTGGTTGGGCGCAGGTCGTCGTAGGAGCGGGTTCACCCGCGAAAGGGCCGGACCTGCTGGCCAATTTCCACCCGCCGTTCACCGTTGCCGCCGCCACCGTATTCGCGGGTAAACCCGCTCCTACATACGCATCGGTGGTTGGACACAGGCCGCCGTAGGAGCGGGTTTACCCGCGAATGGGCCGCAACGCGGCCCCGGCTATCTCAGGCCAGCTCCTCGGCCTGATCCTCACGCACAACCGCCTTCACTTCATCCAGCCGGCTGATGAACTTCCAGTCCGCCTCGTCGATGTAGATGCCGTTCGGCCCGCTGCCACCTTCCAGGTCGATCGCAACGTGCGCCGATACCTGTGGTTTCACACTCGCCAGGATCGGTACGAAGCCCAGTTGCTGGCTGGTCTCCAGCAGTGCCGCCTGGTTGCGTTCGTCGATGTCTGCCGCTTCGTCCAGGTAGTACGGCAGGCGAATGCGCCCGGCCAGGTCACGGTCCATCAGGTGCAGCAACAGGTACATGTTGGTCAGCGCCTTGATGGTCATGGTGGTGCCGTTGGACGCCGCACCGTCGATGTCGGCGTGGATGATCGGCTGGCCATTGACCTTGGTGATCTCGAACGCCAGCTCGAACAGGTCCTTCAGGCCCAGCTGGTTGTGGTTGGCCGCCACCAGCCGTGCCAGGTACTCCTTGGCCTCTTCGTTCTTGTTGTCCTGATCGGCACTCTGGGTCAGGTCGAAGACCGACAGGGTTTCGCCTTCTTCGTACTGGCCGGCACTGTGGATAATCTGGTCGATGTGCTTGAGCGCTTCCTTGTTCGGCGCCAGTACCACGCGGAAGCTTTCCAGGTTGGACACCTGGCGCTTGTTGATCTCGCGGTTGAACAGGGCCAGCTGGTGCTCGAGGCTGTCGTAGTCGCTGCGGATGTTGCGCAGGGTTCGGGCGATGTCGGTGACCGCAGCGCGGCGTGCCTTGGCCAAGGTCAGGGCTTCGTCGGTACGGTGCGCGTAGGCGTTTACCAGCAGTTGCAGGCGACGTTCCATGTCGTCTTCGCTGTCGAACTTGGCAACGCCTTTGAGGCGCACCTGGGCGTACAGCGCCTCGATCTGGTTGTCCACCCGCTGCAGGCCTTGCCAGCTGTCCTGGTAGTCATTGAGCAGCGGCAGCAGGTTGTCCATCGAGTCGTCGATGGCTTCCATGTAAGGCGTGCCGTAGGGCAGGTCGGCCGGCAGCAGCTGGCGACGGCGCAGGGCGTCTTCCAGGGTGCGCTGCTTGGACTCGAGGTCGCCGAGCTGGCGGCCGACCAGTTGCAACTTGGCTGACAGCTGCTGGACGCGCTCAGTGAAGGCGTCGCTGGAGCGCTTGAGTTCGTCCTGGGCCGCTTCCAGCTGCGAGAGCTGTTCCAGCTTCTCGGGTTCTTCGGCGGCGAGGGTTTGGCTACGGCGGAAGTCTTCCAGCGCCTTCTGCGCGTCCAGCACTTCCTGGTACAGGGTTTCGGTCTGCGCTTTGGACGCGGAGCGGTCGGCGGCCACGGCCTGCTGGGTCTTGAGCTGCTTGAGTTCTTTTTCCAGGCGCTCTTTCTGGTCGCGCAGGGCGGCGCGGTCGGCCAGGGCCTGCAGGGCCGGTGGGTCGATGTGGGTCAGGTCGATGGCCAGGCCTGGGGCCTCGAAGCGCTCGCCCTTGAAGCCGTCGAGCACCGCTTCCAGCGATTTTACCCACAGGTCGCTGTCGTCCAGCTCGATGCCGCGCTCGCCCAGCGGCAGGCTGAACAGCGCGCCGTTGAACAGGCGCATCAGGCGGTCGACGTCCTGCTGCGAGAACTCTTCGCGCAGGCGGGCATAGCTGTTGTTGTCAGCGTGATCCAGCTGCTGCTTGACCTGCTTCAGGCGTTTTTCCAGGTCGCGTACGCGCTCGTCGAGGTCTTCGGCACTGAACTGCCGTGACTGGGCCAGCGCGCCGGCCAGCTCGTCGTGGGCGTCTTTGGCCGCCAGCAGTTGCTGCTCCAGTACCTTGACGTCATCGACCAGCGCAAAGCGGTGCTTGAGCACCGAAAGCTCGCCTAGCCAGCGCTGGATACCGGTAATTTCACGCTCCAGGCGCATCAGCTCCTGGGTGCCGCCACGCTGGTCGTTCTGCAGGCGGTCCTGCTCGCCACGGTAATGCTCGGACTGGATGACCAGCTCTTCCTTGCGCGCCATGGCGTATTCCTGCCAGGTGCCCAGCAGGGTGTCGAGCACAGGCGAAATGCGGTGCAGCTTGCCACGCAGGATGTCGCGCTGGGCCACGCCACCAGCCAGGGCCTCGACCAGCGGGCCGGCAGCGACCAGGGCGTTGTAGTCCTGCTCCATGCGGCGTACGTCGCGGAAGGCTTCCTCGCACGCAGCGATGTAGTCGACGCTGCCCGAGCGCAGGCTGTGCTCGAAGGCGTCGAGGAACAGCTGCTTGAGCTTGGCGGCGGTGATCTCACGCATGTGCAGCAGGTTGATGAACAGCGCGCGGAAGGTTTTCAGGCTTTGCTCGCTGGTGGAGCGCAGCGGGATCATGGTCAGGTCCAGCGGCACCGAAGTGTGTCCGCCCACCAGCAGCCGGCGCAGTTCGTCCGGCTTCAGCTCGTAAGCCTTGATCCCCAGGCGCTCAAGGTTGGTGAACAGCTCTTTCTGACGCAGGCAGGTGTCGTTCTTCTGGTAGTGGGCCAGGTCCAGTTCGCCTTTGTAGGCGAAGAACTGGTGGCCGAAACCGCCACCCGGGCCGCGTCCGACCACACCGATCACGTGCGGGCCGTGGGGCAGGCTCAGTTCGCAAAGAATGTACGACGTGTCGCTGGCGAAGTAGAAGCGGCGCGACTGCTCAAGGCTGTACTTGCCGAAGCTCATGTCCGACATGCGTGCCAGGATCGGGAACTGCAGGGCGTTGATCGACGCCGATTTACCTAGGTTGTTGGCGCCGTATACCGACAGCGGGTGCTCCAGCGGGAACAGGCCAAGGCTGTAGCCGGCGGTGTTGAGCAGTGCGAAGCGGCGGATGCCGTAGCGTTCCTGGCTCATGCGTCAATCTCCTGTTGCTCTTCGCGGATGGCCCGGGCCAAGGCGTCCTCTTCGCTTTCCTCGCCCTGGAAAGGCGTGAGGTCGAGCGGGTCGTCGGTACGGTTGAGTTCTTCGGCGCTTTCTTCCTCGACCAGTACCGGGGTTGGCAGCGGCAGGGCGCTGTGCAGGGTGGCGGCCAGGTCGCGGTCCTGCTGCACCGAGAGGCACACATCGAGGAAGCGGTGCATGGGCGGCAGGAAGCGGTAGATGCCGCCTTCCTCATGGGCGAAGCCGAGCTGGGTCATGCGCCGCAGGATTTTTTCTTCCAGCTCGTCCACGGTCTGCACTTCGGCCTGCAGGAACAGGTCGCGGTACTTGTCCAGCAGCGAGGGCAGTTCGTCGCGACCGATGCTGCCGCCATCGAGCACGGCCATCGGGTCGCGGCCTTGGTCAGCAAGGTGCTCAACCAGGATGAAGGTGAACAGCGACAGGCGCTGCGCGGTCTTGTTGACCTGCGCGGCGGTCATGTCCGGTACGAAGTAGTAGAAACCACGGGTATCGCACACCAGTTCGAAGCCCAAGGCCTTGAACAGGGTGCGGTACTGGTCCTGGAAGTTCGACAGCTGGGCGTACAGCTCAGGGTCGCGCCGGCTGACATGGAAGCCTTTGAACAGCTCGCGGAAGATCGGCGCGAGCTGGGACAGTTCGGAAAGATCAAGATGCATGGGCTGGGCTCGCGTTGGGTTCGGTAGGCGCGCTAGGGGCGTCTTCGCGGCTGGAGGTCAGGGCGAACGAATGCAGGCTGACCAAGTGTTCCTGAGTGGTGTATTCGCGGCGGTCGAGGCGTTCGCGCTTGAAGCGCTTTTCCCGCGACAGGCGCGAGAACCAGTACAACAGCTCGTCGGTGGCGCCTTCGGGCTCCTGCTCCAGCAGCCAGACCATCAAGTCGGGCAGTGGCAGGGCCTGTTCGCAGCGTTCGGCCATTTCCTTGACCGTGCGCGGGGCACGGGGCAGGGCGCCGGACTGGGTCTTGTGGGCTTTGGGGAAGCGCGCCGGTTTGGGCTCGAAGCGGGCCAGTGCGTAAACGTAGGCCTCGACCTGGCTGGCACTGCCAAGGAAGGTGCTTTGCGGGCGGGTGAACATCGGCATGGCCGCCTGCGGTACGGCATCGATGCCCTTGCGCCGGATCACCGACAGGGCCAGTGCGGCGCCGCGGGTCACGGCGTTGTGCCGGCGGGCTTCTTCGCGCAGCGGTAGCAGCAGTTCGCGGGCGTGGCGCAGGGTCAACTGGGCGCTGGTCTGCATTTCCAGAATGCGCGCGTGGGTGCGCAGCAGCATGTCGTCGTCGACCAGGTGGCCCAGGCGCGCTTGTTCGCCCAGCAGTTTCAGCAACACGGTCTCGACCTTGCGTACACCCTGCTCGAAGGCGCCGTCGGCGTTGACCAGCTGAATCATCGGCTCGACGTATTCGTCCCAGGTGGCCAGCACTTCGGCATAACGCTGGCGCAGCGGAATCTGGCGATTGCTGGTCTTGGCCCGTTCGGCCACGGCCACCAGTGCCTGCTCGTCGTTGTCGAGCTTTTTCAGCACATCGCGCACGCGCATGTCGAGCAGGCGCAACTGGCGTGCCAGGTCGTCGCTGTCGCGGTTGTCGAAGGCATCCTGGATGTGCCCGGCCAGGCGCTCCAGGTGGCGCAAGTAGGCTTCGATCTCCAGGCACAGGCCCAGCCGGTGTTCGCGGCGCAGGTAGGCGAGGAAGTCGTGGATCTGTGCGTTGAGCTCGAAACGGTTCGGGCTCTTGGCCACCGGCACCAGGATATCCAGGCGGATCCACACGTCGAGTAGCTGGGTGATGTCCTGCGGGGTGCTTTCGAGCTGCTGGCGGGCCACATGCTGGCGCAGTTCGACCAGGCTCAGGGTGCCCTGGTCGAAACGCTCGCACAGCGGCTCGATCAGGGCCCAGTGTTCGGCTAGGGCGCGCAGGACGCGCTTGGGTTCGATCATTGGCTTCGACTCGTTGCCAAGAAAAAGGGGGCGATTGTACTGCATTCGCGGGGGTGGTTTTTACCCCTTGGTCTGTAATGAGAGATAACCATGGGATGTGCAGGTGCAGGGCGTTGTTCATGTGACGGCGCTCGGTCTGATAGGCGCTGCAAAAAACACGGCGTACACGTTAGAATGCCCAATTGCGTTCACCCCCTCGGATATCCGCCCCTTGCTGACCGAACCCCGTCGCCGCGCCTACCTTTCCGCCATGCAAGTGGTGCACTGGCTGCCGCGCGCCGAGCTGCCGTTCGCCGCACCGTCACGGCCCGAGCTGCTGCTGCCGGTGGCGCCGGTCGAGGACATCGATTTCGAGGTCAGGCCGGCATCGGCAGCCAACGAAACGCCCGTCACCCCCCAGGCCCGCTCCGGCGAGCGGCCAAAAATCGAGATCCCGCGCCCGGGCAGTGTGCCTAAACCCGCCGTCAAGCCCGCCGAGGCACAAGAGCAGCTCGCTGCTCCGCGCCCGGCGCCGGTGCCGCCACCGCGCTTCTCGCTGCAGTTGTTGCGCGCCGGCAGTTGCCTGCTGCTGGTTGAGCTGGCCACCGGTCAGCCGTTCCAGAGCCGCGATCCCTCCTATCTGCTACTCAAGGACATGCTGCGCGCTGCCGGCCTGCCCGACGCCCCGCAGATCATCGGCGAGCCGGTACGCTGGCCACTGCTGGTGCGCGGCAACATGGACCAGGGGCCGGAGGCTGCGCGCGATTTCGTCCAGGGCTTCGTTCAGGCGCGCCTGGAAGACGCACCGTGTACCTGTCTGTGGCTGGTCGGCCTGCCGGCACTGCGTTTTGCCGCCAATGCCGATGCCGACGCCTATTACCAAACCCTGACGCTCGACGGCCTGGGCGACGCCTGGGCATTGCCGGGCCTTGAACTGTTGATGGACGAGCCGCAACGCAAGGCGGACGTCTGGAAAGCCATGCGCCAGCTGATGGCGCGCTGGAAGAGCGTTGAATGAGTGACTCGATCAGCTTCCGCCCGATGACCGAGGCGGATCTGGATGCCGTACTTAAGATCGAATATGCCGCATTCAGTCACCCCTGGACCCGTGGAATCTTTCAGGATGCGCTCAAGTCGTACGAAGTCTGGCTGATGTTCGATGGCCAGCAGCAAGTGGGCCATGGGGTGATCAACGTGATCATCGATGAAGCGCACCTGCTCAACATCACCGTAAAGCCGGAAAACCAAGGCTGCGGCCTGGGATTGCGGCTGCTCCAACACCTGATGGCCCGGGCCTATCAGCTCAATGGCCGCGAATGCTTTCTGGAAGTGCGCGCCAGCAACCAGTCGGCCTATCGTTTATATGAACGTTACGGTTTCAACGAAATTGGCCGCCGCCGCGACTATTATCCGATCGCCGGCGGCCGTGAAGACGCCCTGGTGATGGCCTGTACCCTGTTCGAAGACTGACTATGCAGGGGCGTACCCGGGCGCGCAGGCTTTGTTCTCGGCAGGGACGGATAAAGAATGAGAAAACTGCTTTTGGCAGCAAGCCTGTGTAGCGCAAGCGCTGCTCACGCTGACGAGCGTGACGTGTGGATGTTCGCCCAGTGGGCGGGTGATCATCAAACCCGCCCCTTCCGTGAAATGCTGGTAGATGCCCGGCTTTACGGTGTAGTGCCAATTCACCAGTTGCTGCGCTCGGCATCGGACTGGAAACTGTGCAACGCATCGCCTTTCGCCGTACCGCCCCCCGGCAATTGGGCCGCTGTGCGCTCGACCCTCGCGTTGATCAAGGCACTCGACGATCAAGGCATCCTGCGCCAGTTCGAGGTGGTTTCGGCTTACCGTGAGCCGCGCCTGAACGCCTGCGCGGGCGGGGCGGCCAACAGTGCGCATACCCGCGCGTTCGCCGTCGATATACTGCTGCCGGCCTGGGCCGACCCCAATCCGCTGTGCCGTTTCTGGCAGCAGCACGGCCAAGCCTGGAACATGGGGCTGGGCCGCTACCCATCAGGCCGTATCCATTTGGATACCGCCGGTTATCGCACCTGGGGTGGTGATGGCGGTGCGGGGGCGTCGTTCTGTATCAACCCCAAATGAGCCAGGCACTCCCGGCATTCGTCCATTATCCACCCGGCGAAGCGCTGGCGCTTGCCGCTGTCGGCCAGAGGCTGCGGGCTGAGCAGGTGGTAGGCCGAGCCATCGCACACAAAACCGAACGGCGCCTGCAGCTGCCCGCTGTCGAGTTCGTCGCGCACCATCAGGGCTGAGGCAATGGCCAGGCCCAGTCCGGCGCTGGCGGCCTGAATCGACAGGTAGAAATGTTCGTAGTCGCTGCGTTCGCAGTGCCGCGCCTGCTGGCCGCTCAGGCGCAGCCAGGTGGGCCAGGCAGCAGGCCGGGTGGCGCTGTGCAGCAGCCGTTGGCCATCGAGTCTGGCGCTGGCGGCGGGGTGGCACACCGGGCCGATCCATTCATCGCAGATTTTCTGGCTGTACAGCTGGTTGTCCCAGTGGAAGTCGTCGCGGCGAATTGCCAGGTCGACACCGCTGCGGGCGAAGTCCAGCGGGCCGCCTGCGGCTACCAGGTGCAACTGAAGGTCGGGGTGGGTGGCATGGAAGCGCGGCAGGCGCGGTATCAGCCAGCGCATGGCAATGGTCGGCTCGCAAGACAGCACCAGCACATTGTCGCGAGCTTGTTGCTGCAGGCGCTGCACAGCACCTTCGAGTTGTTCGAAGATCGCCTGGGTGGTGCTTTGCAGGGCACGACCGGCGGGGGTGAGGAAAATGGCCCGGTTGCGGCGCTCGAACAGTTCCACGCCAAGGCTTTCTTCCAGCAGGCGTATTTGGCGGCTGACCGCGCCGTGAGTGACGTGCAAATGTTCGGCGGCACGCACGAAGCTTTCGGTCTGGGCGGCAATGTCGAAGTAGCGGAAGGCGTTGAGTGGCGGCAGTTTCATGATATCCCTGTTCAGCTGTGCCGGCCTCTTCGCGGGTAAACCCGCTCCTACATGGCCACATATTTCCCTGTAGGAGCGGGTTTACCTGCGAAGAGGCCAAGGCAGGCTGTACATATCTGTGAGTAAAACTATCAGATTCATCTCAGCATAAATCGATTTTTCCGCATCTGTAAGCGCTTGATAATCGGCGGTCTGTGCATTTCCATCGCCTATCGAGAGCCCTCAGCATGACCGAACTCATCGCCGTCGCCCTGTTCACCCTGCTCGCCGTCATCAGCCCCGGCGCGGACTTCGCCATGGTCACCCGCAGCAGTTATGCGCAGGGGCGCAAGGCCGGGCTGGCTGCTGCTGTGGGCATCGCCCTGGGGGTGCAGGTGCATGTGTTGTACACGGTGTTGGGCATTGCCGTGATCATCAGCCAGAGCCCGACGCTGTTCTTCGTCATGAAGGTGCTGGGTGCGGGCTACCTGATCTACCTCGGGTACAAGTCATTGACCAACACCCGACGCATCAGCCTGGACGGGGTTGGCCAGTCTGCTGCCAGCGTACTGCAAGCGCTGCGCACCGGCTTTTTGACCAACGCCCTAAACCCCAAGACCATGTTGTTTGTCATCAGTGCCTTCACCCAGGTGGTGCAGCCTGGCAGCCCGCTGGCGCTGAACTTCGCCTACGGTGCGTTCATGTCCGTTGCCCCTTGGCTATGGTTCAGCCTGGTGGCGGTATTTTTCTCCAGTACGGCATTGCGCAGGGCGATGATCGAGCGGCAAGTGCTGGTGGACCGGGCCATTGGTCTGGCATTGATCGGGCTTGGCCTGGCTGTGGCGGTGACCGGAATACGTTGAGGCGACGATAGCTGCGCCGAAACCTGTGATTCGGCTCCCGGCTGCTGCGGGATTGGTTGGCGCGGGCATCAGCAACTTTTTCGCAGGCAAAGAAAAAGGGCTTACCTTGCGGTAAGCCCTTTGTCTTGTTTGGTGGCTACACAGGGACTTGAACCCCGGACCCCAGCATTATGAATGCTATGCTCTAACCAACTGAGCTATGTAGCCGATGGCGCGCATTATTCTCTTGAACGCCCCCTCTGTCAACACTCATTTCAAAAAAAATTTGCACGCTTTCAAAAACTTAGCGGCCAGCCCCGGTTTCAGCGCACCACAAGCCAGTGCCCGAGCACGCCCAGCAACTGCAACTGCTGGGCTGCAGCCAAGGATTGCAGGCTTTGGCCAGGCTGGTCGAGGTTGAAGTCGCCGCTTACACGGCGATGAGCCACTTGTTCATCCATCATCCACAGACGCTGCCCTTGGTAACCGGCAAGGCGCTCCAGCACCTGCCTCAATGGCATGTCTGTGGCTTTCAGGCGGCCATTGCGCCAACTGTCAGCGGTTTTCAGATCAGCCTTACGCACCGGGTCGATGCGTGTGTCATCGAAGGTTACCCGCTCACCCGCCGAGACCATCCGCTGCTCACCCCCCTGGGTGACCATGGCCTTGCCACTGAATACCACGAGTTCGTCGCGCCCTGCATGGCGGGCTATCTGCAAGCGAGTGCCGTATACCTGGATGCGTGCGTTGCCCACTTCCACGTCCATGGCGCGCCCGTCGAGCACGACTTCCAGATGCACCTGGCCCTGCACCAGGTGCAGTTGGCGGGTGCGGCCGCGCAGGTCGACGTTCATCGCGCTGGCGCTGTCCAGGTTCAATGTCGTGCCATCCGCCAAGCGTATGCTGCGGCGCTCTCCCACATCGGTGTGCAGCTCGCTGGCCAGACGCTGCATCAGCGGCCAGTACAGGTAAGCAGCAGCACCCAACCCTAGCAAAAACGCAAGCGCCAACCATTTACCCAGGTGACTGCGACGGACAGTGACATGCCGTGGGCGAGGGCGGGCAGGTGCGGGTTGCAGCTGTTGCCAGAACGTCTCCAGCTCGGCGTAGGCGTGGGCGTTCTCTTGTACCTGACACCAGGCCGCAAATGCCTGGCGCTGGGTTTCGTCGCAACCGGGCTGGCGCAGCAACGAAAACCACGCCAGCGCTTCCTGTTGCGGATCGGGCTGCAGCTGCTTGGCGGACATCGGGCTCATGGGGGCGGTCTGCTCACGATAGGGGCCGTTTGGCCTAACGATGACGGGAGTCATTGGCAGAAGATGCTAATTATATTGAGAACCATTTTCAAGTACGCGGCGACAGGGGGATAAAAAAGGTAGCTATGTATCTATTTGATTCCTGATAATCGGATCCCAAACCAGAGGACGGAGATTTAGGCAAATGGCCACCAGTAGTGCCTCCACCGCATCCAACCCGGCAGCGGCAAGCCAAGCCTCGCCGATGGTTATGCGTATCATCGGTTTCTGCGCCTTGGCGCACTTGATCAACGACCTGATCCAGTCGGTGCTGCCGGCGATTTACCCGATGCTCAAGGCTAACTACGACCTGAGCTTCGCCCAGATCGGCATGATCACGCTCACGTTCCAGATCACCGCCTCGCTGTTGCAGCCTTGGGTTGGCTTCTTCACCGACCGCCGGCCCACGCCGAATCTGTTGCCGCTAGGCACCCTGTGCACATTGGTGGGGATTGTGATGCTGGCCTTCGTTGGCAGTTTCCCGATGATCCTGCTGGCGTCGGCGCTGGTGGGCATTGGCTCGTCGACCTTCCACCCGGAAACCTCGCGTATTGCACGGCTGGCCTCGGGCGGGCGCTTCGGCCTGGCCCAATCGACCTTCCAGGTCGGTGGCAACACCGGCTCTGCTCTGGGCCCGCTGCTGGCAGCGGCCATCGTCATACCGTTCGGTCAGACCCATGTGGCCTGGTTCGGCCTGGCCGGGCTGTTCTTCCTCGGCGTTACCCTGATGCTGCGCGGCTGGTACAAGGAACACCTCAATCAGGCCAAGGCGCGCAAGGCAGTTCAGGCCACCCACGGCATTTCGCGCAATCGGGTAATCGCGGCGCTGATCGTGCTGGGCTTGCTGGTGTTCTCCAAGTACTTCTACATGGCCAGCTTCACCAGCTACTTTACCTTCTACCTGATCGAGAAGTTCGGTGTGTCGGTGGCCAGCTCGCAGCTGCACCTGTTCCTGTTCCTCGGCGCGGTGGCGGCGGGCACCTTTTTTGGCGGGCCGATCGGTGACCGTATCGGACGCAAGGCTGTTATCTGGTTTTCGATACTGGGCGTGGCGCCGTTCACGCTGGCGCTGCCGTATGCCGACTTGTTCTGGACCACGGTGCTGAGCGTGGTGATCGGCTTTATCCTGGCTTCGGCGTTTTCCGCGATCGTTGTGTATGCGCAGGAACTGGTGCCGGGCAGCGTGGGCATGATTGCCGGGATCTTCTTCGGCCTGATGTTCGGTTTTGGCGGCATTGGCGCTGCGCTGTTGGGGTACGTAGCGGACCTGCGTGGTATCGAATATGTGTATGGGTTGTGTTCGTTCCTGCCATTGTTCGGGTTGTTGGCGGTGTTCCTGCCAAGTACAGGTAAACGCTGAACGCGCCGGGGGCCTGACAGCGGCCCCCGGGCAATTGACTAGCCCCCTGGAGGTGGCTAGAGTGCCGCCTCTTTTTTCAATCACCTGCGTAGTAGCCAAAGCAATGCGCCGTACCCAGTCCCTCCCACACGCCCGCCAGCCTGCCCTTCAGGCGCTGCGTCGTGCATGGCCGAGTGACACGGTGCTCAAGCGCCGCCGCAGCGTGCTGTTTGCCTTCACCTTCTCGCCACACCTCGCCTGAACTGATCTGCGCTTTAGCGTCGCTCGCCGTTCTGGCGTGCGCGTCTGTTTCTGCACGTCTTTTCGGTTTGCCAGGAGTGGTACATGAACATGCGTTTATTGGCGGGCCTGTTGTTCGCCGTTTCTGTCGTGGGTTTCAGTTTGGGGGCCAGCTTGCCGCTGGTGTCGTTGCGCCTGCATGAAGCGGGGGCGAGCACCCTGGAAATCGGCATCATCTCGGCCATCCCTGCCGCCGGCATGATGCTCTCGGCTTTTCTGGTCGACGTCTGCTGCCGCCATCTCACCCGGCGTACTATCTATCTGCTGTGTTTCAGCCTGTGCACGGTCAGCATCGCCTTGCTCGAGTCCGCGTTCGGCTCGTTGTGGCTGCTGGCGTTGCTGCGCCTGGGCCTGGGGCTTGGCATGGGGATCGCCATCATCCTCGGCGAGTCGTGGGTCAACGAACTGTGCCCCGAACATAACCGCGGCAAGATCATGGCCCTGTACGCCACCAGCTTTACGGGCTTTCAGGTGCTGGGCCCGGCCATGCTGGCAGTGCTGGGCGCCGATAGCCCGTGGATCACGGGTGTTGTCACGGTCTGTTATGGGCTGGCGTTGCTGTGCATTGTGCTGACTGTGCCCAACGACCATGTCGAGCACGAAGAGGGCGAAAAAAGCTTCGGCCTGGCCGGGTTCTTCCGGGTGGCACCGGCGTTGTGCATGGCGGTGCTGTTCTTCTCGTTCTTCGATGCCGTGGTGCTGTCGCTGCTGCCGGTGTACGCCACCAGCCATGGCTTTGCCGTTGGCGTGGCGGCGTTGATGGTGACGGTGGTGTTTGCCGGCGACATGCTTTTCCAGCTGCCGCTGGGCTGGTTGGCCGATCGGGTTGAGCGCACAGGGCTGCACCTGGCGTGCGGGCTGGTGGCGATGGTGATCGGCATCGGTTTGCCTTGGCTGCTGAATCTGACCTGGCTGCTGTGGCCGCTGCTGGTGGTACTGGGCGCGGTGGCGGGGGGGATCTATACCTTGGCGCTGGTGCTGATCGGGCAGCGCTTCAAGGGCCAGGACCTGGTCACTGCCAACGCCAGCGTGGGCTTGCTCTGGGGCGTAGGCAGCCTGGTCGGGCCGTTGGTCAGTGGGGCGGCCATGAATGTCGCGCCCCACGGTTTACCCATGGCGCTGGCACTGATGGCCGGGCTGTTCGTGTGCTTTGCCAGGCAGTCATACCGGCGCCGTGGGCGGATGCGGGCTGTGGCGCAGTGATATCCCTTTACGCCGCGCCGATGCTTACCCAGTAGCGCGTTCTGTACTCGACCCGCACGGGCAGGCTGCGGGTGAGCAGTTGCAGGATTTGCCCAGTGTCAGCCAACTGATAGGTGCCGGAAACCTTCAAGCCCGCCACTTCTGGAGCGCAGCGCAACAGGCCCGGTCGGTAGCGGCCGAGTTCGCTGGCAAACTCGGCAAGCGGCATCTGCTGCACGCTGAGTACACCTTCGGTCCAACCCCAGGGGTCGTTGTGCAGTGCTCTGGCCTGAATGCTGCCTTCGGCTGTGATTTGCAAGGTTTCACCGGGCAGCACCTGCCTCGCTGACGCCGAGGCAGGGAACAGCGTGACTTCACCACGCCGCACCGACAGCAGCAGGCCCTGGCTGTTTTCGCGCAGCAACAGCTGGCCATCGAAGGTGGTCAGCGGGCCGACAGGGGTGGCGACGTGGAATGGGCGGTTGTCGTTGGGGTTGCTGTCCAGGCTGACCTCGCCATGGATCAGTTTCAGCTGGCGTTGTTCCGCGCTGTAGTGCAAGTCGATGGCACTGGCAGTGTTGAGCTGCAGACGACTGCCGTCACTGCCTTGCCATTGACGCCGTTCGCCTGTGGCAGTGCTGGTGTCGGCCAGCAGTTGTGGCAGGCCCAGCGGTTCGCGCGCGGCCCAGCCCAGGCTGCCGCCGACGGCCAACAGCCCCAGCAACTTCAGGTGGTCCCTGCGGCTGGCTTTTGGGTGCTGGCTAGCGTCCAGGGTGCGCCGGCTCAGGTCCTTGGGCAGCCCGGCCAGTTCATCACCCAGATTACTGACCCGCTGCCAGGCCAGGCGGTTGTGTGGGTGGCTGGCCAGCCAGTGTTGAAACTGCTGCTCGGTGCGCGGGCTGGGGGTATCGAAACGCAGCTTCACCAGCCAGTCGATGGCCTGATCGACCTGCGCCTGTGCGGGCGTACCATCAGGCATCGGCATAGCGCAACCGGTAGCAGGCGCCCAAGGCTTTGGCCAGGTCGCGCTCAACAGTGGCCCTGGACACTCCTAGACGTTGGGCAACCTGCACGATGCTCAAACCGTCTAGCTGGGCCAGCAGGAACGCTTGGCGGACGCGCGGTTTCAACTGCTGCAAGGCGCGGTTGAGGCGTTCCAGGCTATCGAGGAGGACAAGCTTATCCTCTTCGCTGGGCACTTCTGCTTCGGGCAGGTGAGCCAGGCTCTCCTGATAGGCCCGCTCCAGCGCGCGGCGTCGGAACTGGTCGATCATCAAGCCACGGGCGATGCTGCTGAGGTAGGCACGGGGTTCTTTGAGCGGTGACACCTGGCGGGCGCGCAACAACCGCACGAAGGTATCCTGGGCCAGGTCTGCGGCATGTTCACTGCAACCGACCCGGCTGCGTAACCAGCCACGCAACCAGGCATGGTGAGACTGGTAGAGCAGAGCGACCTCGTTGGGCTTGAGCGTGTCGTTGATCTGCATCGTAGAGAAGGCCCAGTCCAGTGTTGTGTGCGATTGTGAATAGTTCTCAATTCTATGCGGGGAAGATGGCGCGGAGCAATGGCATGCCAAAGATTAGCTGCGCAAGAACCGGCGTTTGCCCGATGAACGGCTGCGCTAAGCTGGAACTGCAATCGACTTGATGGAGGTGCCATGATGCTGGCCGACCTTTCGCCTGAGGCCTATCGCGAGGCCGCGCAACACCTGGCGGCACTTGACCCGGACTGGTCACGGCATATCGCAGCGATCGGGCCCTGCCTGCACCAGGCTACCCCGGGACGGGAGCCTTATGAGGCGTTGGTGCGGGCGATTGCCTATCAGCAACTGCACGCCCGTGCCGCCGAGGCGATCCTGGGGCGTTTGCTGGCACTGTTCCCGGCAGATGATTTTCCGCAGCCAGAGCAGTTGTTGGCGGTAACCCCGGAAACCCTGCGTGCCTGCGGCTTTTCGGCGAGCAAGCTGGTGACGGTCCAGGGCATTGCTCAAGCCACTCTGGAGGGCCTGGTACCGACGCGGGAGCAGGCGTTAAACATGGCTGACGAGGCGTTGATCGAACGCCTGGTGGCGCTGCGTGGGGTAGGGCGGTGGACGGTGGAGATGCTGCTGATCTATAGCCTGGGCCGTTCTGACATTCTGCCGGTGGACGATTTTGGCGTGCGTGAGGGGTATCGGCGGCTCAAAGGGCTGGAGACGGCGCCGACACCGGCGCAAATGCGTTCGCTGGGCGGCGCCTGGCGGCCATTTCGTACCGTGGCGGCCTGGTACCTGTGGCGGGCCTGAGGTTTTTGCATCGCCCGTACAGGCAACAACATATCCGGGAAACAAAGATGAACCTCTACACCACCCCCGACCAACGCTGGCAAGCCTTAAAGAGCCGCGACACTGCCGCCACAGGCCACTTTGTCTACGCCGTACGTACCACTGGCGTCTACTGCCACCCCGGCTGCAAATCACGCCAGGCCAAGCGCATGAACGTCGAGTTCTACGACACTGCCGCAGCCGCCGAGGCTGCCGGCTACCGTGCTTGCAAACGCTGTATCAGCAAGGCCAGCGCCACCCGCCACAGCCAGCTGGTTACCCACGCCTGCCGCTTGATCGAAACCAGCGACCCCGCGCCAAGCCTCGACCAACTCAGTGCACGGCTGGCCGTCAGCCCCTTCCACCTGCATCGGCTGTTCAAGGCCGAAACCGGGGTTACCCCCAAAGCCTACGCCATGGCCTTCCGTGCCCGGCGCCTGCGTGCGCACCTGGAAGGCGGCCAGCACTCAGTCACCGATGCTATCTACAACGCCGGCTACAACTCCAACAGCCGCTTCTACGAAAGCGCCGACCAGCGCTTGGGCATGCGCCCCCGGCAATACCGCGCCGGCGGTGCCGGGGCAACCATTCACTTCGCCCTTGGGCAGTGCTCGCTGGGTGCAATACTGGTCGCCCAGAGCGACAAGGGCATCTGCGCGATTCTGCTGGGCGACGACCCCGAGGGCTTGTTACACGAGCTGCAGGATCAGTTCCCCAAGGCCCACCTGATTGGCGGCGACAGCGCCTACGAAAACATGGTTGCCGAAGTGATCGGTTTCGTCGAAGCGCCAGCCTTGGGCCTCGCCCTGCCGCTGGATGTGCAAGGCACCGCGTTTCAGGAGCGGGTGTGGCAGGCGCTGCGTGAGGTGCCGGCCGGAAGCCGGGTCAGCTACACCGACATCGCCGAGCGCATTGGCGCCCCCAAAGCCGTGCGGGCGGTAGCCATGGCCTGCGCGGCCAACCGTATTGCCGTGGCCATCCCTTGCCACCGCGTGGTGCGCCGGGATGGCGACATCAGCGGTTACCGCTGGGGCGTGGAGCGCAAACAGCAATTGCTGAAGCGAGAAACGGCACTCTCCTGACCGCCCGAAGCCGCGTAGAATCTCCCGCCAAATCGAATTGCAAAGAGGAATATTCGATGAGGCGTGTCAGCCTTGCCCGTTATTGCCCAGGTGTGATTGCCCTGCTGGCCCTGATGCTGTTGTTTGTCAGCCCGACCTGGTCGGCCCCGGCCACGCCATTGTCCAACCTGGCGGCTGCCGAGGCGCCCGCACTGGACGAAAACGCCAGCCTCGAACAGCTGAGCGACCGCTTGGACCTCATCCGGCAAGGCGTCACCAGCGAGGCCAACGACGACGTGCTGTCGCAACTGCGCCTGGGCGCGATGCAGGTTCAGCGTCAAGCTGATGCATTGAGTGCGCTGCGCACTGCCGATGTGGGAAAACTCGACGATCAGCTGAAGGTCATCGGCCCGGCCCAGCCGGACGAGGCCGCTACCCTGACGCAGCAGCGCAAAGCGCTGGAGGCCGAGAAAAAGGCGCTGGTAGCCCAGCAGGATCAGGCCACCAAGCTGACCCAGTCGGCCCGTGACCTGTCCACGCAAATCGTCAACCTGCGCCGCAGCCAGTTCAACTCGCAAATCACCAGCCGTGCAGCCTCGCCGCTGAGCCCGGCGTTCTGGCAGAGCATCATCCGCCCCACCCAGGACGACGTGGCGCGCCTGCGTGATCTGCGCGGCGAGGCGGCCGATGCCATCAGCAGCGCCTTCAGCGCCGAAAACCGCTGGCAGTTCGTTGCCAGCCTGGTGGCGGCAATTCTGGTGTGGACGTTGGTAAGGCGCGTGCTTGAACGCTTGCTGGCCAGTGCCATGATCCGTTGGTTACCGGAGGGCCGCCTGCGCCGCAGCGCCTTGGCTCTGGGCGTTAGCCTGGCAACCCTGGGCACCATCGCCGGCTCGGTGTCGTTGCTGCGCTGGGGGCTGGAAAGCAATGCAAGATTGGGTTCGGATATCGCCAGCCTGACCAATCACATTCTCACTCTGGTGGTGTTCAGTGCCTTCATCACAGGCCTGGGCCGCGCCATGCTGATGCTGCAGCGTCCGTCCTGGCGGCTGCCGGCGATCCACGACGAAGTCGCCAGTGCGCTGGGCTGGTTCCCGAAGGTGCTGGCATTGGCACTGATGGTCATGATGACCATGGAGCGCATGAATAGCGTGATCGGCGCCAGCCTGGCGCTGACGGTGGCTGTCAACGGGCTGACCGCGCTGGTGGTGGCGCTCACCTTTGCAGGCGCGCTGCTGTGTTACCGCCGCACCCTGCGCAAGCATGGCCTGGAGCGCCCG
Source organism: Pseudomonas sp. 2,4-D (assembly GCF_030418155.1). Classification (NCBI taxonomy): domain Bacteria; kingdom Pseudomonadati; phylum Pseudomonadota; class Gammaproteobacteria; order Pseudomonadales; family Pseudomonadaceae; genus Pseudomonas; species Pseudomonas sp. 2,4-D. Next base: position 91,716 of record NZ_JAUHUI010000008.1, read on the forward strand.
ACGGGCCTGGCCGGGCTCATCCCGTTCGTGATGGTCATCTGGCTGACGTTGATCCTGCTGGCCCTGCTCACCGGCTACCTGACACTCGCCTATTTCCTCACCGCCAAGCTGTTGTGGGTCAGCCTGGTGATCACCTGCGCCTACTTGCTGACCACCTTCTTCGGCGACCTGTGCGAAACCCTGCTGTCGCCCCGCCAGCCCGGTGGCCTGGCACTGGCGTCGACCCTGGGTCTGGCGCCTCGCCACCAGGCCCAGGCCAGTACCATACTGGCCGGCATCGGCCGCACTGTCGTGCTGTTCCTGGCACTGCTGCTGGTGTTGATGCCGTCGGGCACCAGCCCTAGCGAATTGCTGTTGAGTCTGGGCGACTGGGATGGGACCGGCGGCAAGGTGCTCGGCAACCTGAACATCGTGCCGCAGGACATCATGCTGGCCTTGGCGATCTTCCTCGGCGGCCTGTTCGCCATCCGTGTGGTCAAGCGCTGGCTGAGCGACCGCCTGCTGCCGGAAACCGAGATGGACGCCGGTATGCGGGCCTCGCTGGTGACCTTGGTGGGTTACCTGGGTTTCCTGTTCCTGGCCATGCTGGTGATGTCGACCTTGCGTATCAACCTCACCAGCCTGACCTGGGTGGTCAGTGCCCTGTCGGTCGGTATCGGTTTCGGTTTGCAGCAGATCGTGCAGAACTTCATTTCCGGCCTGATCCTGCTGACCGAGCGCCCGGTGAAGGTCGGCGACTGGGTCAGCCTGGCGGGTGTCGAGGGTGATATCCGCCGCATCAATGTCCGCGCCACCGAGATCCAGATGTCTGACCGTTCCACGGTGATCGTGCCCAACTCGCAGTTCATTTCGCAGAACGTGCGCAACGTGACCATGGGCAATGCGCTGGGCGTGGTCAGCATTACCCTGACACTGCCGCTGGAGACCGATGCCAACCGTGTGCGTGAGCTGCTGCTGGCGGCTTACCATGAGCATGAGGCGATTCTGGATGCGCCAGCTACCTCGGTGTCGTTCAAGGACCTGACGGCCAGCGGCATGGTGATTGGTGTGAGTGGCTATGTGGCCGGGCCGCGGCAGGTATCGGGAGCCCGCAGCGACCTGCTGTTCACCATTCTTGGCCGGTTGCGTGATGAAGGCATTCCACTGTCTTCGCCGCAGAGCATGGTGCTGGTGCAGGAAGGTGCGCGGCCGGCTGACGAGTCGGTGTAGGCATTGGGGGGCAAGGCACCCCCAACTCAATGTTGTTTGGCCTGCCTGATACGCAGCAGTATCACCAGCAGCACCAGCAGTACTGGCGGCGCCATGGCCATCAAGCCATCGCGCGCCGTCAGTCCCAACCCCAGTACATTCAGCCCGCCATACAAAAGCTTGAACAGATTCAGCAGGTAATAGGTGATGGCGATGATCGACAGCCCCTCCACCGCTCGCTGGATTTTCACCTGGGCATCTGCCCGGGCATTGAGGCTGCGCAAGATCTCGGCGTTCTGCTCCTCCATCTCAACTTGCACCCGCGCCTGCAGCAAGTCGCCCAGGTTGGCCACGTTCTTCGCCAACTGCTCCAGCCGTTGCTCGGTGGCTGCGCAGTAACGCACGGTCGGCTTGAACCGGCGCTCGATGAATACCCCAAGGCGCTGGCAGTCGCCCACATGGCTTTCCCGCAACTCCCCCAGGCGTTCGAACACCAGCTGTGCGTAGGCCTGGGTGGCGCCAAAGCGGTGACGGGTTTTTACCGTGCGGCTTACAACCTGACGTGACAGGTGGGCAATGGCTTCCAGCAGCCCCTTGGAATCATGGCCATCGATCCCGGCACTGCGCTCGGAGAGGCAGACCAGGGTCTTGTCGAAGGTATCCAGTTCCTGGCTCAGTTGCTTGGCCGTGCTCAGGGTCAGCGAAGCCATCATGCGGTACGTCTCGATTTCCAGCAGGCGGCGGATCATGCGGCCCTGGCGGTAGGCGTTGAGGCGCCTGTTGATGAACAGGAAGCGGTTGGTGCCATCCTCGGTCAGGCGGAAGTCGCTCCACACCACCGCATCGCCACCACCCACGCACGAGCCGCACGGGTCTTTGAAACCGTAATCGGCCAGGTTCAGGTCCTGTTCGTGACGTACCAGCACCTGCACTGCATTGATCACCTGCGCCACCTGCGGCGCAATCGCCTCGGCCAGCACCGGCGGCAGGGTTTGCCATGTGGTATCGGCTGTGGTGCATGGCACAACCAGCGTCAACGTGAAGAACTCGGTGTGCCGCTCCCATTTGAACGGGTGGCCATCCATGGCAGTGATGCCTTGTGCGGCACCGGTGTCCGAAACATCAGGGCAGCAGCGCTGCAGCAATGCTGTACAGGCAGCATCGCCGCCGAGCAAGGCCAGGTGGAAGACATGCGCCGGGCCGTCGAAATAAAGTGACGGACGGGCGTGCAGTTCATTGTGCAAGGCGGTGCGTTGAGGGTGCATGGGTGGTCCGGCCTGGTGTTGTGATTATGGGGGTACCAGGAAGTGGGACTTTGCGGGCAATGGAGAAAGTCACGCGGGGGAATGTTTGTATGACCTGTACCGGCCTCTTCGCGGGTGAAACTGCTCGTGGGCGCTCAACATTTTAAAAGCCTTCGCGGTCGCCTGTAGGAGCGGGTTCACCCGCGAAAGGGCCGGCCCTGCTGGCCAATTTCCACCCGCCGCTCACCGTCGCAGCCGCCACCGTATTCGCGGGTAAACCCGCTCCTACACACAGTACAGGCCGTTGTAGGAGCGGGTTCACCCGCGAACACCGGCAAAGCCGGTGCCATCCACCGCGTTGGTTTTCTTCGCGGGCATGCCCGCTCCCACAAGATGACCACAGGGCTGAGGTGTTGTGGATTACCTGTGGGGGCTTACCCGCGAGGAGGCCGGAAAACCATAGATTTCGCCTTGCCCCACGGTTTGATAATTAATCACCTCGATTTCAAAGCCTTTCCAGGCATTGCCGCCGTTGAAGCTGCAGGTTGCTGTCTATCGACTGACACCGGTGAAAAGCTTCAACCCGGCCCCTTGCGGTATCAGCCCAGACAGCGGGTTACATGCTTGACCGACTGATAGGCTGACAACCCCCAAGGCCCCAGCTCACGGCCGATCCCGCTGCCCTTGGTGCCCCCCCATGACGTTTCGACGAACACCGCCTGCACCGAGTTGATCCACACATGACCAACCTCCAGCGCATCGGCCACGCGCTCGGCGCGCTCCAAGTCGGCGGAGCACACCGTGGCTACCAACCCGAAGCGGCTGTCATTGGCTTCGGCAATGGCCTGTTCCTCGCTGGCAAAGCGCCGTGCACAGAGCACCGGGCCAAAGATTTCCTCGGTCCACAGGCGGCTGTCCTTCGGCACATCGGTATACAGCGTCGGGCTGACGAACCAGCCTTCACGGTCCAGTGCATGGCCGCCAGCCAGGCACTGCAAACCTTCTTCCCGCGCCGTGGCAAAGTAGCTGGCTACCTTCAGCCATTGTGCCTGGCTGGTCAGCGGACCCATGTCGACCTCTTCGGTCAAAGGATTACCCACCCGCAGGTTTTCCAGTGCCGCCTGCAAGCGCGGCAGCAGTGCATCGGCAATGCCGTCCTGCACCAGCAGCCGCGATGTGGCCGAACACATCTGGCCGGCGTTCCAGGTGATGCCGGCAACAATCCATTCCACCGCTTGGTCGACATCGCAATCATCGAACACCACGATGGCCGACTTGCCGCCCAGTTCCAGTGTCACCGGCCGGCACTGCGCCGACGCGCTGCGCATCACCTGGCTGCCGACGCTGTTGCTACCGGTGAAGGACAGCTTGTCCAGGCCGTTGTGATTGCTCAGCGCGGCGCCGGTCTCGGCCTTGCCGTTGACGATGTTCAGCACCCCGGCGGGTAGGCCCAGGGCGTCGGCGATCTGGCCGTAGGCCTGTTCGATCAGCGGGGTGACCTCTGAAGGCTTGAGCACCACGGTGCAACCGGCGGCCAGGGCCGGGGCAAGTTTCCAGGCGCTGGTCACCAACGGGAAGTTCCACGGCACGATCAGGCCGACCACGCCCACCGGTTCAAGGCGGGTGCGGGCGGTGAAACCCGGCGCGGCCAGCGGCACAGTGCGTTTTTTCGATGGCAGCCGCTCGGCCAGCTCGGCGTAATAGCCAAAGGTGGCGATGGCGTCATCCAGGTCAATTTCCGCTTCGTGACGCGGTTTGCCGTTATTGCGCATCTGCAGGGTGACAAGCGCTTCACGGCGTTGCCCGAGCTGTTCGGCAAAACCACGCAGGAAGGCGGCACGTTCACTGGCGCAGGTGCTTTTCCAGGCGGGCAGGGCGCTGCGGGCAGCGGCGACGGCCTGGTCGACCTGGCTCACGCTTGCGGCCATCAGCTCGGCGAACGGTTGCCCCAGCGCAGGGTCGGTGACACTGATGCAGTCGCTGCCTTGGCCTTCGACCCAATGGCCGGCGATATAGTGGGAAGTGGTCATGGTCGGTTTCCAGTCAGGCCATTTCGGCGGTGGTCACAGGCGTATGCGCGGTGCTTTTGCAACGCACCCATCGCGGGCCCAGGGGGCCATAAACGCCAGCAGGTTCAGGGAACAGGTTGAGCAACAGCAGGTACAGCACGCCAGCCAGCCCCAGCGTGACCGGCAGGCTCAGGTCGATGCCGCCCGCCAGGTCGCCCAGTGGGCCGACGAACTGCCCCGGCAGGTTGACGAAGCACAGGCCAACCGCCGCGCTGGGGATCCACGCCCCCATGCCGCGCCAGTTCCAGCCGTGCAGGAACCAGTAGTGGCCACCACGCTGGCCACGGGTGAATACCTGCAGGTCGTCGGCGTGGTAGAAGCCGCGGCGGGTAATCAGGCCAAGGATCATGATCACCATCCACGGGCTAGTGCAGGTAATGATCAGCACGGCAAAGGTCGATACGCTCTGCACGAGGTTGAAGGTGAAGCGGCCAATGAAGATGAAGCCGATCGCCAACACGCCGATCAGCAGGGTGGCGCCGGCTCGGCTTAGCAAGCGTGGGAACACGCTGGACATGTCCAGGCCGGTGCCATACAGCGCGGTGGTGCCGGTGGACATGCCGCCGATCACCGCAATCAGGCACACCGGCAGGAAGAACCAGCTTGGCGCTACCGCCAGCAGGCCGCCGACATAGTTGTTGGCGGCAATGTAGTCCGGCGCCTGGGTGGCGACCAGGGTGGCCGTACACAGGCCGAACAGGAACGGAATCAGCGTCGCCCCCTGTGCCGCGATCACTGCCAGCATGATGCGTGCCTTGGGGGTTTCGCGTGGAATGTAGCGTGACCAGTCACCCAGGAAGGCGCCAAACGACACCGGGTTGCTCATGGCAAGGATCGCCGCGCCGACGAACGCAGCCCAAAAGCCTGCCTGGCCGAGGTTGACGCTGCCTGCGTAGCCGGCATCGAAGGGCCCGGCAAAGGCGACGATGCCCAGCAGGAACAGCAGGCTCGAGGCCCAAACGGCAATCTTGTTGACCCACAGCATGAAGCGGAAGCCAAAGATGCATACCACCAGGACCAGCACCGCGAACACACCGTAGGCCAGGCCCAGGGTCAGGTCGGTCTCTGGCAGGCCGGCCAGGCGCTTGGCACCACCGACCAATGCATCGCCCGAGCTCCATACCGAAAGCGAGAAAAACGCCACCGCCGTGAGCAGCGACAGGAACGAGCCGACGATGCGCCCGTGTACGCCAAAGTGCGCGCCCGAGGAAACGGCGTTGTTGGTGCCGTTAAGCGCGCCGAACAGCCCCATCGGTGCAAGGATCAGCGCGCCGATGCCAACGCCAAGCAGAATCGCCCACACACCCGCCTGGAAAGACAACCCGAAAAGCACCGGGAAGCTGCCCAGTACGGCGGTAGCGAAGGTATTGGCACCGCCGAAGATCAGGCGGAACAGGTCTAGCGGGGAGGCGTCGCGTTGATCGGCGGGGATCTGTTCGACGCCGTTGGTCTCGATACCGGTCGAGTGGCTCATGGTGGTGCTCCAGCGCGGTTGTTGTAGCCAGCGCAGTGCGCGGGCCTTTTTGTGGGTGCGATGGCAGGGCGGCAGTGCCGCGTAAAGGGTGATCAGGCCGGTGTTACGACCGACAGGTGCTCGTGGCAGGCCAGCCACTGGTCACCATGGCGACGGAAGACGATGGTCTCGCGCTCGCTCAACGGGTGCTCTTCACCGCCGATGCGGATACGCGTGGCCACATCGTGCATGAACACAGCCACGTCGCCTTGCAGGCTTACATGGGCGTTGCCCGATTCGCAGGCAAGCACGGTAAAGCCCTCGGCCTGCCACTGGGCCCAGAGCTCTTCATAGGCGCGACGCGACAACAGCGGATACGGCAAGGTGTGGAACAGAAAGGTGGCGTCTTCGCTGAAGCAAGCGAAATAGCGGGCGGTGTCGTTGCTGGCGAACGCCGCGACGAGGTCGGCGGCGGCTTGCCGCACTTGAAGTGTCTGGTCCACGGGAGTGGCCTCACGGTTTATTGTGATTGTGGTGAAGCGATTCTGGTGGCGGTGGGCGAGGGGAAAAATCGCTGGCGGCAAATAATCAGTTCAGGAATTTGTGAAGTGATGGGGGACGCCAGAACAGGCAAGCCGACTGACGGTCTCTCCCACCCCCCATCCTTGCCTACGCTGATACTCCCAACCCGCTGAAGCAAGGAGATCCACCGTGGCCTTCCAATACAAGCGTCTGGACAAGAACAACGCAGCCGTACTGCTGGTCGACCATCAGACCGGTTTGCTCTCGCTGGTAAGGGACATCGACCCCGACCGCTTCAAGAACAACGTGTTGGCCCTATCCGACCTGGCCAAATACTTCAAGCTGCCGACCATCCTCACCACCAGTTTCGAGACGGGGCCCAACGGCCCGCTGGTGCCGGAACTGAAAGAGCAGTTCCCTGATGCCCCCTACATTGCACGTCCGGGCAACATCAACGCCTGGGACAACGAAGATTTCGTCAAAGCGGTAAAAGCCACCGGCAAGAAGCAGCTGCTGATTGCTGGTGTGGTCACTGAAGTATGCGTGGCCTTCCCGGCCCTGTCGGCATTGGAGGAGGGCTTCGAGGTATTCGTCGTCACCGACGCCTCTGGCACGTTCAACGAACTGACCCGTGATTCGGCCTGGCGACGCATGGAGGCTGCCGGGGCGCAGCTGATGACCTGGTTCGGCGTGGCCTGCGAACTGCACCGTGACTGGCGCAACGACATCGAAGGGCTGGGTACCCTGTTCTCCAACCATATCCCGGACTACCGCAACCTGATGACCAGTTACAACAAGCTGGCCAAATAGTGCCTCCCGGGGGCTGCACGACAGCCCCCACATCAATCTGCAAGCGAAGCGGCAAACTGGAATTAATCGACCATACTCACTCTTCATTCGCCTTCAGGAGCGTGTCATGTCGAAGCCGTCCAGCAAGCCCCCCCTAAAACAGGCAGAAAAGCTGGGCGGCAAGGCCTACGAAAAAGCGCTCAAGAACCTGCATGTAGAGCTGGTGAAGCTACAGGAGTGGGTGGTCGCCAAGGGCCTGAAGGTATGCATTGTCTTCGAAGGCCGCGATGGCGCCGGCAAGGGCGGCACCATCAAGGCCATTACCGAGCGTGTCAGCCCACGGGTGTTCCGTGTGGTGGCGCTGCCCGCACCGACCGAGCGGGAAAAGACCCAAATGTACCTGCAGCGCTACCTGGGCCATCTGCCAGCGGCGGGCGAAGTGGTGATCTTTGATCGCAGTTGGTACAACCGAGCGGGCGTTGAGCGGGTAATGGGCTTTTGCTCTGGTGAGCAAGTGGACAAGTTTCTGGCCGGTGTACCTGTGTTCGAAAGGGTCATGGTCGATTCGGGGATCATCCTCATCAAGTACTGGCTTGAAGTCAGCGCCGATGAGCAGACCCGGCGCCTGCAGGACCGCATCAACGACGGCCGCAAGCTGTGGAAGTTATCGCCGATGGACCTCAAGTCGTATACCCGCTGGGATGACTACACCCAAGCGCGTGACGACATGTTCCAGGCGTCGGATACCGCCTGGGCACCGTGGTTCATGGCCAATTCCAACGACAAACGTCGCGCGCGACTGAATATCATCAGCCACCTGCTCAGCCGTATTCCCTACAAGGACATAACCCGCGACCAGCAGGTGAAGCTGCCCAAGCGCGGCAAGATCGGCAAGTACAAGGCGGTCGCCTACCCGTTCAAGTTCGTCGAAGAACGTTTCTGAATCCCTCCCAGCAGGGAGCTGCGAAGGTACGAGCTCATGCCACATGACGGCAGCCTGTTGCAGGCGACGGTGGTATTCCTTTTGGCTGTGGTGCTTCTGGTACCGCTGGCGCAGCGTTTGAAAATGGGCGCAGTACCGGGATACCTGTTGGCGGGTATCCTGATTGGTCCGTCGGTGTTTGGCCTGCTCGGCAACCCGGACAACGTGGCGCGGCTGTCGGAAATGGGCGTGGTCATGCTGTTGTTCGTGATTGGCCTGGAGCTGTCCCCAAAGCGTCTGTGGACCATGCGCCGGGCGCTATTTGGCGTCGGCAGCTTGCAAGTGGGGCTGACCGCTGTGCTGCTTGGGCTACTGGCATTCTGGCTGTTCGACCAATCTAAACCTGCCGCCATCGTGCTGGGCCTGGGCCTGGCGCTGTCGTCCACCGCCTTTGGCCTGCAGGTACTGGCCGAGCGCAAGGACCTGGGCAAACCTCATGGCCGCCTGGCCGTGGCCATCCTGCTGTTCCAGGACATTGCCGCCATTCCCTTGATTGCCGTGGTGCCGCTGCTTGGAGGCGATGTCAGCACTGCTGACGAAGGTGCCTGGCCCTTGCTGGCTGTGGTTGTCGGCATTGGTGTGCTGATTGTTTTTGGCCGTTATCTGCTGACCCCGATATTCAAGTGGACGGTGGGTTCGGGCCTGCCTGAACTGTCGACCGCCACGGCCTTGCTGGTCGTGCTGGGCACCGCTTGGTTGATGGAGCATGTGGGTGTGTCGATGGCGCTGGGGGCCTTCCTGGCCGGTGTGCTGATGGCCGAGTCGCCGTTTCGCCACGAACTGGAAACCCAGATCGAACCGATCAAAGGCCTGCTGCTGGGACTGTTCTTCGTTGGCGTAGGTATGAGTGCCGACCTGCGCCTGCTGTTCGGCATGCCGCTGATGGTGCTGGGCCTGACTGTGCTGCTGGTGGTGATCAAGCTGCCCTTGCTGTATGGCCTGGGGCATACGGTCGGTGGGCTCAACCAGGCCCAGGCGCTATGCCTGGGCGTGGTGCTGGCTTCGGGTGGCGAGTTCGCCTTCGTGGTGTTCAAGCTGGCGCTGGAGCACCAGGTACTCACCCAGCAGGTACACGACCTGCTGGTGCTGGCCATCACCTTGTCGATGGCGGTGGTGCCCTTGGTCATGATGGCCTTGGCGCGGCAGCTGCGCGATGACAGCCCTGTGCAGGCATCCCCTGAAACGGGGCAGTGAGTTGCGCCGTGCTGGTGCATTGAATATCGGGAGATGAATCATGCAGTCGAGTTTCAAGTTGGACAGCGCCCTTTCGCGGGGCTTGCTCGATGTGCTCATCAAGGCCGGTCTGGTGGCAGCCTTGGTGATCTTCGCCTTCCAGGTGTTCCAGCCGTTCCTGGAGTTGATGCTGTGGGCGGTGATTCTGGCGGTCACCTTGTACCCATTGCATTGCCGCATCCAGCGCCGCACCGGGCTCAAGCAAGGCTATGCGGCGACGCTGGTGGTGCTATTGGTTCTGGTGCTGCTGCTGGTGCCTATCTACCTGGTGGTGATGTCCATCGGCGAATCGGTGGACAGCCTGGTGACGCTACTCAAGAGCGGCGCCTGGAGCGTGCCGGTCCCGCCTGATTCCGTGGCGGCCTGGCCACTGATCGGGCCGAAGGTGTACGCGCTGTGGTTGGCGGCCTCCGAAAACATGGCCAGTGTACTGAATCAGTGGATGCCCCAGATCAAGGGGGCCGGGCTAACGGTGCTGGGCGCTGCGGCCAGCGCCGGCGGGGCCTTCCTTCTGTTCATCGGCGCAATCATCATTTCCGGGGTCATCATGGCCTTCGGTGAACGAGGTGAAATCGCTACCCAACGCATCGCCATGCGGGTTTCAGGCGCAGAGCGCGGTAAACCCTTGGCCACGCTGTGCACGGCCACCATTCGCGCGGTGGCACAAGGGGTGATCGGCATTGCCTTCATCCAGATGCTGCTGATCGGTGTCGGTTTTGTCGTCAAAGGGGTTCCCGGTGCCGGGATGCTGGCCATCGTCATCCTCATGCTGGGCATTGCCCAGGCCCCGGCGACGCTGGTGACCTTGCCGGTGATCATTTATGTGTTCAACGCCGAAGGCTTCACGGTGGCGACCATCATTTTTGCCATCTACACCTTCGTCGCCGGCCTTGCCGACAACGTGCTCAAGCCGCTGCTGCTGGGGCGCGGAGTTGATGTACCGATGCCGGTGGTACTGATCGGGGCATTGGGCGGCATGGTGGTCAAAGGCATCATCGGTTTGTTCATCGGCCCGGTAATCCTCGGCGTGACGTACGTGCTGTTCTGGCAATGGGTTGCGCTGCAGGTGCCGGAGCAACCGGCACCACCTGCCGCCTGAGCCATGCCCAAGCGCTGCTATGGCCTGGGGCTGCTGATGGTGCTGGCCGGTTGCACTCAGGTTGGTCCGGATTTCGAGAAGCCCCAAGTGCCGTGGCTGGACGGCTGGAGCACGCCAATGCTGGAGCAGGCAGGGCGCAGCGCGGCTGCGCCCGGCCTGCGCCAGTGGTGGGCGGTGTTTGCCGACCCGACGCTGGACGCGCTGATAGCCGAGGCCGACGCCAACAACACCAACCTGCGCGTGGCTGGCCTGCGTATCGCTGAAGCCCGTGCCCAGTTGGCCATCGTGCAGACCGGGCGTTATCCGCAGCTGCAGCAACTGAGTGCGCAAAGCCTGTACCTGAAGCAGGATCAGTCTGGTACGCCTTCGGCCCGTGATTCGGTGTTCTGGCAATCCAGCGTGGGCTTCGACATCGGCTGGGAAATTGACTTCTGGGGCCGCTTCAGTCGTGCCATCGAAAGCGCCGATGCCGTCTACTTCGCCTCCCAGGCCAACTACGCCGATGCCATGCTGCTGCTGCGTGCGCAAGTGGCCGACACCTACTTTGCCCTGCGTACCGCCGAGGCGCGGCTGGCGATCGCACAAGAGAACGCCAAGCGCCAGGCGCGTAGCCTGGAGATTACCGAGCGGTTGTTCCGCCACGGCGAAAATGACGAGCTCGACTGGCAGCAGGCGCGTACTCAATATCTGGCGACCCTGGCCACCATTCCCGAATTCGAGAACCAGCTCAATGCCCTGCGCAACGTACTGTGCTCGCTGCTCGGCCGCCCACCCGGGCCGCTGCCGCAGCTGGAGGCCGGGCATGGCCAACTGCCCTTGCCCAACCGGGCAGTGTTGCAGGATGTACCTGCCAGCCTGCTGCAGCGCCGCCCGGACATCCGCGCCGCCGAGCAGGCAGTGGCGGCGCAGTCGGCGCTGGTCGGGGTGGCCGAGGCCGATCTTTATCCACAGCTGAGCTTGCTCGGCAGTATCGGCTGGACCTTCCTATCGGCCAATCATCTGCCCGACACCTTCGACCTGGCGGCTGGCCCAAGCCTGATCTGGAACCCGTTCGACTATGGCCGGCGCAAGAACACCGTACGCGTGGAAGATGCCCGGTTGCAGCAACTGATCGAGTTGTACCAGCAGGGCGTGCGCGAAGCCGCCCGTGAGGCCGACGATGCTGCCAGCGGGCTGGTGCGCTCGCTGCAGAGTGCAACCATTCGCGACCAGGCCTCTCAGGCTGCACAGCGCTCGCTGAATCTGGCCAGCTCGCAGTACCGTGAAGGCTTCGCCGATTTTCAGCGGGTGCTCGATGCTCAGCAACTGCTGTTGCAGCAACAGGACGGTTACCTGGTCAGCCGTGGCAACGCGGTCAGCAGCCTGGTGACTTTGTACAAGGCCCTGGGTGGTGGTTGGGACGCCAGCCGCGCGCCGCTCGACCCGGCCACCCGCCAGCAAATGCAGCAACGCACCGACTGGGGCGAGTTGCTCGACGAGCCAGCCCCCACCGCGCATGCACAAGGTGAAACCGAATGAGCGACGCCACGCCAACGCCGCCCCCGTCAGCCCCGGATCGCGGCATGCGCTGGGTGCTGCTGCTGATTGCCGTCAGCCTGCTCTGGTACTTGCTGGCTGACCGCTATACGCCGTACACCCAGCAAGCGCGCCTGCAGGCTTACGTGGTCCCGGTGGCCGCCGAAGTGGCCGGGCAGATCAAGCGTGTGGCCGTAGGCAACAACCAGGAGGTGCGCCAGGGCGATGTGCTGTTCGAACTCGATCAGGAGCAGTACCGCATTGCCCTGGCCCGCGCCGAAGCCGACCTTGATACCGTGCGCCGGCAGATCGGCGCCAGTACCGCCGGCATCGATTCGGCGCAGGCAGCGCTGGTGGCAGCCCAGGCCAACGAACGCAAGGCGCGGCAGGACGCCGAGCGCCTCAAACGACTGATTGACGAAGACCCTGGTACGGTGTCGGTGCGCCGCCTGGAAGGCGCCCAGGCCACTCGTGACCAGGCCATCAGCCAAGTGGCGGCAGCCCGCGCCGAAGTGGAGCGCGCCCGTGAGCAGCAGGGCGGGGCACAGGAAGACAACGCCCAACTGCGCAGTGCTGCGGCCAATGTGGAAAAGGCCCGCCTGGACCTTGCCCGCACCGTGGTGCGTGCCGACGCGAACGGGCTGATCACCGACCTGCGCACAGACGTTGGCCACTATGTCGGGGCAGGTAGCCCGATGATGACCCTGATCAGTATCCATGACGTGTGGATAAGTGCCGACATGACCGAGAACAACCTCGGTCGTTTGCGCCCTGAAACCCCGGTGCTGGTGGTGCTCGATGCGCTACCGGGCACCGTGTTGAAAGGGCGTATACGCAGCATTGGCTATGGCGTGAGCGTGGGCCAGAGCACGCCGCCGGGTACGCTGCCGACCGTGCAGAATAGCCGCGAGTGGCTGCGTTCAGCGCAGCGCTTTCCGGTGATTGTCGAGCTGGAGCGCGACCAGCTTCAGGACAAGACCGTGCTGCGGGTCGGTGGCCAGGCCGAGGTCATGGCCCTGCCCAGCGAAGGCAACCCACTGAACCTGCTGGGCCGGTTGTTCATGTGGCTGATGGGCTGGCTGTCGTATGCCTATTGAATTGCGCCGCCTGCGCGCACTGCGCCTGGCCTGGGGCGGGGCGCTGTGCCTGGCAGTGAGCTTCGGTCTAGGCTTGCCGGTGCCGATTCTGGCGCCGGTGTTTGCGGTGCTGTTGCTGGCCATGCGCAGTCAGCCATTGCCCCTGCGTGCAGCACCGGTCCTGGCGCTACTGGTGCTGCTCGCTTGCGGCAGCGGTTTGCTGCTGATTCCGCTGTTGCGCCATGCTCCGTTGGCTGGGGTGTTACTGGTCGGGGTGGGTGTTTTCCTGACCTTGCGCTATGCGCTGAAGGGCGGCAACGGCTTGCTGGCCAACCTGCTGGTGATCGGCCTGACCATGATCGCCGCTGCCGGCACCAGTGACTTCACCCTGGCATTGTCGGTGGTCGAAGCGCTGGCCAAAGGCATGCTGCTGGCAGTGCTGGGCACGTCGGTGGCGCATACGTTGTTCCCCGAACCTGCCAATGCGCCAGCACAGCCGGTGCCGCCGCTGTTGGGCAGCGAGCATGTCAGTTGGGTGGCGCTGCGTGCCACGTTGATCGTGATGCCGGCCTTTCTGCTGGCATTGATCGCTCCTGACCAGTACATGCCATTGATCATGAAGGCTGTGAGCGTGGGGCAACAAGCAGGCGAAACCCGCGCGCGGCACGCCAGCCGCGAGCTGATCGGTTCAACCTTGCTTGCCGGGGTGTTGGCGATAGTGCTGTGGGTAGCGCTGAGCCTGTTCGTTCACCTGTGGATGTTCTTCTTGTGGGTCCTGCTGTTCGCCCTCTGGCAGGCTCGGCGCCTGTATCAGGCGGTGCCGAGCCGGCAGAGCCCGGCGTACTGGGTCAGTTGCCTGACGACCATGCTGATCTTGCTGGGGCAGTCGGTGCAGGACAGTGCAGGTGGGCAGGATGTGTACAAGGCGTTTGCGGTGCGTATGGCGCTGTTTCTGACGGTATCGGTGTATGCCAGCGCCATGTTGATCTGGATTGACCGGCTTCGGAGTCGGCGCGGGCTTCTTCGCGGTTAAGCCCGCTCCCCCAGGCCATTCAGGGCTGCCAATCAACCCCACTCTCTTCCAGGTACGCATCCACCGCTGCGCCCACCGTCGGATGAAAGGCCTTCTCCCCCATGTGTTCGAACAACTCGAACTGTCGCATCTTGTCCTTCACCGGGTCCTTCATTTCGGCGAACTGCAACTCCACCCCCCGCGCCTCCAGTGCCCGGTCCAGCTCGGCCAGCATGTCCGCCGAAGTGATATCGATACTGGTCACAGGCTCAGCGGCAATCACCACCCGCTGCACAGGCGTTGGCGACGCGTCCACCGCCGCCATCACTGTGTTCTGGAACTGCTCGGCGTTGGCAAAGAACAACGGCGCGTCCCAGCGCAGCAGCACCAGCCCTGGAATACGCCGGGCCTGTGGATAACGCTGTATGTCATGGTAGCCGCGCAGCCCATCGGCCCGGCCGAGCACTGCGTAATGCGGCCGCCAGCCGTCCCACAGGAACTCGATCACCGACACCGCCACTGCAATGCAGATACCGGGAATGGCGCCGAACACCGCCACGCCGACAAAGCAGGTGAACGACAGCCAGAACTCCCACTGCTGCATGCGGAAGATACGCTTGAGGTCGGCAAATTCGAACAGCCCCAGTGCAGCGGCAATCACCACCGCAGCCAAAGCGCTGTTAGGCAGGTGCTGCATCAGATTGGGCGCTACCAGCAGCAACAGGGTCACCGCCAGGGCGCCGATGATGCCGGTGAGCTGGGTCTGCGAGCCGGCAGCTTCGGCCACTGGGGTGCGTGACGAACTGCTGCTGATCGGGATGCCCTGGAACAGCCCCGAGGCCACGTTGGCCACGCCCAGGCCGAACATTTCCTGGTTGGGGTTTACCCGCATCTTGAGGCGCGCGGCATAGGAGCGTGACAGCACACTGGTGTCGGCGAACGACACCAGCGCCACTGCAATCCCGCCCAGTAGCACCTCGACCAGGTCAATGTCGCTGACCCAGGGGAAGACGAAGCCGGGCAGGCCCTGAGGCAATTGCCCGAGTACCTTGACGCCTATCTGATCGAGGTTGAACACGCTCACTGCCAGCGTCGCCAGTACCACGGCGATCAGGATGCCCGGCAGGCGCTTGAACGGTTTGAGCAGCAGAATCAGCGCCAGGCTACCGGCACCCACGACAAAGCTTGGCCAGTGCCCTTGGCCGGCGTATAGCGCCTGGCCCAAGTACCAAAGGTCGCGCAAGGGGCCTTCGCTGTCGACTTTGATGCCGAACAGCTTGGGCAACTGGCTGATCAATACGGTCAGGGCGATGCCGTTCATGTACCCATAGCGGATGGGCTTGGACAGCAACTCGGTGATGAAGCCCAGGCGCAGCAGCCCGGCAATCACACAGAACGCCCCGGCGACCAGCGCCATCATGCTGGCGATGGCGATCGCCCGCTGCGGGTCGCTGGCGGCGTATTGCACCACCACAGCCAGGATAGGCGCGGCCAGCGCCGAGTCCGGGCCCAATACCAGGATACGGCTGGGACCGAACAGGGCATAGGCCAGCAGGGGGATGATGGTGGCGTACAGGCCATAGATGCCGGGGACGCCGGAAGCCTCGGCGTAGGCGATACCCACAGGCACCAGCATGGTGGTGAGCACAAGGCCGGCGGCGATGTCCTTGGGTAGCCAGGCTGCCTTGTAGTGGAGCAGGGTGACCAGGCCGGGTAACCAGCGTTGCCAGTCGAAACGAGTGGGTTGGGGCATGGTGTCGGCTCTGGCGAGAAGGGCGCTGAACCTCAGCTTAGATGCTGGGATCGAGTGCCGCTTTGCGGCCCGTTGTCATCAAAGAATCGATCAATGCCCTGCTGGCCCCCGACAGCTGGCGATGTGGCGGATAGATGACCGAGAAGGGCCGTCGGGCCCCCTCGTAATCCTCCAGCAAGCGCACCAACCGTCCCCGCTGCAGGCGTTCTGCGACTATGAACTCGTAGGTCTGGCAGATCCCGACACCTTGCTCGGCCAGTGAGATGCACCCCAGCACATCGTCCGCCACCACCGGATTTCCCTGCGGAACGAAGAGCAGTTCCTCCTCTCCTTGACGGAACTGCCAAACGCCTGGCCTGCCATTGCTGGGCATGATGAAAGGCAGGCAGTTGTGTCCGGCCAGCTCCGCCAGTGATTGCGGCCTGCCGGCACGCGCGAGGTAAGCTGGCGCGGCCACCAGGCATAGTCGAGCCTCCTCTAGCCGACGCGCCACCAAGCTACTGTCCGGCAGGTCGCCAAGGCGAATAGCCAGGTCATACCCTTCGGCCACCAGGTCGACATTACGATTGGTGATGTTCAACTCGACCTGCACTTTCGGATAGCGCAGGGTGAAGGCTGCCAGCATGGCCGGCAACCGGTGATGCCCATAAGTGGTCGGCGCGCTCAGGCGCACACGGCCCTGTACTTCGCCATGGCCGCTCAGGGCTTGCTCTGCACTGGCGATCTGCTGGAACGCAGCGCGCGCCTGCTCGACGTATTCCAAGCCACTGTCGGTGAGACTCAAACGACGCGTGGTGCGGCGTAGTAACTGCACCCCCAGGTGCGACTCAAGCCGCGAAATGGCCCGACTAACCACCGACGGGGTGGTCGCCAAGGCCACCGCTGCCGCACTGAGCGAGCCACGTTCGACCACTTCCAGCAGCGTCTCGACATCCCCCAGGTGACCAAACCGTCGCGCCATTTTGTTCTCCAAAGCAAAAATGCTTTTCCACAGGCCCAATTTATCGCTTGTCTGATCGCCAATAAAGTGTCGGTCAGTGCACGGCATCCCGCCTGTGCCTGAATGGAGGGAATGCTATGCGTACTTACCAACGACTGGCCCTGGCTGCTGTCATAGGCAGCGCGAGTCTGGGCGCTCATGCGGCGAACGTCCTTGTGGTACTGTCTGACGAGAGCCACCTGGAGCTTCGCGACGGCAAGGCATTTGCAACCGGTTTCTACCTCAACGAACTGTTGGAGCCGACCAAAACGCTGCTGGACGCAGGCCATCAAGTTACCTTCGCTACTCCCCTCGGTCGCGCGCCGACGTTGGACCGCAGCTCGGCCGCGGCCCAGTACTTCGGCAACGATCCGAAGCAACTGGAGCAATATCAGGCGCTGCTGGATCAGCTGCAGCTTACTTCTGCGAAGCATTCGCCGGTGATCAGCCTGTCCCGCGTGGAGCAGATTGGTTATGGCAACTTCGATGCAGTCTATGTGCCGGGCGGCCACGCCCCGATGCAAGACCTGCTCGCCGACCCGGCGATGGGGCGTCTGCTTCGCGCTTTCCACGCCGAGGGTAAAACCACCGCGCTGGTTTGCCACGGTCCCATTGCTCTGCTCTCGGCGCTGGAGCGGCCGCAGAAGCTGATCCAGGCACTGGAGAACGGGGACCGGACAGCAACGCCCGAAGACTGGATTTATGCCGGCTATCGCATGACAGTCATCAGCAATCAGGAAGAAGAACAGGCCAAGGGCCTGCTCGGCGGAGGGCAGATGAAGTTCTATCCGCAGACCGCCCTGGAGCGCGCCGGCGGGCAGTATCAGAGCAACCCATCGCCGTGGGCGCCTAATGTTGTCATCGACCGCGAATTGATCACTGGGCAGAACCCGGCGTCAGCGGCCCAGGTGGGCCAAGCCATATTGCATCGTCTGCAAAAACACTAACGGTAGAGACACGCCATGACGCAACGTACTTTTCTTGTTACAGGAGCCAGCAAAGGCATCGGCCGGGCAATCTCCGAGCAACTGGTGGAGGAGGGCCATCAAGTCGTTGGTATCGCCCGCCAGGCTGCGGATGCCAGCTTCCCCGGCGAACTGATCGCCACCGACTTGAGCGACTCAGAGCGTTTGATTGCGACACTGGCCGACTTGACCAAACGCTATGCATTCGACGGCCTGGTAAACAATGTGGGCCTGGTCCGTCCCCAGCCACTGGGCGAAATTGACCTGGCAAGCTTCGACGAAGTAATGCGGGTCAACCTGCATCCCGCGCTGCAGGCGACCCAAGCGCTGCTGCCAGGGATGCGCGAGCGCTGCTGGGGCCGCGTGGTGAATATCTCCAGCCTGACCGTGCTCGGCATTCGCCAGCGCACTTCTTACGCCGCTGCAAAGGCAGCGCTGGTCAGCTTCACTCGCAGTTGGGCGCTGGAACTGGCCCAGACAGGAATCACGGTTAATGCAGTTGCTCCAGGGCCGATCGAGACCGAACTGTTCCGCAGTGGTAACCCGGTAGGCAGTGCTGGCGAAGCCGCCTATATCGACGGCGTGCCGATGGGGCGGCTCGGGCAGCCACACGAGGTCGCTTCGGCAGTGACCTTCCTGCTCGGGGATCGCAGCGCTTTCATTACCGGGCAGACAATCTACGTGGATGGTGGCGCATCTATCGGTCGCAGCGGTCTGTGATGACAGGGGGGCAGGCGGCTACCCATGGAAATACGGTAGAACGAATGTTCCCACCCTGCATCCCAGAAAAACAAAACCCCTGAGGTGCAGGCCTCAAGGGTTTGTAGTTACAGCAGGCTACCGCTTAGACGTTGAAGCGGAAGTGCATCACGTCGCCGTCTTTGACGATGTAATCCTTGCCTTCCAGACGCCACTTACCGGCCTCCTTGGCACCGGCTTCACCCTTGAACTGGATGAAGTCGTCATAGGCCACCACTTCAGCACGGATGAAGCCTTTTTCGAAGTCGGTGTGGATAACGCCGGCTGCCTGCGGGGCAGTGGCTCCGACGCGAACGGTCCAGGCGCGTACTTCCTGCACGCCGGCAGTGAAGTAGGTCTGCAGGTTCAGCAGCTCGTAACCGGCGCGGATCACGCGGTTCAGGCCAGGCTCTTCCAGGCCCAGGGCCTCGAGGAACATGTCCTTCTCTTCACCGTCTTCCAGCTCGGCGATTTCCGCTTCGATCTTGTTGCACACCGGCACCACTACCGCGCCTTCTTCCTCGGCAATGGCCTTGACCACGTCCAGGTGCGGGTTGTTGTCGAAGCCGTCTTCGGCCACGTTGGCGATGTACATCACCGGTTTGCTGGTCAGCAAGTGGAAGCCACGGATGACGGCCTTTTCGTCGTCAGCCATGTGCTTCATCAGGCTGCGCGCAGGCTTGCCTTCGGTAAAGTGCGGGATCAGCTTTTCCAGAATGGCCTTTTGCGCCAAGGCATCCTTGTCGCCGCCCTTGGCGTTGCGGGCTACCTTCTGCAGTTGCTTTTCGCAGCTGTCGAGGTCGGCGAAGATCAGTTCGAGGTCGATGATCTCGATGTCACGCTTGGGGTCGACGCTGTTGGAAACGTGGATCACGTTCTCGTCTTCGAAGCAGCGCACCACGTGGGCAATGGCGTCGGTCTCGCGGATGTTGGCGAGGAACTTGTTGCCCAGGCCTTCGCCTTTCGAGGCACCGGCAACCAGGCCGGCGATGTCGACGAATTCCATGGTGGTTGGCAGGATGCGGTTTGGCTTGACGATTTCAGCCAGCGCAGCAAGGCGAGCGTCGGGCATAGGCACGATGCCGCTGTTCGGCTCGATGGTGCAGAAAGGGAAATTCTCCGCCGCGATGCCAGACTTGGTCAGGGCGTTGAACAGGGTGGACTTGCCGACGTTGGGCAGGCCGACGATGCCGCAATTGAAACCCATGGGTATTCCCCTCTCTAAAGGAAATCAGGCCTTCTGGCTGTGCAGCTCGCGCATCGCCTTGGCGAAATCGCCGGCAAGCACGTCCGGCAGCACGCCGAGGGCAAAATCGATGCTGGCGTCGAGCTTCTCCTGCTCGGCGCGCGGCGCGCGGCCCAGGACGAAGTTGGATACCAGTTTGGCGTCACCCGGGTGGCCGATGCCAAGCCGCAGGCGGTGGAAGTCGTTCTGGTTACCGAGCTGCGCGATGATGTCGCGCAGGCCGTTGTGCCCACCATGGCCGCCGCCGCGCTTGAGCTTGGCAACGCCCGGGGGCAGATCGAGTTCGTCGTGTGCCACCAGTATCGCTTCCGGCTTTATGCGGAAGAAATTGGCCAAGGCCGCTACGGACTGGCCGCTGCGGTTCATGTAGGTGGTGGGGATCAACAAACGAACGTCGTTGCCCTGATGGCTGAATTTAGCCGTCAGGCCGAAATACTTTTTGTCAGCGGTCAGCGAAACACGCTGGGCGCTGGCAAGGCGTTCAACGAAAAGAGCCCCTGCGTTATGCCGGGTCTGTTCGTATTCGGGGCCGGGGTTACCCAGGCCAACGATCAACTGGATGGCGGTCACGTCAGGGGCTCTTCCTTGGAGTTGGTGGGTTACAGTGCGCGCGGCACTGTAACCCGATCAACGCCGGCGTGCGAGTGGATTACTCGGCAGCGCCTTCTGCTTCTGGAGCAACGCGTGGAGCGTGAACGTTGGCAACAGCTTTGTCATCACCGTGGGCCAGAGCGACGAACTCTACGCCTTTCGGAGCTTTCAGGTCCGACAGGTGGATGATGGTGCCGATTTCGGCGTTGCCCAGGTCAACTTCGATGAACTCAGGCAGGTCTTTGGCTTCGCAGGAAACTTCGATCTCGGACTCAACGTGGGAGATCTCGCCGCCTTTCTTGACCGGGGCTTCTTCGTTGATGAAGTGAACCGGAACCTTGGCGGTCAGCTTCTGGCCAGCAACGACGCGAACGAAGTCAGCGTGCATGATGAACTGCTTGGCTGGGTGGCGCTGCATGGCCTTGATGATGACGTTCTGCTTAACACCGTCAACGTTCAGTTCGATAACGTGGCTGAAGGCAGCTTCGTTTTCGAACAGCTTGGTGATTTCCTTGGCCAGGATGGTCAGGGATTGAGCTTCTTTATCACCACCGTAGACAACGGCTGGGATGCTCAGCGAGTGACGCAGGCGGCGGCTCGCACCTTTCCCCAGGTCAGTACGCGCTTGGGCGTTCAGAATAAAATCAGTCATTTTGTTTCTCCAAAATAGCCCCCCGAGGGCGTTTGCGACCAGCGCCAACGGGGATGGCAAAAAAGCCCCGCCCCAACACAGGTTGGGGCGGGGCGCTTCACATCAACACGTGTCCCGCTTAGCGGAACATCGCGCTGATCGATTCTTCGTTGCTGATGCGGCGTACCGCTTCAGCGACAACCGGTGCGATATCCAGCTGGCGGATACGATCACAGGCTTGAGCAGCGGCGGACAGCGGAACGGTGTTGGTCACCACCAGCTCGTCCAGTACCGACTTCTCGATGTTCTCGATTGCGCGGCCCGACAGGACAGGGTGCGTGCAATAGGCGTAAACCTTGGCAGCGCCGTGCTCTTTCAGGGCCTTGGCCGCGTGGCACAGGGTGCCGGCGGTGTCGACCATGTCGTCTACCAGGATGCAGGTGCGCCCTTCGACGTCGCCGATGATGTGCATAACCTCGGAGTGGTTAGCCTTTTCGCGGCGTTTGTCGATGATACCCAGATCGACGCCCAGGGACTTGGCGACAGCGCGTGCGCGCACGACACCACCGATGTCCGGGGAGAC
Source organism: Pseudomonas sp. 2,4-D (assembly GCF_030418155.1). Taxonomy (NCBI): domain Bacteria; kingdom Pseudomonadati; phylum Pseudomonadota; class Gammaproteobacteria; order Pseudomonadales; family Pseudomonadaceae; genus Pseudomonas; species Pseudomonas sp. 2,4-D. The sequence goes on from NZ_JAUHUI010000008.1 coordinate 113,384, forward strand.
GATCATCAGGTTCTCGAAACGCTGGTCTTCGATATCGTCAACCAGTACGGGCGAGCCGTAGATGTTATCGACGGGGATATCGAAGAAGCCTTGGATCTGGTCAGCGTGCAGGTCGACGGTGAGTACACGGTCGATACCTACGACAGTGAGCATGTCAGCAACGACTTTGGCGCTGATGGCTACACGTGCCGAACGCGGACGGCGGTCCTGGCGGGCATATCCGAAGTAGGGAATCACGGCGGTGATTCGGGATGCTGAGGAGCGGCGGAAGGCGTCGGCCATCACTACCAGTTCCATCAGGTTATCGTTGGTCGGGGCGCAGGTCGGCTGAATAATGAAAACGTCTTTACCGCGAACATTTTCATTGATCTCAGTACTGATCTCGCCGTCGGAGAATTTACCGACAGAGACGTCACCGAGAGGGATATGCAGCTGACGTACGACACGCCGAGCCAGATCGGGGTTAGCGTTCCCCGTAAAGACCATCATCTTGGACACGCGCAGTACCTGAAGGCTGAGGGTATACCTGGATGAGTATAAGGAAAATGGCAGGGGCGGCTGGATTCGAACCAACGCATGGCAGGATCAAAACCTGCTGCCTTACCGCTTGGCGACGCCCCTGTATCTGTTGCTGCGAACGCTCATGCGCTCGACTTCTTGACCAGACTTTGCAGCTTGCGATGCAACATCGAAACATTGCTTCCTTTCGCCACAAACCCTGTTTGGGTCGCTGAAAGAAGGGCCAGAACTTTATCAGCTTCGGCTTTGCTTGGGAAGGCCCCAAACACACAACTTCCAGTGCCGGTTAGTCGAGCCTCAGTGAATTTTCCCAGTGAATTCAACGCATTGCGAACTTCAGGGTAATTCTGCTCTACCACCGGTTGGCAGTCATTTCGACTGTTTCCCTCGGGAACGGGGCGCATCTTAAGGGGGAGAGAATCACGTGTCAACTGTGGATGTGAAAAAATTTCTACTGTGCTGACAGACACTTGCGGCACCAGCACGACATACCAGGGTTCGATCGGGTCGACCGGTGTCAGTTGTTCGCCTACACCTTGCGCGAACGCTGCGTGGCCGCGTACGAACACCGGCACATCGGCGCCCAGGCTAAGCCCCAGTGCGGCCAGGCGGTCTTCGTCCCAGTCCAGTTGCCACAGGTGGGCGAGGGCCAGCAGGGTGGTCGCGGCGTCCGAGCTGCCGCCGCCGATGCCACCGCCCATGGGCAGAACCTTGGTCAGCCAGATGTCGGCGCCAAGCGTGGTGCCCGATTGAGCTTGTAGCATGCGTGCGGCCCGTACGATCAGGTTGCTGTCGTGGGGGACTGTCTCGATTTCGGTGTGCAAGCGGATCACGCCATCGTCACGCAGGGCGAAGCTCAGTTCGTCGCCGTGGTCGAGAAACTGGAACACCGTTTCCAGCTCGTGGTAACCGTCCGCGCGGCGGCCGATGATGTGCAGCCACAGGTTGAGCTTGGCCGGGGCGGGCAGGGTGAGCTTTTGCATGTGATCAATGCCCCAGCTGGCGCGGCTGCCAGTCCTTGACCACCAGGGTCACGTCCAGGTCCTTGCCGTGCAGCTTCAGGCGCTCGGGCAACCAGTAGCCGTTCTGTTCGGTGTAGCTCAGGTACTGCACCTGCCAGCCATCCTGGTCGAGGCTGGCCAGGCGGCTGTCGCCATCGAGGGTCAGCTTGCTCTTGCTGTCGGGGGCGGGCAGGCCGCGCACCCACCAGACCAGGTGCGAAACCGGCAGTTGCCAGCCCAGTTGTTCTTCCAGCAGGGCTTCCGGGCTGGTGGCTTCGTAGCGGCCCTGGTTGGCCACTTCCAGCACCACGCCACCCGGGCGGCCGGTAAGGCGCGCGGCGCCTCGGCCCAGCGGGCCGGCCAGGCGAATGTCGTAATAATCCTGGCGTTGCAGCCAGAACAGCGTACCGCTGCCGGAATCGCGCGGGGCGCGGATGCCGACTTTGCCGTTGATCTGCCAGCCATCGAGGCTGCTCAGCTGCGCTTTGTGGGCGCGCCACTGCTGCGGGTCGCCGTGGCCCTGCAGGGCCTCACGGCTACCGAAGCCGGCGCAGCCGGCCAGCAGGGCGATCATGGTAAAGGTGATGCAATGGCGCAGGAACATAACGTTAAAGAGTCTCGGATCCGGTCAGGCGCAAAAGGGTCTTGCGCAGGATAGGGCTGTCGGCCTGGGCCTCGAAGCCCTTGGCCCATACATGGCGAGCTTCGCGGCGCTTGCCGTTGGCCCACAGTACTTCGCCCAGGTGGGCGGCCACTTCGTGGTCGGGGAAGTTGGCAAAGGCCTGGCGCAGGTAGGTTTCAGCGACGTCGAGGTTGCCCAGGCGATAGTTGACCCAACCCAGGCTGTCGAGCACTGCCGGGTCATCGGGGGTCAATTGGTGGGCCTTGTCGATCAGTGCCTTGGCTTCGGCATAGCGGGTGGTGCGGTCGGCCAGGGTGTAGCCCAGGGCGTTCAGCGCCATGGCGTTTTCTGGCTCGCGGGCGATGATGGCGCGCAGGTCTTTTTCCATCTGCGTCAAATCGTTGCGCTTCTCGGCCAGCATGGCGCGGGTGTAAAGCAGGTTGAGGTCGTCCGGGTAGCGCTGGATGGCTTGCTGCAGCACCTGATTGGCCTGGGCGTCCTTGTTGTTGTTGCTGTAGCTTTCCGATTCGATCAGGAATAGCTGGATGGCGTAGTCTGGCTGGGCTTCGCGCGCTTCGGCGAGCAGGCGCGAGGCATCGCTGCCGCGACCGTTGGCGATCAGGATGTCGGCCTGGCGCAGCTGTGCCGGCAGGTAGTCTGGGCCTGGGCCGACCAGGGCGTATTCATCCAGAGCGCCAGCAGGGTCGTGGCGCTCCTCGTGGATGCGGCCCAGGTTCAGGTGCGCGGCGTCAACGTAGCTGTCGCGCTCGATCAGCTCCTGCAAGTAGCCTTCGGCTTCATCCCAGTCTTTGTTCTCCAGGCACACCAGCGCCAGCGAGTAGCGCAATTCGTCATCATCGGGGTATTGCTGGACCAGACTGATGAACTCGCCTTTGGCATCGGCGATACGGTCCTGTTCGACCAGGGTGCGAGCGTAGGTGAGGCGCAGGCGTTTGTCGTCCGGGTTGTCGCGAATCGCCCCGCGCAGCAGTGGCAGGGCCTCCGGACCACGGTCCAGGGCCTGCAGCAGACGGGCGCGCAGCAGGATCGGGGCGATTTCGCCGTTTTGTGCCGGGTGCGACTCGAGCAGTTCCAGGGCTTCTTCGGTCTTGCCGTCCTGGTTCAGCAGCAGGGCCTTGCCGAATATCAGCTGGCCGTTGTCGGGGTATTTCACCAGCAGGCGTTCGAAACTGTGTAGCAGGCCGTCGCGGGTGCTCTGGTCGGTTTCGGCTGCGGACAGGGCGAGGAAGTCGAAGTGGGTGTCGCCCTGGCCCTGCAGTACCTTTTCCATGTAGGTCATGGACTCGTCATAGCGACCGGCGCGGGCCAGCTGGATGGCGGCGGCGCGCTGGGCGTCGAGGTTCTGCGGGTCGTTGCGCGCCCAGACCAGTGCATTCTCCAGTGACGGCTCGTCGGCGCCGAGGTACTCGGCAATGCGGTAGGCGCGCTCGGAAACTGCTGGGTCCTGGGTTTTTGCCGCCTGATCGGTGTAGTTGGCCAGGGCGATGTCGAAACGGTTGCGCTGGCCGGCCAGCTCTGCCACCAACAGGCTATAGAGTGTGTCCTGCTTGAACGAACCATACACCACGGGCTTTTCCGCCTCTGCCTTGCCAGCTTCGGCGACGGGAGGCTCGGCCTTTTGCGGGGCCAGGCTTTGGCAGCCCTGGAGCAGGGCGAAGGCAAGCAGCAATGCGTATGGTTTGTTCATAGAAAGGCTTATAGGAGGACTCACCGGCGGTCGGAGCATGATGACACAAGCGCGGGGGCAAACCCACCTGCGAAGGTCGTGGTTTACAGGCTGGGTGGTGCTGAGTAGGACAGCGGGGTGGGGGAGAGGTTCGCTGGGGGCTTCTGACGCAATGACCCAGCCCCTGCCTGTATATTTTACGTCCCTGGAAGCAGGAAATGGGAGAGCACAAGCGCCATGAGAAGCGTAATGTGCGGAGTTACGGGCTGTTCCCGGTTCACATGGGTAGCCAAAGAAAGGCGCAGGCCATGGCCACTGCGCTTTCATAATTCCGCTTGAGCTTGTCGAAGCGCGATGCGGCCGCCCGCTAGTGTTTCAACCGGGCGAAGGCGTTTTCAACCAGGTGCAGCCTGAAAAACCTTGAGCCATTTACCCGCCGCGATCCTCGAATCTACCGTCAGGGTTAGTCGCACCGACAATTTTGTCGAGATCACCGGTCAGGATAGATCCGCTCATATAGTGCCACGTCGCTGGGGCAGTCAATTTCTCCCCAGGGAGCGTGCGTCGCCACGCCGGCGACTGGAAAACCTTCGCTGACTAGTGTCCCTAAAAGCGATGTCATGTCAGTTTGGTCTCGTGCCTGAGGCGTGAGCCCTTGCAATTGTTTTTTCAATGCCTGCCAACCCGCTGGCGTGACTTTGAACAAGCCCATGTACTGGCCCTGAATGACTTCAAGACTGGTAGCGGTCTGTCCAATAGCGCTCACCCATCCATCGACTAAGCGGAAGTTCTCCAGATCTGGTAGCGGATCGTTGAAGCGTTGCTGCCAGAGACGCACTGCGGCGGGATCGTAGCCCAGAACAATATCGGCTGGATGGTTAATTAGCTCGGATACTAGGGTGCTGTCGTAGAAGATGTCACCGTAGCTAACAAGGCAAGGCTCTGCGCTCAACCAATCGCTGGCGCAATTTAGAGAGCTGAAAATACCGGAGCTATGCCAGCGGTGGTTGTGAAACAAAGTGTCGGCGAATGGCGCAAGCATTTCGCTTCGATAGCCTGCAACGATGCCAACCTCGCTGACATCGCATCGACGGAGCGTTTCAATCGCGCGCTGTAGCAATGGCGCACCGTTAAAGGGTACCAAGGCCTTGGGGCGTTCATCGGTCAGGGCTTGTAAGCGGCTCCCGCGACCAGCAGCAAGAATGATGGCTTTCATGAAAAAGCTCCAAAGGCATGTCGCACGCGTTGAATATCCAATGGATCTGCAGGTAGTTCTCGCTCGGGGTGCCACATGATCCCGGTATGCCGACGGTGGTCGTCATACACAGCCTCGATCACGCCGTCGTCGGCCAGGGCTAGTACGTGGTAGCCGTCGGGCGCCTCGCGAAAGCCGTATTCATGATAGGAATTCACTCGCCGCCGTTGTTCTTGCATGTTGATCATGTGCTCACCTACATGGCCGGCCAAGCGTTCCAAAGTGCCGCCAGCTCGCGTCAACATTACCTGCATGCCGCGGCATACACCGAGCACCGGAAGCCTTAGATTTTCCGCAAGATCAAGCAAGACCCTCTCAGTGACGTCGCGTGTGTCGGCTGACCCACTCAGGGCCTGGCAACTCCCTCCACCAGTAAGCAGGAGGCCCTGAGGGCGCAATGATTGGACTAACGCCATGCTGACTCTCGGATCGTTTGGAAGGTACAGCGGGGTCAGCCCACATTGGCCTAAGAATTCAACCCAGCGCTGGTCAAGCGCGTCCCGCCATTCCTGGCGTTCGGCGTTGAACTGCCTGAGCATGGTCAGCCCAACCAAAATCATGCCAGCACCTGTATACGCCGCTCGGCGCAGTCGAGCAGCAGGCTTGTCGCCGCCAATAGGGTTTTGAATCGAGTATCGCCCACGCCGATAGCTGCGGGAATGGCGAACTCTCGGGCTCGGATCGACATATGCGAGTTCTCGCCTCCGTAGGCGGTGATGAAACCAGCAATGCGGTGGGTAAAAATCCAATCAAAACCCGGATCAGCGTTTTCGATTAAGACAATGCAACCCTCTATGTCCGGTGCCAATTGCCCTGGAAGCACATGGGCCACCCGCGCATGAGTGGCACTTCGAGTGATGAAGTTGGGATTGCACCAGTGCACTCGATGGCCGAATAGATCTTGCGGCTGACAGATGATGCTTGGCGTACGGACTAACTGCGTTTCATACCAGCGGCTGCGGTTGTGAGCAATCGCTTGGTGCAAACGTTTGCGATCGATGTCGGCGTAACCGCTGGTAAAGTCGGTGATTTGCGCAAAGCTGAGTTGGTCGCGGTCAAGACCATGTACCTCACCCCAATCGCATAGTGAGCGCAAAACATCCGAAACAAACGCTGCATAGAGGTATTTGAGCTTCTCGCGCGATGCAATAGCGGCCTGAGCAAATTGGAGGAACTGCTCGGCGGAAACGTTAAGACCGCACTGGTCGAAAGCTTGCTGCATGGCGTTGACCTGGGCCCGAGATACAGTTGGCCCGTTCGTAGATTTTGGGGGGCGTTGTAATGGGCGCTGCCAGTCAAAATAACTCTCCGGAGTCTCGTCGTAGCGCGCCACACGTATATCGTAGGTACCGGGCCGGACATGACCGTGGAGCTTTAGGAAATCGTCCTTATGCAACGTCTGGAAATCGCTGGCCATCTCGCGACCGATACTATTGACCCCTCCGGTCACATGATCGATGAAACCGGCAGATACTACCCCCGCTGTTTCCAGCGATTTAATTATTGCGGTACCTACGAACGCTGCACGGGCAGCGCCAGCGAATACTTCAGCGACTACGTTGGCCGCCGATAGAGCATTCCTCATACGTTGCAAGGACTCGCCCCGAGGTTGCCTCGCCATTAAACTCTACACCTTGTCAGTAATACTCGGTAGACGTGTCAGGTCGGAGAAGAACGGGCCGCTGGGGGAAATAATGTGCTCGGTCAACTGGCGTAGCTCGTTCAAGTAGCATTCGTGCTGCTCGGTACTAAGAGTCCGGAGCGCCGGCAGCGCGGCAGCGGCATCGGGGCTAGTAAGCTCTGGCGTGAAGCACGTAGGAATGATCGCGAACTCGATCTTGTCATGCAGATGAGGATGCATGGCCAAGTACTCGCCGCACTGTTCGACTACGCGCTCGGCAACATCTTGAGGTACCGAGGCAGGGATGAATGACTCGATGCTGTGGGCAATGCAGATGTAAGGAGAGCCACCCACCTGGTACATCAGCGGTTTGCGCCGCAGATCCCGGTAGCCGTATCGGAATCTGGCAGAGGCCCAATTAAGGTCAGTGATCAGCTCCTTATATAGCGAGTAGGCTAGCGCCCGCGGCTTGGTACCGATAATTTCCGCTGGGTTCCAGTCCGGCATAAGGCCAAGGAAGGCGGTCGACGTAGGACGCAGATGGTGTTGCTTGCAGATCAGCTCTTCGAACTGGGAAACCTCGTGCTCCAAAACTTTGCGTAGTTGGGCGTCGGCAAGTGCGTTGGCATTACGGGGCCCATCTGCGGTCATGGGACGCACTTGGAATAGTAGAGGGCCATCGACAGTGATCGCGAACTCTATGTCCAAGGCATCGCGCCCGGTTAGAACTTGTACCTCTTCGAGCAACGCAAACAGCCCTAGTAATTCCGCAGGCTCGCTTGCCGCCTCGCTGCCAAGGGAGACGAAAGAGTGCACAGTCTCGTTGCCGGTAGTGACACCGTCAGTACTGGCACCTGGTACATAGTCAACTACGTAATATGGCAAACCCGTCTCTGGATCACGGGTCATCGCCACTCCGCTGGCCAATACTCCTCTCGCCATCTGCTGCACCAGCACCTCATCGCGCTCGCGAGCTAGGCCGTAGGAGGCGATCACCGTCTTGATGGCTTCGCCGAGTGCCTGGCCGCCACACACATCTAGAACTGACGCGTACATTCCTGCACCGGAATGGCCGTCGCGGTCTTCGGCTAGGCAGCTGGATCGTACAATCAGCGGCTCATCGCCAAAGAACGCCTGACAGTGCGCGATCACTGCCTGCCAGTCCTCCCGCCACTGTGCCACGGTGAATCGATGAAGGGGCAACACTTGACCGGTGCTCAGAAGTGGTGCCAGTTGCTGCAGGGTATCGGCCTTGCCGGAAAAAGCGAACACGGGAGAAGGATTTAATGAGTGCATATGTCTTCCCTAATCAGTCGAATCAGTCCGTTGCAGGGGGCTGTCAGTTCATGTCAGGTTTAAGCCAACTCGGCGCCGGTATAAGTCGCGAGTTCAAGGCCGTAAAGTGAGGACAGCTCGCGCAGGAAGCGATTGCCCTTTTTCGCCGCAGAGTGGGGGCAGTCGTCCTCAACGATGACGTGGCCAATTGTGCCGATGTTGCCGCTATAGACGTTTACCGCCTGGCCAGGCGCAACGTGGGCGGTGCAAAACCGGATGGCGTACTTGTCCAGTAATGGCTGTAGGGTGTCGGGGTCATAGTCGTGGGCGATATGACCGCCATTGCGGGAGGCGACAGTTACGACGCTACCTGCGCGCTGAAGCACTGAGTCGTCAATTAGAATGGGCTCGCCCAGGTGCAGACGGACTAGCAGTTCGAACGGGTCGATGCCGGTCAGCATCCGGTACATCTGCGGCGCTACGCTACCCATCATGCGTGCGTTGATCTCCACTAGACAGGGCCCTTTGGCATCGCGCAACAGTTCAACATGATAAAGGCCAACATCCAGCCCCAGAGCGCTGAACACTGCCTGCACATATGCTTTGATCTCGTCGCGCTGTGCTGCGTCAAGGCCTGACGGCATGGTCGCGGTCATTTCTAATATTTCGCTATAGTCGGCGCGGAAACGGATGGTGGTCGCAAAGCAGGAGACCTTGGTGTCCTGGACGATGACTTCCGCTGAATGCAATGTACCGTCGATGTATTGCTCGACCAGATAGTCGCGGCTTACCAAGTGGTCGATCATAGGATCAGCACCCTTGCGACTCTGGCGCAACTCGGCGAGAAAGGCGTCAAAGTCGGTCTGGCTATGGCAAATGGCGGAAAACTGCTTGGCGAATCCTCGGGTCGGCTTGACAACGAATGGCAGCGACAAACTCGGAACGACCCCATTGATCAGTTGCTCCTCGCTTAGTACTTCAAAATCAGGAGAGCGTAGTCCGTGTGCCCGCAGCGTTTCGCGCAGTCGACTCTTGTATACCGCCCCGCACAGAGCTTCGTACCTCGGGTAGAGGGTGCCGAGGCGCTGGGCCTCACGCGCCACCGGTACTATGGCTGCTTCAGAGGTAGAGATCAGGGCGTCAATAGGGCGCTCTGCGTGCAGGTTTGCCAACAACCGGCTGAATTCGCCGCCTTCCAGATTATCGATACGCAAATAAGCATCCACATATCGCAGGTAAGGCTCGAGACGGGAGGTGTCGTCCTTGATCGAGATCGTCAGGAACGAGGCGTCGCGCTGATGAATGAAGGTGACGTGGCAGCCAAGCCGTTTGGCTGCCTCAAAAGCCAGCAGGCCGCTTACGGTGCTGTCGACGAAAACCACGTGTTTCATTGGAACCTCGGATTACCAGGGATGAAAGTAAATAGTGCTGAGCCCGAACAGCATTGCGAAGCAAGCGACCGTCGAAGGTGCGCCATACTTGGGAATTCTCAAGCTGGTGACCTGGAGGATGCCGACCAGCGCCATTAGGCCGACGATCACACCGGCACCGTAATGCCCGGCCGATAACCCCATCAGCGCCAGCGCAAAGACAAATCCTGAATATGTGGTGGGTAGCCCCTGATATCCCCCGCCAGCCGATGTGCCGGGCATGCCAAACAGCGATAGCCGCAAAATGGCCGTGAAAACCAGAGTTACTGCGGCCAGCGTGGCCGAAAGAGACTGGTCGAGGATCAGGATGACAAGGGCTGGCGTGACGCTGAAATTGAGCAAGTCGGCAAAACTGTCTAGATGCGTGCCGAAGGCCCGTTGCGCGCTGTTCGCAGCCAGGTAGCGCCGCGCTATGTGGCCGTCAAGGAAATCGAGCATCGCGGCCAGGCAAATCACCGTCGCCGCCAGAACAAACCGTCTTTGCAACGCAAAATAAACAGTACCGAAGGCCAGGCCGATATTGAATATTGTTAATATGTTCGCCAAATCCAAAAGACGGACGAACGGAAATACACGCGCCAATGTGGGCATATTGTTCTCCTTGAAGAAATTATTTAGACAGATTGTTTTCCCTTGATCGCAACTGTCGTTCGCAGGGCGTTGGATGCGACGAAATAGAAAACAATGAAGATAATGCTCGTGCTGAACAGGCCAACATACTTAACCAGTATTGAGCCGGCGAAGATGGTGATTATCATGCCTAAGTAGACCCCCGCATACTGGACAGATGCCATCAACGGCATGGCGCTGGTAGGTGTGCTCCTGACAAGATCGGCTTGCAACTTGAAAAATGCCAGTTCGAAAAAGAATATGTAGAGAAAATACGCGATGTAACTGGACTGAATATCATGGCCGAACGCTGCGAGCATCATGAACAGGCCGCTGACTACAGCCATCGGCATAGGTAGCGGTTGCACATTACACTTGCCCAAACGATAGAACAGTACTGCGCCCACCAAAGCTGCCACACTATTGACGGCCTGCAACAAACCGACATACACCTCTCCCAAGCCCAGCACATGGGCCGGTAACAGCACCCTGGACACATTGAAGAAGCCCTGAAAAAGGCTGACGAAGACGATGAACTGATAGAGGCTGAGGCGTAGCGCGGGATACTCCTGCAAAAGCGAACCAAGGGCAGTCAATAGTCTTGGTGCGACCTGCACGGTGATCGGAGGCTTTGTTGGCGCAGGTAGTAGATAGGCCGCCAAAGCCGCGATGGAAAAAAGACTGACAGTAATGAGCAGGGCTAACCCAGGCGTCATGTTGGCTTTGAACAGTAGCAGACTGATGCCTGCCAGGCCGCCGGCAATGAATTGTGCGGTGAGTGTCAGAGGCACTGAGCTGGCGATTTGCGCACCCGGGAAATAACACTTGATGGCAACAATACGCCCTACCCGTTGCAGCGCATCCAGGGTGCCAATGACTACCGCGCCTAACACGGCGACTTCCACATGATGTGGCAGGATCTTGTAGGTGACCGCCGCGCAGCCCAGCGACGCCAAGTTGGCACTCCACAGCAAGGTGCGTGGCGCTAGATAGTCAGCCAGTCGGTAGATTGGAGCGACAAAAATTACCGGCAGAACCATTGGTGCAAACAGCACCACTTGGGAAAGTATTAGACTAGCAGTATGAGCATAAATATAGTAGGAAAAATAAATATAGCTCAGCGTAGAGGCCGAAATAGCACACAAGTTAACGCCCCAAAGAAGCATTGAGTGCCTACGAGATGCTGCAAATTCTTCCATTGCTCGCGCCTATTATATAGCTTCCTGCCATGCACGAAGCATACCCTGCATTGGAAATCGTTTTAAGATAAGCTTAACAAAACTGAAATATAAAAATGCTTGTTGTTGGTGTGTCAGCAAGTAAGTGTGCATCATTTCAGTTCATCATTACCGCTGCTGATCCTCATCAACAAAACTTCTAATAATCGGCAAAATTAATAGCTACAAATAAACCGACGGACTGATAGCTCGATGCTATCCAACTCGTATCGCTGTCTCAGTGAGGAATATCGATGTAGCGGCGTCAAGACTAGGTCCGGAAGGAGGGTAGGGCAACAGCTGGGCATGTATTTGGGAAATGGACTACAAGACTGTGGATAAATCTTTTGGAAATATGTCAAAAGTCTTCTCGACCCGGTCGGCGTAGTTGGCTAGGGCGATGTCGAGCCGATGGCTCTGGCTTTTGCTCTTACTGTCGCTTCTAAGCGCGCGGTTGATCAGGCGCTGCAGATTGCGACTTCAGGAGGCCGAGCGTAGGGCTTGCTCCCGGGAGGACCGCGCTGCAGGCCCCATCCTGGGGCACAGCGCTTGACGGGCATCCATGCCCGTCACCTCCCTGCGCAAGGCCTGCGTTCGGCCTCCTGAAGTCGCGAAGATCAAGGTCAGGATCAAAAGCCAGATCAAAAGCCGGCAAGACCTGAAAACACCGCTAGGGCAGGCTACGAAAAGGCGATAGCCGCAGGACTATCAGCACAATAGCGAACGGTGGTTGTCCAAAAACCTGCGAAAGAGGACAATTATCGGCTTCCCGTCACAACCAGCGACCTTGCATGGCCTTTCTTGCACTTGGTATCAACCATAAGACTGCCTCGGTAGACGTACGCGAGCGCGTGGCGTTTACCCCAGAGCAGCTGGTAGACGCCCTGCAGCAGCTCTGCAGACTGACGTCCAGCCGCGAGGCGGCGATCCTGTCGACCTGCAACCGCAGTGAACTCTATATAGAGCAGGACCACCTGTCCGCCGACGCCGTGCTGCAGTGGCTGGCCGACTATCACCGCCTCAGCATCGACGAGCTGCGCGCCAGCGCCTACGTGCATGAAGAGCACGACGCCGTGAAGCACATGATGCGCGTGGCCTCAGGCCTGGACTCGCTGGTTCTGGGCGAGCCTCAAATCCTGGGCCAGATGAAGTCCGCCTACGCCGTGGCCCGCGAAGCCGGTACCGTCGGGCCGTTGCTCGGGCGCCTGTTCCAGGCCACCTTCAGCGCCGCCAAGCAGGTGCGTACCGATACGGCCATCGGTGAAAACCCGGTTTCGGTTGCGTTCGCCGCGGTCAGCCTGGCCAAACAGATTTTCGCCGACCTGGGCCGCAGCCAGGCCCTGCTGATCGGTGCCGGCGAAACCATCACCCTGGTCGCCCGCCACCTGCACGAGCAGGGCGTACGCCGTATCGTGGTGGCCAACCGCACCCTGGAGCGTGCCAGCATCCTGGCCGAGCAGTTCGGTGCGCATGCCGTGCTGCTGGCAGACATCCCACAGGAACTGGCCAACAGTGACATCGTGATCAGTTCCACCGCCAGTCAGTTGCCGATCCTGGGTAAAGGCGCGGTCGAGAGTGCTCTGAAACAGCGCCGACACAAGCCGATTTTCATGGTCGACATCGCTGTACCTCGCGATATCGAAACCGAAGTAGGCGAGCTGGACGATGTCTACCTGTACACCGTCGACGACCTGCACGATGTAGTGGCAGAAAACCTCAAGAGCCGCCAGGGTGCGGCTCAGGCGGCCGAAGAGCTGGTATCCGTGGGCGCCGAAGACTTCATGCTGCGCCTGCGCGAACTGGCTGCAGTGGACGTGCTCAGGGCCTATCGCCAGCAAAGTGAGCGCCTTCGCGACGAAGAACTGCAAAAGGCCCTGCGCCTGCTGGCCAATGGCGGCAACCCCGAAGACGTGCTGGCCCAGCTGGCCCGGGGCCTGACCAACAAACTCCTGCATGCGCCCAGCGTGCAGCTGAAAAAGCTCTCGGCCGAGGGCCGCCTCGATGCGCTGGCCATGGCCCAGGAACTCTTTGCCCTCAATGAGGGCTCCACGGACAAATCCCCGCAATGAAAGCGTCGCTGCTGAACAAACTGGAAATCCTCCAGGACCGTTTCGAAGAACTCACCGCCCTGCTCGGTGACGCCGAGGTTATTTCCGACCAGACGCGTTTTCGCGCCTACTCCCGCGAGTATGCCGAGGTAGAGCCGGTCTACGCTGCTTATAAAGAGTGGCGCAAAGTCCAGGACGACCTCGAAGGCGCCCAGGCGCTGCTCAAGGACAGTGACCCGGACCTGCGTGAAATGGCCGTGGAAGAGGTGCGTGAAGCCAAGGAGCAACTGTTGACCCTGGAGGCGCAGCTGCAACGCATGCTGCTGCCTAAAGACCCCAACGACGGTCGTAACGTGTTTCTCGAAATCCGCGCCGGTACGGGTGGCGACGAGGCAGCCATCTTCTCTGGTGACCTGTTCCGCATGTATTCGCGCTACGCCGAAAAGCGCGGCTGGCGCCTGGAGATCTTGTCCGAGAACGAAGGCGAGCACGGCGGCTACAAGGAAATCATTGCCCGCGTCGAGGGTGAGAATGTCTACGGCAAGCTCAAGTTCGAGTCCGGTGCACACCGGGTTCAGCGTGTGCCCGAGACCGAGTCCCAAGGCCGTGTCCACACTTCCGCGTGCACGGTGGCGGTGCTCCCCGAGCCGGACGAGCAGGCCGCCATCGAAATCAACCCGGCCGACTTGCGCGTGGATACCTACCGTGCCTCCGGTGCCGGCGGCCAGCACGTCAACAAGACCGATTCGGCGATCCGTATCACTCACTTGCCCACCGGTATCGTGGTCGAATGCCAGGAGGAGCGCTCGCAGCACAAGAACCGTGCTCGCGCCATGTCCTGGCTGTCGGCCAAGCTGAACGACATGCAGACCAGTGCCGCGCAGAACGCCATTGCCAGTGAGCGCAAGCTGTTGGTGGGTTCCGGTGACCGCTCCGAGCGCATCCGCACCTACAATTATCCACAGGGGCGGGTGACCGATCACCGCATCAACCTGACCTTGTACTCGCTGGACGACATCCTCAGCGGTGGCGTAGACGCGGTGATCGAACCGCTGCTGGCCGAATACCAGGCCGATCAACTGGCCGCCTTGGGGGACTGATGACTGTCATCGCCAGCCTGTTGCGCAACGCGCAGTTGCCTGAATCGCCCACTGAGCGCCTGGATGCCGAACTGCTGCTGGCTGCGGCCATCGGTAAATCGCGCAGCTACCTGCATACCTGGCCCGAGCGTATCGTCAGCAGCGAAGATGCCGAGACCTATGCCGGCTACCTGAAGCGCCGCCGTGGCGGCGAGCCAGTGGCCTATATCCTTGGGCTGCAGGGCTTCTGGAAGATCGACCTGGAGGTCGCGCCGCATACCCTGATCCCGCGGCCGGATACCGAACTGCTGGTCGAGACGGCGCTTGAACTGCAACCCGCTTCGCCAGCCAAGGTCCTCGACCTGGGTACCGGTACGGGTGCCATCGCTCTGGCGCTGGCCAGCGAGCGCCCGGCGTGGCAGGTGACAGCGGTTGACCGGGTGGAGGAGGCTGCTGCCCTCGCCGAGCGCAACCGCCAGCGGTTGGGCCTGGCCAACGCTCGGGTACGGCTAAGCCACTGGTTCGACAGCCTGGCCGGGGAGCGTTTCGACCTCATTGTCAGCAACCCTCCCTACATTGCCGCTGAAGACCCGCACCTGGTGGCCGGCGACGTGCGTTTCGAACCCAGCAGTGCCCTGGTGGCCGGTGCCGATGGCCTGGACGACCTTCGCGTGATCGCCGCCCAGGCCCCCGCGCACTTGTTGCCAGGTGGTTGGCTACTGCTGGAACATGGCTACGATCAGGCGGCAGCGGTACGCGCTCTGCTGGCTGAACATGGCTTTATCGAGGTGGCCAGCCGCACGGACCTGGGCGGCCATGAACGCATTACCCTGGGGCGACTGCCATGCTGAGTGATCAGGAACTGCTGCGTTACAGCCGCCAAGTGCTGCTGGCCCAGATCGACATCGATGGCCAGCTGCGGCTCAAGCAGAGCAAAGCGCTGATCATCGGGCTGGGTGGCCTGGGCTCGCCAGTCGCCCTGTACCTGGCCGCCGCTGGCGTGGGTGAGCTGCACCTGGCCGACTTCGACACCGTTGACCTGACCAACCTGCAACGCCAGGTCATCCACGACAGTGCCAGCGTTGGCATGAGCAAGGTCGACTCGGCCTTGCAGCGCTTGCAGGCAATCAACCCGGAAGTCAGCCTGGTTGCTCACCGCCAGGCACTGGACGAGGACTCGCTGGTGGCTGCGGTGGCGGCGGTCGACCTGGTGCTGGACTGCTCCGACAATTTCTCTACCCGCGAGGCGGTCAACGCTGCCTGTGTCGCCGCCGGCAAGCCGCTGGTCAGCGGAGCAGCAATCCGTCTGGAAGGTCAGCTGTCGGTGTTCGACCCGCGGCGTGACTACAGCCCGTGCTATCACTGCCTGTACGGGCATGGTAGCGAAGCTGAACTGACCTGCAGCGAAGCAGGCGTCATTGGCCCGCTGGTGGGGCTGGTGGGAAGCCTGCAGGCGCTGGAGGCGATGAAACTGCTGGCTGGCTTCGGTGAGCCGTTGGTCGGCCGCTTGCTGTTGATCGATGCCCTCGGCACCCGTATCCGCGAGCTTCGTGTCAAGCGCGACCCGGCTTGCACGGTCTGTGGTAAGCGCGATGGCTGAGCGCTCGGCGCCGATCGGCGTCATGGACTCGGGGGTTGGCGGTTTGTCGGTGCTGGCCGAGATCCAGCGCCTGCTGCCTAACGAAACGTTGCTGTATGTGGGCGATTGCGGGCATATACCCTACGGTGAGAAGTCGCCGGACTATATCCGCGAGCGCTGCCGGCACATTGCCGGGTTCTTCCATGAGCAAGGCGCAAAGGCCATGGTGTTGGCCTGCAACACCGCCACGGTGGCGGCAGTGGCCGACCTGCGTGAGTTGTATCCGACCTGGCCGTTGGTGGGCATGGAACCGGCCGTCAAGCCTGCAGCGGCAGCCACCCGCTCGGGCGTGGTCGGTGTGCTGGCCACCACCGGTACCCTGCAGAGTGCCAAGTTCGCAGCCTTGCTCGACCGCTTCGCCAACGACGTACAGGTTATTACCCAGCCTTGCCCGGGGCTGGTCGAACTGATCGAAACCGGTGACCTTGCAAGTCCGGCGTTGCGCCAGATGCTGCAAGGTTACGTGCAGCCGCTGCTGGCAGCAGGTTGCGACACGCTGATCCTCGGCTGCACCCATTACCCTTTCCTTCGCCCATTGCTGGCCGGCATGGTGCCGGATGACGTGGCCATCATCGACACCGGCGCGGCCGTGGCGCGTCAGTTGCGACGGCTGCTGGGTGCCAATGATCTATTGGCCGAAGGCCCGGCCGGCGCTGCACGCTTCTGGACAAGCGCTGACCCAGAAGCCTTAAGAAAAATCCTACCTGTGCTGTGGCATAAGTCTGACGATGTGCAAAGCTTTGCGTTGTGAAAAAAACGTGAAAAAAGGCTGAACTATCGTTCCACTTCTGCTTTCTACCGCTTTGCCTGAGATGAGGCGGACACTAACAACAGCATCAGAAAGAAGGATGTTTCTTATGAGGAAACTGCTCGGCTTGGCAGCGACTGCTGCCTTTGTTTTGGGGCAAGCGATGTCGGCACAAGCTGCCGATGTTTCGTTCTCGGTGGGGCAGACTGGCGATTCGACAATGGTCTACCGGCTAGGGCTGCAATCGAATTGGGACGCGAGTTGGTGGCAGACCAGCGTTGGTCGGCTGACCGGCTATTGGGATGGGGCCTACACCTACTGGGATGGCGACGAGACCGCGAGCAATCACAGCCTGTCCTTCGCGCCGGTGTTCGTCTATGAGTTTGCCGGGGAGTCGGTGAAGCCTTACATCGAAGCCGGCATCGGGGTGGCGGCGTTCTCCAGCACCGAACTGGAAAGCAACGAGCTGGGTTCGGCGTTCCAGTTCGAGGACCGCATTGGTTTTGGTTTGCGCTTTGCCGGCGGGCATGAGATTGGGGTGCGGGCGATTCACTATTCCAACGCCGGCATCAAAGAGCCCAACGATGGTGTAGAAAGCTACAGCCTGCATTACAGAATGGCGCTCTGAGTTCACCTGCATTCGCGGGCAATGCCCGCTCCTGCCGGAATACCACAGCATTAAAGGTCTGGGTAATCTGCGGGAGCGGGCTTGCCCGCGAAGAAGGTAATGCTGATTTCAGCGGTCAACGCGCCAGCGGCCACAGGCTACTGAGGTCCAGCGTCTCCAGGACCAGTTCGGGTTCCCTCTGAGGCCACCGGCGCAGCAACTCCTCTGCGGCACTGCCGGGCGTCCACGCCTCCGGTATCGCCTGTGTCGACGTTACCGTAACCTTCAACGATTGTGGCCCTACGATGGTCAGTGCTATCCCTTGGTCCTCAAGGGCCTTGCGCTGCTCACGCAGCCATTGCGGCAAGTTGTTCCAGCCCGCAGTCACCTGTGTCGGTGCAAACAGCTGCAACGCCGAATAGCGGTTGAAAAGCCCCATCACCTGGGGCGACTGCCCCTTTGCCAGCAATGGCAGCGCTTTGCTCAGGCAATGCTCTGCGGCCAGCTGGTTGGTGGTGACGATTGCTTCGATCAGCTCACTGTCACTGACATTGTCTGGCAGGTAATCGGTGGTGCCGGTGTTGAGGATCAGCCCGTCCAGCGAACACCAGGCATGGCAGATTTGTTGGCACGCATGGGTGACGTGTTGTTCTTCCTGCAACTGCCACGGCAAACGCAACAATTGGCTGCCGTAGCGTGTCCCCAAATCATCCAGTGCATCGCTATCCTTGCCACTCGCGGCAACGCGATGTCCTTCATCGAGCATCCGCTCCACCAAAGCCAAGCCAAGTCCGTTGCTTGCGCCTGTAACCCAGAAACTACGCGAGTTAATCAAGACGTTATCCCCTGATTCTGCCGGCGTGGCAGCCCTTTGAACGCTTCCAGGGCCCGCTGGCGACTGCTGCTGAGATCTACGATTGGACTTAGGTACGAAGTATTACCGAAAAGGTCCGTCGGTTTAATGGGTTGATGGATGGCTTTTTCATCGAGCTCCTGTAGTTCCGGTACCCAGTGGCGAATGAACTGACCCTGTGGATCGAAGCGCTGCGACTGTGAAACCGGGTTGAAGATACGGAAATAGGGCACTGCGTCGGTGCCGGTGGACGCACTCCACTGCCAACCCCCGTTGTTGGCGGCCAGGTCGCCGTCTATCAGGTGGCGCATGAAGTGCCGCTCGCCCTTGCGCCAGTCAATCAGCAGGTTCTTGCTGAGGAACATGGCCACGACCATGCGCAAGCGGTTGTGCATCCACCCGGTGTGCAGCAGCTGGCGCATGGCGGCATCGATGATCGGGAAGCCGGTGCGGCCCTGCTCCCAGGCCTCCAGGTCTGCCGGGGCGTCACGCCAGGGCAGGGCTTCGGTCTGGGCGCGGAAGGCGCGGTGGCGCGAGACCTGTGGATAACCGCTGAGGATGTGCTTGTAGAACTCACGCCAGAGTAGCTCATTGATCCAGGTCTGCACGCCTGTGCTGCCACTGTCGAACTCGCCCCGGTTGCCGGCCAGTGCGCCGTGCAAGCATTGGCGGGGCGAAATCACGCCGGCGGCCAGGTAGGGGGAAAGCTGGCTGGTACCGGGCTTGGCAGGCAAGTCGCGCAGGTGGTGGTAGTCGTCGATGGTTTCGTCCAGGAAGCGTGACAGGCGGGACTGTGCCTCAGCTTCACCGGCTGGCCAGTGGTCGCGCAGTGTGTGCGTGGTTTTTCCGAAGCCCTCGACATGTTGCGGGATCGGGTCGCTGCCGATGTTCAGCGGGGCCTGGCGCTTCACCCGCCGTGCCAGGGACGGCAGGCTGCGGTGCAGATGCTCCAGGCAGGTTTTCTTGAACTGGCTGAACACCTGGAAGTAATCGCCACTGCGAGTCAGTACGGTGCCCGGACGGAAGAATAGTTGGTCGAGGTAGCTGTGCGCCTGGATGGCCGACTTTTCCAGCAATGCCCGGGTGGCATCATCCCGGCGCTGCTCATTGATGCCGTACTCCTCGTTCCAGTGCACGCTTTGCACCTGATGTTGGCGGCAGATATCGAGCACCGCCTGTGGCGCCTGGTCCCAGGTATCGATTGTGCGGATCAGCAGGGGGATGTTCAGCTTTTCCAGTGATTGGCGCAGGTCATGCAGGTTACGCAGCCAGAAGTCGACTTTGCAGTCGGCATCGTCATGGGCTTGCCATTGTCCGGGGCTGACCAGCCACAGGGCGATGGTCGGGCCGCGTTCGGTAGAGGCGCTGAGTGCAGTGTTGTCATCGATACGCAGGTCGCTGCGCAGCCAGGTCAGGTGCATGGGGTATTTATCTCTACAGGCTGTCGATCATGGGCTTGAAGCACGCGCAATGCCGCCTGCGGGGTGTCGAACAGGAAAAGGTCGGGTAGCTCAAAAGCCTTCAAGCGGGCTTCATGCAGCGCCAGCGTGGCACCGCCCAGCAGCTTGGGGATCGGCAAGCCTTGCAGGGTGCGCAGCAACGCCTTGTCGTCGATGCGTGGCCCCAGGTGCAGGAGTAAGGCGCGTGGTTTGAGCGCGTTGACGGCGCTTAGCAATTGCGGGCCTGCGACAGGCTGCTCGAGCACCTCGACCGGGAAGCCATTGCTGGTGAGTAGCCAGGCGCACAACCATAAGTCCGGGCTGAAGGTGCGTTCGCAGTCTTCGGCCAGCAACACGGCAGGCCCTTGCAGCAGCTGGTTGTCGTGGTACACGCGGGCACCGAGCTTGCTGCGCAGCCAGCTGTGAAAAAACACCTGCTCCAGCCGAGCGTTGAAGTAATTGCGCCAGCGCAGGTCGAGCATGTCGAGTAGCGGCAGCAGCAATTGCTCGCACAGGGTGACTGCCGGGTACAGCGCCATGGCCTGGTTGAGTTGCTGGTCGAGGGCGCGCTGTGAAAGGCCGGCGATGGCTTCGATCAGCTGGAGTTGCCGGGCTTGCCAGTCACCCTTCGGTGGGGTGCTGGCGGGTTTGTCGAGCAACTCGCGGACTTGGCCGACCGACGCGCCACGCTGCAGCCAGGCCAGGACGGACTCGACGCGTTCGACCTGCTCAAGTGGGTACAGGCGATGCCCCTTGGCGGTGCGCTGTGGCTTGAGCAACCCGTACCGGCGCTCCCAGGCGCGCAGGGTGACCGGGTTGACGCCAGTGCGACGGGCAAGTTCGCCAATGGGCAGCAAGTCCTCAGACCGCATTGCGCAAGCCCAGGCTCTCGGGGTGAGGCTGCAGGTAGGCTTGTTGCTGCAGGTAGGGGTCTGGGTGCTTGCGCAAATGATGTTTGAGCAGGGTCAGTGGCACTACCAGAGGTACCACGCCTTGTTGGTATTGGCCGATGACTGCCTGCAACTCGGCCTTGTCCTGCTGTGTCAGGGCATCCTTGAAGTAGCCGCTCAGGTGCTGCAGCACGTTACTGTGGGTGCCGCGGCTGGCGCAGCGGCGCAGGGCCTGCATCAGCTGGCTGAAATAGCGCGGGCCGATGGTCTGTGGTTCATCAGCCTTGCTCATGCTGCCAAGCAGGCGGCCGAGCGTGCGATAGGCCTGGGGGTTGTTGGCCATCAGCAAATACTTGTAGCGCGAATGAAAGCGCACCAGCGCGCCACGGTTCAGGCCCTCGGCCAGCAGGCGCTGCCAGTCGGCGTAGGCGTAAACGCGGCTTATGAAGTTCTCGCGCAGCACGGGGTCATGCAGGCGGCCTTCTTCTTCTACTGGCAGGTCCGGGCGCAATGCGCAGAAAGCCTGGGCATAGACGCCACGGCCGCCATGCACGGCCGGGTGGCCGTTGTCCTGATAAACCTTTACCCGTTCCAGGCCGCATGAAGGTGACTTCTGCATGAAGATGTAGCCGCAGATGTCGTCAAGCTCGTTGGCCATCTGCTCGCCATAGGTGCGCAGCGGGTCTGTAAGGTCCTTGCCAGGGTCGCGGGTGCCGACCACTTCGGGTTGCTCGGGGTTGCCGACCAGGCGAATCGGGTCGCGCGGGACACCCAGGCCGATTGCCACTTCCGGACACACGGGTAGCCAGTCGAAGTGCTGTTCCAGCTGTTTACGGCACAGGTCGGAGGCCTTGTGGCCGCCGTTGTAGCGCACGCTGTGCCCGGTCAGGCAGGCGCTGATGGCGATACGCGGCTTGCTGTGGGCGGAAGGGTCGTGCATGGCTGCCTCCGAAAATAAACCTGTACGTGACTCGAAACTTGTACAGGTTTATTTCAGCACAGCGCTGAAGTTATGCAAACTAGTATTTTTGTATAGTTCGGCATCACTCAAGGTGTTCGAGCAAGCGCCGCGCTGCTTCCTGGCCACTGAGCCATGCGCCCTCGACGCGGCCGGACAGGCACCAGTCCCCACAGGCGTACAAGCCTTGGTCAGCATCGGCCAGTGCGCCCCACTCATGGTTGCTACTGGGGCGGGCATAGAGCCAGCGGTGGGCCAGGGCGAAGGTGGGCGGTGGTACCACGCAGCCGACCAGTTCGGCGAATTCGCCCCACAGCTGTTCGATCACTTCGTCCTTGGGCAGGTCGATGTGTTGCCGGCTCCAGTCTGACGTTGCGTGCAGTACCCAGGTGTCCAGGTGCTCGTCGCGGCCAGGTTTGCTGCGATTGCGGGCCAGCCAGTCCAGCGGGTTGTCCTGCACGAAGCAGCCTTGCATTGGTGTATCCAGCGGTGTCTCGAAGGCAAGGGCGACGGCCCAGGTAGGTTCCATTTGCACGCCAGCGGCCACGGCTGCCAGCTTCGGTGTGGCGGCCAGAAGTGGCGTGGCCTGCGGTGCCGGGACGGCAATGACCACACGGCTGTAGGGGCCGTGGCTGCAACCTTCGGTGTCTTGCAGGTGCCAGTACTGCTTGCCGCGAAACACTTCCGCTATGCGGCAGCCGAAATTGACGGTGACGTCCTTGAGCAAGCCGCGGGTAATGGCGCTCATGCGTGGCACGCCCACCCAGCGCGTCTGCTCGTCGGGGGAGGGGGTAAGTTCGCCATCACGGTAGTTGTACAGTTGAGGCTTCCACTGCTCGGCCCAGCCGGCGGCGACCCATTGCTGCACCTGATCGACGAAGCGTCGGTCACGGGCAGTGAAGTACTGTGCCCCCAGGTCGAGCGCGCCGGCTTCGCTGCGCTTGCTGGCCATGCGCCCGCCACTGCCGTGGCCTTTGTCGAACAAGTGCACGGATTGCCCGGCCTTCTGCAAGGCCTGGGCGGCTGACAAACCGGCGATGCCGGCCCCGATGATGGCGATAGGTACTGTCATGATGGCCTCTTCAAACCTTGCTGTGAGCAGACTACGCTGTCAGGCAAACCTGTACAATGCCAAAATTATGTATAAGGTTATTCCGTGTTGGCGGCAGGTTGGCCTATGTTTATCCGAGAGCGTCGGGTCAAAAAAGTGCCTTGCTGTTAAAAATAGACCACCGACGCATTCTGCGAGGACACAGCCATGCATATATTGCTGACAGGTGGCACCGGTTTGATTGGCAAGCATCTGTGCCAGTACTGGCTGGGCCAAGGGCATCGGCTTACGGTTTGGAGCAGGCGTCCTGAACAGGTGGCGAAAATCTGTGGTAGCGGGGTGCGTGGTATCGCGCGCCTGGAGCAGCTGGAGGCCGACGATCATCTTGATGCGGTGGTCAACCTTGCCGGTGCGCCGATTGCCGACAGGCCCTGGACGGCCGCCCGGCGCAGCGTGCTGTGGGCCAGCCGTGTCACCCTTACCGAGCAATTGCTGGCTTGGTTGGGCACCCGTGAGCAGCGCCCGGACGTGTTGATCTCCGGCTCTGCGGTAGGTTGGTACGGAGACGGTGGCGAACGCGAACTGACCGAGGCTTCCCCCCCGGTGCGTGAAGATTTCGCCAGCCAGTTGTGTATTGCCTGGGAAGAGACCGCCCAGCGTTCGCAAGCGCAGGGGATACGCGTGGTACTGGTCCGTACCGGCCTGGTGCTGGCCAGCGATGGCGGCTTTTTGTCGCGCCTGCGCATGCCCTTCAAGCTGGGGCTGGGCGGGCCTTTGGGCAATGGGCGGCAGTGGATGCCCTGGGTTCATATAGACGACCAGGTCGCCCTGATTGATTTTCTCTTGCAGCACAAGGATGCCAGCGGTCCTTATAATGCCTGCGCGCCGGAGCCTGTGCGTAACCGTGAGTTTGCCAGACGACTGGGCCGCGCCCTGCATCGGCCGGCGCTGTTGCCAGTGCCGGCATTGCTGCTCAAGGCCGGGCTTGGCGAGATGTCCACCTTGCTGCTGGGAGGCCAGCGGGCGCGCCCGGTACGCTTGCTGGAAGCCGGCTTCACCTTCCGCTTCAACGATCTGCAATCGGCGCTGGACAACCTGTCCAGTCGCCTCTGACATAGGACGCTGCATGACCGATCACGCCCTGCTGCTGGTCAACCTGGGTTCCCCGGCCTCCACCTCGGTGGCCGATGTGCGCCGCTACCTCAACCAGTTCCTCATGGACCCGTACGTGATCGACCTGCCGTGGCCGGTGCGGCGCTTGCTGGTGTCGCTGGTCCTGATCAAGCGCCCGGAGCAGTCGGCACATGCCTACGCTTCGATCTGGTGGGAGGAGGGCTCGCCTCTGGTTGTGCTGACCCGTCGCCTGCAGGCAGCGATGGCCGAGCACTGGCCCCATGGCCCGGTGGAAATCGCCATGCGCTACGGCCAGCCGGCCTTGCCTGATGTGTTGGCGCGGCTGGCCGCCCAAGGTGTGCGCAAGGTGACTTTGGCACCGCTTTATCCACAGTTCGCCGACAGCACGGTGACCACTGTGATCGAGCAGGCAAAACAGACGGTCAGCGAGCGCCAGTTACCGTTGCAGATGCGCGTGCTGCAGCCGTTCTACGAGCACCCGGCTTACATCGAGGCGCTGGCAGCCAGCGCCCGGCCATACCTGGAGCAGGGTTACGACCACCTGCTGCTGAGCTTCCATGGTTTGCCGGAACGGCACCTGAAGAAACTGTTTCCGAAGGGGGTCAAGCACGACCTGCGCGCTGCCGATTGCTGCCACGGTGCAACCGCCGAAGTACGTTCGGTTTGCTATCGCGGGCAATGCCTGGCTACTGCCAAAGCCTTTGCGCAGAGCATGGGCATACCGGATGGCAAATGGTCGGTATCGTTCCAGTCGCGGCTGGGCCGGGACAAGTGGATCGAACCCTACACCGAGACGCGGCTGGATGAGTTGGCCAAGGCTGGTGTGAAGAAGCTGCTGGTGATGTGCCCGGCGTTTGTGGCGGATTGCATCGAGACGCTGGAAGAGATAGGGATGCGTGGCAGCGAGCAGTTTGTCGAGGCGGGCGGCCAGGAGCTGGTGCTGGTGCCGTGCCTGAATGATCACCCGGAGTGGGTGAGGGTGTTGGCTGATATGTGTGAGAAGGCCTGAATCGAAGGGGCCGCTTTGCGGCCCCTTCCGACCGGTTATACATCCAGCTTCTTGTGCTTCCAGCTGTCATTACCCGGCAGAATCAGGTTCAGCGCAATAGCCACAATGGCGCACAGGGCGATGCCCTTCAGGCCCCAGTCATCCGGGCCGTCACCGCTGCCGATCAGCACGCCGCCGATACCGAACACCAGTGTCACCGAGACGATCACCAGGTTGCGTGCCTCACCCAGGTCAATCTTGTGGCGGATCATGGTGTTCATGCCCACCGCTGCGATCGAGCCGAACAGCAGGCACAGAATGCCGCCCATCACCGGCACCGGGATGCTCTGCAGCAGCGCGCCGAACTTGCCGATGAATGCCAGGGTAATGGCGAAGACCGCCGCCCAGGTCATGATCTTCGGGTTGTAGTTCTTGGTCAGCATCACCGCGCCGGTCACTTCGGCGTAGGTGGTGTTGGGCGGGCCGCCGAACAGGCCGGCTGCAGTGGTAGCCAGGCCGTCGCCCAGCAACGTCCGGTGCAGGCCAGGCTTTTTCAGGTAGTCACGGCCGGTCACGCTGCCCACTGCGATCACCCCGCCGATATGCTCGATCGCCGGCGCCAGCGCAACCGGGACGATGAACAGAATGGCCTGCCAGTTGAACGCAGGGGCGGTGAAATTGGGAATTTCCAGCCACGGTGCAGCAGCGATCCTGGCGGTATCGACCACCCCAAAAGCGAACGACAGGGCAAAGCCCACCAGCACGCCGGAGATGATGGGTACCAGGCGGAAAATGCCCTTGCCGAATACGGCAACGATCAAGGTTGTCAGCAGCGCTGGCATCGAGATCAGCATGGCCGTCTTGTAAGGCATCAGTGCCGTACCGTCCCCACCTTTGCCCATTGCCATGTTGGCGGCGATCGGTGCCATGGCCAGGCCGATGGAGATGATCACCGGGCCGATCACCACCGGCGGCAGCATGCGGTCGATGAAACCGGTGCCTTTGATTTTTACCATCAGCCCCATGAAGGTGTACACGAAGCCGGCAGCCATTACGCCACCCATGGTCTCGGCAAGGCCGAACTGGCCTTTGGCAAGAATGATCGGCGTGATGAAGGCAAAGCTCGAGGCCAGGAACACCGGTACCTGACGACCGGTGACCAGCTGGAATAGCAGGGTGCCGATGCCGGCGGTGAACAGCGCGACGTTCGGGTCGAGGCCGGTGATCAGGGGCATCAGCACCAGCGCGCCGAATGCCACGAAGAGCATCTGCGCGCCCGAAACGACCTGGCGCCAGAGCGGGTCGTTGAAGCCGTCCTGCATGGTCAGGCGTCCTTTTGCTTGGTGCCGAAGATCTTGTCACCGGCATCACCCAGGCCTGGCACGATGTAGCCGTGCTCGTTCAGGCGCTGGTCGATCGAGGCGGTGTAGATCTTCACGTCCGGGTGGGCTTTTTCCACCACCTCGATGCCTTCTGGTGCGGCGACCAGCACCATGGCGCGAATCTCTTTGCAGCCGGCCTTTTTCAGCAGGTCGATGGTGGCAACCATCGAGCCGCCGGTGGCCAGCATCGGGTCGATGATCAGGGCCAGGCGCTGGTTGATGTCCGGCGCGAGCTTTTCCAGATAGGTGTGGGCTTCGAGCGTTTCTTCGTTTCGGGCAACGCCGACGGCGCTGACCTTGGCACCCGGGATCAGGCTGAGCACGCCGTCGAGCATGCCGATGCCGGCGCGCAGGATCGGTACTACGGTGATCTTCTTGCCGGCGATTTTTTCAACCGAGACCTTGCCACACCAGCCGTCGATCTCGTAGGTTTCGAGGGGCAGGTCCTGAGTGGCTTCATACGTCAGGAGCGCGCCGACTTCCTGGGCGAGTTCGCGAAAATTTTTGGTGCTGATATCGGCACGGCGCATCAGGCCAAGCTTGTGGCGGATCAGCGGATGGCGGATCTCACGAGTGGGCATAGGGGAGGGCTCCGAAAGGCGGGCAAAAAAACCGCGCTAGATTAATCTATTCAGCCTGTGCTGTCGTCTGGTCATTCTGGACGTTAGTCCATAAATGCTTGATCTGTGACGAGCGGATGCGTACCTTTGCCCGCTTTTCCAAAATGCCCCCCGGAGCGCGCCATGTCCGCCGATCTCGAGCATATCCGTCAAGTCATGCATGAAGCTGACTGCCTGTACACCGAAGCCGAAGTCGAAGCGGCCATCGCCAAAGTGGGCGAGCAGATCTGCAAGGACCTGCACGACAAGAACCCGGTTGTGTTCTGCGTGATGAATGGTGGCCTCATCTTCTCCGGCAAACTGCTGACCCACCTGCAGTTCCCGCTGGAAGCCTCGTACCTGCACGCTACCCGCTACCGCAACCAGACCAGCGGTGGCGAGCTTTTCTGGAAGGCCAAGCCGGAAGTGTCGTTCATCGACCGTGACGTGTTGATCGTTGACGATATCCTCGACGAAGGCCACACCCTCAGCGCCATCATCGAGTTTTGCAAGCATGCCGGCGCCCGCTCGGTGTACACCGTTGTGCTGATCGACAAGGACCACGACCGCAAGGCAAGCCCTGACCTCAAGGCCAACTATGTGGGCCTGCCTTGTGTCGATCGCTATATCTTCGGTTACGGCATGGACTACAAAGGTTACTGGCGCAACGCTAACGGCATCTTCGCCGTAAAGGGGCTGTAACCGTGCGCCAGCCTGCGTTCATCGACCAATCGCTGTTCGCCGGGCTGGCCGAAAAGGCCGCTGCCAACCCGCGCGGGCGGCAGCACCATAACTTTCACGATATGGAAGAGCCCTGCCACCGCATGGCTGTCGGGCTGCAACCGAGCACCTACATTCCGCCGCATCGCCATTTGAGCGCCGACAAGGCTGAAACCTTGATAGCGCTCAAGGGGCGTTTTGGCCTGTTGATCTTCGATGAACAAGGCGCGGTGACTGACAAGCGGGTGCTGCAGGCCGGTGGCGACTGTCTGGGTGTGGATCTTGCGCCTGGTACCTACCATGGCTTGGTGGTGCTGGAGCCGGACAGTATTCTGTTCGAGTGCAAGGCTGGGCCATACCGACCAGTGGGCGAGGGCGAGCACGCACACTGGGCGCCGCGCGAGGGTGAAGCCGGCGTGGCCGATTACCAGGCTTGGATGCGCGCGCAGTTCGATTGATATCGCCTGTACCCGGCGTGCTAGAGTGCTCCTTCATACAAGGAGCCTCACATGCGTGCGATTCTTCCCCTCCTGCTGGTGGTTAGCCTGCCGCTCGCTGCCGCACCGCTGCACAGTCAGTTCCTGCCTCCTGATGACCAGTCCCTGCGCCAGGAAGCACCGACCAGCCAGCAATTGCTGCAAGTGACTGACTATTCGGTGGTTGTAGGGGCCCAGCGCCAGTCCGATCAGCAGCCGATCCCGATCACATCGTCGTTGCAGGTGCGCCTGAAGGGCAAGCCGCTGAGCAAGGGTGCGACCATTGCCCAGGTGCTGCTGACGTTCGATGGTGAAGCGGCCAAAAGCCTGAAAAAGCCTGTGTATGACGCTAAAAACCGCACCTTGAGCCTGAACTACCCGGTGAGCAACTACCGGGTGGTCATGGACCTGCTGCGTAACGAAACCCTGTACGTGCAGTTTCTGACTTACGGCAACGGCCACATCTGGGCCGACTTGCACACCGGGACGGTACGTACGCGTTGAGGCGCGAAGCCTGCGGGGGGTAAACTGCCGGCCTTCGAAATTCCGTGATGGTCCAGTTGGAGTCGGCAATGCGTAAAGACAAGAAACAGGTAATCGGTGACGAAATCAGCGACGACTACATCAAGTCGTTCCTTCAGTTCGAGCCGGCCGATGGTGTGACTTCGCCGTCGCTGCACAAGCTGGTCAAGGCTTACCGTGGCCTGCGCGTGGACGACTTCGAGCGCTTTGTAGGCTTCTTCGTCGAAGCTGGCCTGGACCTGGATGGCAAGGACGAGCACGGCAAGACCTTCGTCGAGCAGATTGCCGACCAGCGCAATGCCCCTGAGTACATCGAGATCATCGATAAAGCCCGCGGCTGATCTGTAGCCAGTGCCGGCCTCTTCGCGGGCGCGCCCGCTCCCACAGGAGTCGCGTCGCACCTGCGGGCATTACCGAACCTGTGGGAGCGGGCATGCCCGCGAAGAGGCCGGTACAGGCTGATCAAGCGCCAGGCACAAAAAAACGCCCCGAGGGGCGTTTTTTCGTTAGCGGGCGGTTCAGGCGTAATGCTTGGCCGCCGGGCTGCTCTCTGCCAGATCCAGCGCCGCGTCGTTATCGGCACTGATCTTGTGGTACAGCGCAGCATCGGTTGCCAGGGTCTTCTCGCGAGCCGGGAAGATTTCCTTGAGCTTGGCAGCCCAGGCGCCCTTGGCCTGCTCGGGGAAGCAGCGCTCGATCAGTTCCAGCATGATCGATACGGTTACCGAGGCACCTGGCGATGCGCCGAGCAGTGCTGCCAGGCTGCCGTCCTGGGCCGAGACCAGCTCGGTACCGAACTGCAGCACGCCGCCTTTTTTCGGGTCTTTCTTGATGATCTGCACGCGCTGACCCGCCACTTCCAGGCGCCAGTCCTCGGCCTTGGCCTGCGGATAGAAACGACGCAGGGCTTCCAGGCGCTGCTCCATCGACTGCATCACTTCGCTGACCAGGTACTTGGTCAGGTCCATGTTGTCGCGGGCCACGGCCAGCATCGGGCCGATGTTGCCCATGCGCACCGACAGCGGCAGGTCCATCAGCGAGCCGTGCTTGAGGAACTTGGTAGTGAAACCGGCATACGGGCCGAACAGCAGCGAAGTCTTGCCGTCCACGACGCGGGTGTCCAGGTGCGGCACCGACATCGGCGGGGCGCCGACAGCGGCCTGGCTGTAGACCTTGGCCTGGTGCTGCTTGACGATCTCCGGGTTGTCGCAACGTAGCCACTGGCCGCTGACAGGGAAGCCGCCGAAGCCTTTGCTTTCCGGGATGCCGGACAACTGCAGCAGCGGCAGGGCCGCGCCGCCGGCGCCGAGGAAGACGAAGCGGGCGTCGACTTCACGGCTACCGCCGCTGTTGACGTCCTTGATGCTCACGGTCCAGCCGCTGCAGTTACGGCGCAGGCCGACCACCTTCTTGCTGTACTTGACCTGCGCGTCCGGCGAGTCGCCCAGCAGCTTGAGCAGCTTGTTGGTCAGTGCGCCGAAGTTGACGTCGGTGCCTTTGGCCACGCGGGTAGCGGCGATGTGCTGGTCGGCCGGGCGGCCAGGCATCATCAGCGGCATCCAGTCGTTCATCACGGCCTTGTCTTCGGTGTATTCCATCTCGGCGAAGGCGTGGTGCTGCTTGAGCAGCTCGAAGCGCTTCTTGAGGAAGGAAACACCCTTGTCACCCTCGACGTAACTCAGGTGCGGGACAGGGTTGATGAAGGCACGCGCCGAGCCGAAGTTGCCCTTCTTGGTCAGGTAGGCCCAGAACTGGCGCGAAACCTCGAACTGGGTGTTGATGTGCACGGCCTTCTTGATGTCGATGCTGCCATCGGCGGCCTGCGGCGTGTAGTTCAGCTCGCACAGGCCGGCGTGGCCGGTGCCTGCGTTGTTCCAGGGGTTGGAGCTTTCCGCGGCCCCGGAGTCCATCGCCTCGACGACCTCAAGCTTCAGGGTCGGGTCAAGCTCCTTGAGCAGTACGGCCAGGGTGGCACTCATGATGCCCGCGCCTACCAGTACCACATCAACCGATTCGTTCTGCGCCATTTAACGCGTCTCCACAATCTACAGCTACCTAATTGACAGCATAGGACCTGGGTTTGCCAGGGTCGCCATGTCCGACTTTTCGCAGTTCTTGCAACTTCCGCGGACACCGCCAATCAGTCTTCGGGTTCGTGTATTGAACGCCGTTTGCCACAGGTGCGGCAATTCGACTTATGGTCAAGGTGTCGTGCGTGCGTTATGGAACGGTTCAGACACTCATACGGGATGAGCGCATCTGCCGCCTGTTCAGGGCTGTTCGGGACACATCTGCCGCTTTTGCACATGCCAGACTGTTCATTTGCTCGCCACACTCTTGTGAAGTTGTGAAAACCGTTTTTTCACGCTCTTTTGGAGACGTGAACCTCAAAAGGGGACTGCGCGATGGCAACCCGCAGGTTCATGCAGTGTGAAGGGCCGGAAAAAGCAGGCACGACAGCCGATGCAAGACCTGAGTGGAAGGCTCTCTGTGGGCGAAGCGGTGAAGTTGCCGGGGTCAATCGGCGAATGCGGGGCCCGATCAGGAGACGTCCTTATAATCGGGGGGAGATTATAGCGATGTCGCGGGCAGAAATGTCGCCATTCGTGGTTTTTATTGCAGCGTTTGTCAGGCAGCGAGGAGGCGCTGGTGCCAACGGCGGTTTGCGCGGGCGCAAACCCGGGCTTCGATGGGCAGCTCGCGCCCCAGCCAGGCCAGCTGAATTTCGCTGATCTGCACCCAGTCGATGCCGCTTGGTGCCTGGCTGCATTGCTTGAACGCCAGGCATTTGCCATCAGCGTCAAGGCGGGCATAAGCGTTGTAGCGCGGCCGTTGGAAGAGCTGAGTCCAGAGCGAGGTCATGGCGGCGAGTCCTTTGCGTTAGGGCTTGGCGCAAGGATAAGGGTGTGGCGATGAAACGATTGTGACAAGCGGGCCGGGCCGATGACTGGTCTGTGCCTGGCTAGGTATACTGTGGGCCTTTGCCGCATTTTCTGGAGAAACGCGCATGTTGCAACGTCTGTTGTTCGGTTTGATCGCCGTGGCCAGCCTTAGCCTGGTCGGTTGTGCCCACAGTCCGCAACAACTCAACCCGCAACCCACGCTCAAAGCCCAGCTGGCCCCGGTCGGTCATGGCCAGCCGGTGGTGGTCCGGGTAGTTGATGGCCGGCCTTCGCAGTCCCTGGGTACCCGCGGTGGCATGTACCCCGAGACCAGCACCATCAGCGTCAGCGGTAATGACGTGGTGCCCAAGCTGCAGGCTCAGGCTGAAGCTGCTGTGCGCCTGCTCGGCTTCACCCCGACCCCGAACGCCGGCAATGCACCGCAGCTGACCGTGACCCTGGCCGAGCTGAAGTACCAGTCGCCGAAAGACAACCTTTACGTGACCGAGGCCACCATCGGCGCCACCTTCCGCGCTGATGTGATCAATGGCGGCCGCCGTTACAGCGGCCGTTATGGCGCTTCGCTGGACCAGCGTTTCGGCATGGCGCCGAATCAGGACACCAACACCCAGCTGGTGGGTGATGTGCTGAGCGATGCCCTGACCCGCCTGTTCAAGGACCCGAGCATTGGGCAGGTGCTGGGTCAGTAAGCTTCAGGTTGTGCAAGAAAACCCGCTGCCAGAGTGACAGGCAGCGGGTTTTTTGTTGTCTGGCCGGCACAGATTTATGCAGCTTCTATGTGGAAATCCAGCAAGCTGAACCCGGTGCCGGCATCCACTTCAGGCAAGTCCTCATGCACATGTCCGCCAAGCGCACAGTAGACCAGCCACTGGCGGTCCTGCACATTGATGGCAAAACCATCGATCAGCGCCTGTTGTTCATCGCTCTGGGCAACGAGGTAGAGGCGGTCCTGGTTTTCGGCGTGCAACATGAAAAAGCTCCGGGTCATCAAAAGGTCGACAGGGTCGCCTGTATGGATGACGAGCGGATGACAGATGAAATTTAATGACAGTTTGTCGCCAAGGCCGGGCGCCACGGTGCGACTTGGGTAGAATGCTGGCCTTTGCCACTGCTCACACCGAGGTTGCGTGATGTCCTTGCAAGTGCTCTGGGGGTTCCTGGCCGCCCATCCCACCAAGCTGATCAACCTGCTGGCGCTGCTGCTGACCTGCCCGGGCGGTTTGCTGCTGCACAGTGCGCGGCGGCGCGAGGCCGAAACCCGCGAGTACATGGCCGTAGACGAGGGGGTAGTGGACGCTTTCGAACTTCGGGTGCCGAAATACTTCTACATCCTGGGCTTTTCGTGCCTGGCGATGGCGCTGCTGCTGTCCTGGTTCAGCACCTGGATCTGAGCACCATCGGGGCTGCAACGCAGCCCCAAACCTGATCAGGCTACAGGTGCCTGCTGCCTGACCTGATACTGGTTGCGCACTGGCGTCGCATACTGCAACACCAGGTACGGCCGCTGCTCTTGCGGGCAGGCATCCAGACGCCGTTGCCATTCTTCCTTGGCCTTGGCCAGCTCATCCGCCGGGAACACCTTCTCGGCGCTTGGCACCTGCAGGGCTTCGTCCTTGCCCTCCCACATCGCATACGCCAGGTAATGCACCGGGAACAGTCGGTAGCCCCCCAGAATCTGCCGGTCGATCTCTGCCGCCAGCTGTTTTGTGTCTTCGTGGTACTCGGTTACCGGCGGCGCGAAGTTGATGTGGACTCGGCCCTTGTAGCCGGTAATGCCTTTGGCAATGCTGTTGTCATCTTCGCCCGGCGCCTTCTTGTAGGTGCCGGTTGTGGCGCGGATGTACAGCTCGCGGGCCTTGGCCTGGTCGCACGGGTCGTATTCGTAGCTGATCGACACCGGGGTCAGGTTCAGGCTCTGGATCACTGCACCGAACGGTTCGTCCTTGCGGCTCATGTGGAACATTTTGAGGATCGCCGAGTCGGTACGGTCGTCACCGTCCTTGGCCCGACCTTCGGCCTGGGCGATCCAGATCGAGGTGGCATCGTTGCGGATCGAGTGGTTGATGTAAGCCGACAGCAGTTGGTAAGCAGCCAGTTTTTCGCGCCGCCCGCTGATCGAACGGTGCACGATGAAGCTTTTGTTCAGGCGCATCATGTCGCTGACAAAGGGCTTTTGCAGCAAGTTGTCGCCAATGGCGATGCGCGGCGTGGGCAGGCCGGCGTGGTACACGGCATAGTTGACGAAGGCCGGGTCCATGACGATATCACGGTGGTTGGCCAGGAACAGGTAGGCGGTGCCGGCCTTGAGCTGTTCCACACCCGAGTAGGTGACGCCGTCGGTGGCGCGATCGATGGTCTGGTCGACGTAGTACTCGACTTTGTCCTGCAGGGTCGAGACACAGGTAACGCCGGCGAATTCCTTGCGCAGGCGGCGTGCGATCAAGGGCTTGAGCAACCAGCCGAGAGCACCGGCCGCACGCGGAAAGCGGAAGTGAGTGAGGATATCGAGGAATGCCGGGTCGCTGAG
The DNA here is from genome assembly GCF_030418155.1 of Pseudomonas sp. 2,4-D. Classification (NCBI taxonomy): domain Bacteria; kingdom Pseudomonadati; phylum Pseudomonadota; class Gammaproteobacteria; order Pseudomonadales; family Pseudomonadaceae; genus Pseudomonas; species Pseudomonas sp. 2,4-D. Next base: position 147,183 of record NZ_JAUHUI010000008.1, read on the forward strand.
CAGGCGTGCCAGAACGGCAGGGACCTCAGCGTCGTCGTACGGTCGGATGGCATCGAATTCGCCCATCATGCTCTCTTGTTGGAAACGGCTAGGGTAATAAGGTAGGGACGGGCTCCGAAAAACGGCTCGGACGCACACAGACCCTGTAAACAGACCGGCAATTATACGCATAAGTCACTGCGGAGGCCGCGATGCTGGAAACCGACTTCTATGATTGCCCTTATTGTGGCGAACGTGTGGAAACTACCGTCGATCTGTCTGCGGGCGACCAGGTTTATACCGAGGATTGCCAGGTGTGCTGCCAGCCTGTGGTGTGCATTCTGCAGGTGCATGGTGACGAATGGATGCTTGAAGTCCGCCGCGAGGACGACACCTGATGCAGCGCATCTACGAACCGGAAAGCCTGCTCGAGGCGCAAATGCTGGTGGGCATGCTTGCCAGTGAGGGGATCGATGTACACGTGGTAGGCCGCGACCTGCTCGGTGCCGCCGGCGAGCTGCCCTTGCAGGGCCTGCTGGGGCTCGTCGCGGCTGATGAGCAGGCCGAATGCGCACGGCTGCTGATCGATGCGTACAATGATGCCCAGCCACTGGTTGGCGACGAACCGGAGAATGTCCCCGGTACCTTGATCTGCTAGGTTCTGAATTCGCCCATGTGTGGACGTTATGCCCTGTTTCGCTGGCCCCAGGCCCTTGCCAGTCTGCCGGGCTTTCCCGTCGGCCAGCCGGCCCAATGGAATATATCGCCTGGGGCGTCGGTGCTGATCCAGCGTCAGCTTGATGGCCAGCAGCAACTGGCCAAGGCGCGCTGGGGGTTGACCCCGGCCTGGCTCACCGACCTGTCCCGCACCCCTGCCCATGCCCGCGCCGAAACGCTGGCCGAACAGCCGATGTTTCGCGATGCATTTCGTCAGCGCCGCTGCCTGATGCCGGCCAACGGCTTTTACGAATGGCGTGGCAGCGTGCGCAAACGCCCGTTCTGGTTGACCCCGGGGGAGGGCGCGTCGCTGTACTTTGCGGCGGTGTGGGAGGCCTACCCGGTGCAGGACCAGGTTTGGCTGAGTTGCGCGGTGGTGACTCAGGCGGCCATGAATCAGCGTCGGCCGCTCATCCTCGACGAAGCGGGGCAGGCGGCCTGGCTTGACCCGGACACGCCGATTACCCGCTTGCACGAGCTGCTGGCCAGCCCACCTGCGACGTTGCGTGAACGGGCCTTGGCCAATTTCGTCAATGACCCGAAGCTGGATGCGCCGGAGTGTCTTACCCCGGCTTGATGGGGTGCCTGTACCGGCCCTTTCGCGGGCAAGCCCGCTCCTACCCACGATCGTGTTACCCCTGTAGGAGCGGGCTTGCCCGCGAAGAGGCCGGTACAGGCGACGAAAATCTTCCCTGCGGCTATGGCAGCCATTGGCGACTCGGCCTAGGATACGGCGCATGTGGATAGGGAGTGTTTTCATGCGTAAGTCTTTTGTCATCAGCCTGCTGAGTGCTGGCATCCTGCTGGCCGGCTGCCAGGCGGTGAATACCACCAGCGGCGGTGCTGTTGGCGTCGAGCGCCAGCAGTACATGTTCAGCATGCTCTCGACCGATGAGGTCAACCAGATGTACGCGCAGTCGTATCAGCAGACCCTGGGTGAGGCGTCGAGCAAGGGTGTGCTCGACAAGTCCAGCGCCGATGCCAAGCGTGTGCAGGCCATTGCCAACCGCCTGATCGCCCAGGCACCCAAATTCCGCCCGGATGCCGCGCAGTGGGACTGGCAAGTCAACGTGATCAAGAGTGACGAACTGAACGCCAACTGCGGCCCGGGCGGCAAGATCATCGTCTACACCGGGCTGATCGATCAGCTCAAGCTCACCGATGCGGAAATTGCCGCAGTGGTTGGGCACGAAATTGCCCACGCTTTGCGCGAGCATAGCCGCGAGGCCATGTCCAAGGCATACGGTGTGGAAATGGCTCGCCAGGGTGCCGGTGCCATCTTTGGCCTCGGCCAGAGCAGCATGGCCATGGCCGACACGGTGGTGAACTACGCCATGACCTTGCCCAACAGCCGGGCCAACGAAAACGAGGCCGACCTGATTGGCCTGGAGCTGTCGGCCCGTGCCGGCTACGACCCGAATGCCGCGATCACCCTGTGGAACAAGATGAGCAAGGCTTCCGAAGGTGCACCGCCTGAGTTCATGAGTACTCACCCGGCGTCCGCGAGCCGTATTGCTTCGCTGCAGGCGGCGATTCCGAAGGTGATGCCGCTTTATCAGGCTGCCGCCAAGCAGTAAATGCCTGAATCCTGGGGCTGCATGGCAGCCCCGGTTTTCCCTTTACCCAATCCAGCCACTGGCCTTCATTGCCGAATAGACGGCCACGATCGCCAGCACGAAGAACGCCGTAGCCGCCAGGCGGCGAATCAACGTCAACGGCAGTTTGTCAGCCGCGAAGTTACCCGCCAGTACCACCGGCACGTTGGCAATCAGCATACCCAGGGTAGTGCCGACAATGACCATGATCAGGTGTGGATACTGCGCAGCCAGCATCACGGTGGCGACCTGGGTCTTGTCACCGATTTCGGCCAGGAAGAACGCAATCAGTGTTGTCAGGAATGGCCCGAAACGGCGAGCCGGGTTCTCGTCGTCATCCATCTTGTCCGGTACCAGGGTCCACAGTGCGGTGGCGGTAAAGCTCGCGGCCAGGATCCAGTGCAGTGCCGAATCGCTGAAGAAGCTGCCGACCCACGCCCCCACCGCACCGGCTGCGGCATGGTTGGCCAGGGTGGCGGCGATGATGCCGGCGATGATCGGCCAGGGTTTGCGGAAGCGAGCAGCGAGAATGAGTGCGAGCAGTTGCGTCTTGTCGCCGATCTCGGCCAGGGCAACGATAGCGGTGGGGACCAGCAGTGATTCCAGCATCAGGATTCCTACGGGGGCGGGTCGACACGGCTATGACACGTACAGCCTCCCCGCCCCGGGTAAGGTGTGCGTGTCATAGGTCTTGTCAAACCCTCGATCCGTCTATGCGGATCTCGCCATGCAGGCGTGCATGGTGGGTCGCACGCGCCATGGTCTGTGGACCAAGTATGTTGACGCGTACCGGGCGAGCTGGGTGCTCGCGGGAGACTACTCCCCTAGGACGGTGCGGATTCTGCCTAGGCAAAACGTTTTCGGCAAGCGCTGTTTTTTATCCGCGAGTTGCCTGGTAGATGCGGAAACCGTCGGCCTCGTCACGTACCTGGCAGTTGCCCAACGCCCCTTCGATCAGTGGCTGGTAGCGCAGGAAACTGTTGGCGACCAAGCGCATTTCGCCACCTTTTCGAAGATGAACGGCCGATTTTTTCAGCAAGTTTTCTGAAGCCTGATAGTTGGTATGAACGCCGGTGTGGAATGGCGGGTTGCTCAGGATAAGGCTCAGTTCGGTAGGGGCGGCGTCGATGCCATCGCCGCTGATCACTTCGCCTTCCAGGCCGTTGGCAGCCAGCGTCAGGCGGCTGGCTGCCACGGCGAAGGCATCCACGTCCAGCAAGGTTACCCGGCTTTGTGGGTAACGGCGTTTGAGCGTGGCACCCAGCACCCCGGCACCGCAGCCAAAGTCCAGCATGTGGCCACCGGGCAGGCCGTCAAGATGCTTCAGGAGCAGGGCGGTACCTCGGTCGAGTCGGCCATGGCTGAATACCCCGGGCAGGCTGACCACCTGCAACGGGCCGTCTTCGAGGGCCAGCTCGAAGCGCTCGGCCAGGCTTTCCAGCGGTTTTGCCTGCGGTGCCTGGTCGATGGTCACTTGCCACAGCTGGCAGTGCCGGGCGCTATCGAGTTTGCGTGGCTTGCCAAAGGCCTGCAGCTGCTTGGCCGCGCCCTCGATGCCGCCGCGCTTCTCGCCGACCAGGTACAGCTCGCGGCCAGCCAGGCGCGATGCCAGGGCGTTGAGCAGATAGGCGGCCAGATCGCGGGATTTGGGCAGGAACAGCACGGCGCTGTCGAATGCTGCTTCAGGAGCCTCGACGCCGTAATGGCTGCGGCCTGCGAAGCGGCTTTCGAGCATGGCCTGATCGCCGGCATGCCAGGTCCAGGCCTGGGCCTGAGGCAACTGGCCGAGCAGGTCGTCGGCGGGGGCGCCGGCGATCAGCAGCGGCCCCTGAAACAGCTCTGCCTGACGGAGCAATACTTCACTGCGCGGGTCCATGGACGACGTCTCCTGGAAAAAAGTGGCGCAGTGTAGCAGAGGCGGGCGCCTGGCTCAGCTGACCACGCGGCGTGGCTGCCCGGCGAAGAAGGCCTGGGCGTTCTCGCTGAGCTGGCCGACGATGCGCTGGCGCGACTCCACGGCACCCCAGGCGCTGTGCGGGGTGATGATCAGGCGCGGGATGCCGGGCTCCAGCAGCGGGTTGCCGTTGACCGGCGGCTCCACGCTCAGCACGTCGGTGGCCGCGCCGCCCAAGTGACCACCGCGCAGGGCGTCGGCCAACGCCTGTTCGTCGATCAGGCCGCCACGGGCGGTGTTGACCACCAGCGCGTTGGGCTTGAGCAGGGCCAGTTCGCGGGCACCGAGCATATGCCGGGTGTGCTCGTTCAGCGGGCAGTGCAGGGTCAGTGCATCGACTTGCGGCAGCAGCTCGTCCAGCGGCAGCCGATCGGCGCGCTCCGGGCGGCCAGGGATCTGCCCGCTCAGTACACGCATACCGAAGGCTTCGGCCAGCCTCGCCACTGCGCCGCCCAGTTCGCCGTGGCCGAGCAGGCCGAGGGTTTTGCCCTCCAGTTCGACGATAGGAAAGTCCAGCAGGCAGAACTGGCTGGCCTTGGCCCACTGGCCATCGGCCACCGCCTGGTTGTAGTCGCACAGCCGAGTGGCCAGGGCCAACAGCAGGGCCAGGGTATGCTGGGCGACAGACGGCGTGCCGTAGCCCTGGCAGTTGCACACGGTGATGCCCTGGGCGCGGGCGGCGGCCAGGTCGACATTGTTGGTGCCGGTGGCGGCCACCAGGATCAGCTTCAATTGCGGGTTGGCGGCCAGGGCTGCGGCGTCGAGCATGACCTTGTTGCTGACCACTGCCACGGCGCCCTGCAAGCGTTCCGCGACCTGTTCCGGGCGGGTGGTGGCGAACAGTTCGAACTGGTCGAACTGCTGCTTCAGGGGCGAAAGGTCGAGGTCGCCAAGGTCCAGGGACTGGTGATCGAGAAACACGGCGCGACGCGGGCTGGGCATGAAGATCTCCGGTGGCAGGGAGGGATAAGGGCGTTGTGGCCATTTGCGGGCATGCTCGCCCCCACAAACCTTGCAGGAGCGGGCTTGCCGGCGAAGAGGCCCTCGGCTTCGGCGCAAACCTGAAGCCGCCGCCGCAGTGTCTAGCTCAACCTTGCTGCCCGTCAACGCCCGCCACTCATACCTTTGCCGCGCAAATCATTCCTTCGGCTGATTTGGCCGTCACATTGGCGAACTACAGTAAACCCAGACTTGTCCGGCCCGCTTTTCAGAAAAGGGATCCCCATGTTGCAGACACGCATCATCAAGCCCGCCGAGGGCGCCTATGCCTATCCATTGCTGATCAAGCGCCTGCTGATGTCCGGCAGCCGCTATGAAAAGACCCGGGAAATCGTCTACCGCGACCAGATGCGGCTGACGTATCCACAGCTCAACGAGCGCATTGCCCGCCTGGCCAATGTGCTGACGGAGGCCGGGGTCAAGGCCGGTGACACCGTGGCGGTGATGGACTGGGACAGCCATCGCTACCTGGAATGCATGTTTGCCATCCCGATGATCGGCGCTGTAGTGCACACCATCAACGTGCGCCTGTCGCCCGAGCAGATCCTCTACACCATGAACCATGCCGAAGACCGCGTGGTGCTGGTCAACAGCGACTTCGTCGGCCTGTACCAGGCCATCGCCGGGCAGCTGACCACTGTCGACAAGACCCTGCTGCTGACCGATGGCCCGGACAAGACTGCCGAACTGCCCGGTCTGGTCGGCGAGTATGAGCAGCTGCTGGCTGCTGCCAGCCCGCGCTACGACTTCCCGGATTTCGACGAGAACTCGGTGGCCACTACCTTCTACACCACTGGCACCACCGGTAACCCCAAGGGCGTGTATTTCAGTCACCGCCAGCTGGTGCTGCACACCCTGGCCGAGGCCTCGGTCACCGGCAGTATCGACAGCGTGCGCCTGCTGGGCAGCAACGACGTGTACATGCCCATCACCCCGATGTTTCACGTACATGCCTGGGGCATCCCCTACGCTGCCACCATGCTCGGCATGAAGCAGGTGTACCCGGGGCGCTACGAGCCGGACATGCTGGTCAAGCTTTGGCGTGAAGAGAAGGTCACCTTCTCCCACTGCGTACCGACCATCCTGCAGATGCTGCTCAACTGCCCGAACGCCCAGGGGCAGGACTTCGGCGGCTGGAAGATCATCATCGGCGGCAGCTCGCTCAACCGTTCGCTGTACCAGGCCGCCCTGGCGCGCGGCATCCAGCTGACCGCCGCGTATGGCATGTCGGAAACCTGCCCGCTTATCTCCGCGGCACACCTGAACGATGAACTGCAGGTCGGCAGCGAGGATGAGCGCGTCACTTACCGTATCAAGGCCGGTGTGCCGGTGCCGTTGGTCGAAGCGGCCATCGTCGACGGCAAAGGCAACTTCCTGCCCGCTGATGGTGAAACCCAGGGCGAGCTGGTACTGCGTGCGCCGTGGCTGACCATGGGCTACTTCAAGGAACCGGAGAAGAGCGAGGAGCTGTGGCAGGGCGGCTGGCTGCACACCGGTGACGTCGCCACCCTCGACGGCATGGGCTACATCGACATCCGCGACCGCATCAAGGATGTGATCAAGACCGGTGGCGAGTGGGTTTCCTCGCTCGACCTGGAAGACCTGATCAGCCGCCACCCGGCTGTGCGCGAAGTGGCGGTGGTGGGGGTGGCCGACCCGCAGTGGGGTGAGCGCCCGTTTGCCCTGCTGGTGGTACGTGACGGCCACGATATCGACGCCAAGGCGCTGAAGGAACACCTCAAGCCATTCGTCGAGCAAGGTCATATCAACAAGTGGGCGATTCCTAGCCAGATCGCCGTTGTTACTGAAATTCCCAAGACCAGTGTCGGCAAGCTCGACAAGAAACGCATCCGCCAGGACATCGTCCAGTGGCAGGCCAGCAACAGCGCGTTCCTTTCCACGTTGTAACCATTGTGCGGGTCGCGCACGTCAGAGCCTGACCCGCATGCTAGAGAGCCCGCCGCCTTGCCAAACGACAGAAATGCGCCATCCTTGAGCACTACCAGCCCGCAACCGAAGCAAAACTGCAGCGAGTTGGTGGCATGGAGCGCAAATCACACTTTAGAGGGATCAAGCGCCTGTGCCTGCTGGCTATAGTCGGGGCCAGGGGATTTTCAGGAATGGGGGAGGGCGACATGCGCAAGCTGTGTCGCCGCAGGTGCAAGCCTGCAATCCGGTCGCTCGGGCCGTTCTTGAAAGGACTCACTGCCATAACAAAAAAGTACATGGAGTAGCGTCGATGAAATCTGCAAACCTGTTCTGGCGCCGGGCCAAGCTGCCCTTGGCCGTCAGCCTTGCTTCCACGCTCGCAAGTCCTGCTTTCGCTGTCAGTTTCAACATTGGTGAAATCGAAGGCCAGTTCGACTCGTCGCTCTCCATCGGCGCCAGCTGGTCGACGGCCAACCCCAACAAGAACCTGATAGGGGTGAACAACGGCGGCAAGGGCCTGTCACAGACATCCGACGATGGCCACCTGAACTTCAAGAAGGGCGAAACCTTCTCCAAGATCTTCAAGGGCATTCATGACCTGGAGCTCAAGTACGGCGACACCGGTGTGTTCGTGCGCGGCAAGTACTGGTACGACTTCGAACTGAAGGACGAAAACCGCGAGTTCAAGGACATCAGCGACTCCAACCGCAAGGAAGGCGCCAAGTCGTCCGGCGCCGAGCTGCTCGACGCCTTTGTCTACCACAACTACTCCATCGGCGATCAGCCTGGCTCGGTGCGTTTTGGCAAGCAGGTAGTGAGCTGGGGCGAAAGTACCTTCATCGGCGGCGGCATCAACTCGATCAACCCCATCGACGTGTCGGCGTTCCGCCGTCCCGGGGCCGAGATCAAGGAAGGCCTGATTCCGGTCAACATGTTCTACATCTCGCAGAGCCTGACCGACAACCTGTCGGCCGAGGCCTTCTACCAGCTCGAATGGGACCAGACGGTCGTCGACAACTGCGGCACCTTCTTCTCCCAGCCGGACATCATTGCCGACGGCTGTACCGACAACTTGCGCGTGCTCAATAGCAGCCGCACGGTGCCGGGCGCTGCGCAGCAGTTCCTTGCCACGCGGGGCGTGAACATCAACGAAGAGGGTGTGATGGTGCGCCGTGGTGCCGACCGCGATGCGCGTGACAGCGGCCAGTTCGGTGTGGCCATGCGCTATATGTTCGAGCCGTTGGACACGGAGTTCGGCGCCTACTTCATGAATTACCATAGCCGTGCACCCATCTTCAGTGCCACAGGGGCCCCGCCGTCCGTGTTCGCCGGGCTGAGTGCCCTGCCTGCGCAGCTGCGTGCATTGGCGCCTCTGATCGTGGCGGGTAATTCCGAGTACTTTGTGGAATACCCCGAGGACATCCGCCTTTATGGCTTGAGTTTCTCCACCACGTTACCCACTGGCACCGCCTGGAGCGGCGAAGTCAGCTACCGCCCCAATGCGCCAGTGCAGCTCAATACCACGGATATCCTGTTCGCCGGTGTCCGTCCCATTGGCGGCGCGTTGAGCAACGCATCGTTGCTGACCGGTACTCCGGGGCAAGACCTGCATGGGTATCGCCGTAAGGAGATCACCCAGTTCCAGACCACCCTGACCCATTTCTTCGACCAGGTGATGGGTGCCAGCCGGATGACTGTAGTCGGTGAAGTGGGTGTTACCCATGTCGGCGGCCTGGAGAATGCCCACGATACCCGCTACGGTCGCGACCCGGTGTTCGGCCCAGGTCCGTTGCCATCCACCGGTGGCGCCGATACCTGCCAGGCGCTCAACGGCAGCACCATCGCTGGCGCTGGTGCGGGGGCATCCACCACCAACCTGAACCGTAAATGCGAGAACGACGGCTACACCACCAGCACTTCCTGGGGTTACCGCGGCCGTGTCATCTGGGACTACAACGACGTTTTCGCGGGTATCAACCTGAAGCCGAGCGTGGCCTGGTCGCATGATGTGTCCGGCTATTCGCCTGGCCCTGGCGCCAACTTCGAGGAAGGCCGCAAGGCTGTCAGCCTGGGCCTGGACGCCGAGTACCAGAACACCTATACGGCGAGCCTGTCGTATACCAACTTCTTCGACGGCAAGTACAGCACCGTGGATGACCGCGACTTCGTCGCCCTCAGCTTCGGCGTGAACTTCTAAGCATACAGATCCAGGACGACACGACATGAACAAGACCAGAAGTCTGCTGCAAGCCGGTGTACTGGGCCTGTCCCTGCTGGCGACCAGCGTCATGGCTGCGGTATCCGCCGATGAGGCGGCCAAGCTGGGCAGCACCCTGACCCCGATGGGTGCCGAGAAGGCCGGCAACGCCGACGGCTCCATCGGCCCGTGGGAGCCGCTTTCGAAGACCGCAGGCAGCGTCGACGGCAAGGGCTTCCTGTCCGACCCGTACGGCAGTGAAAAACCGCTGTTCACCATCACGGCGCAGAATGCCGACCAGTACAAGGACAAGCTCTCGCCCGGCCAATTGGCCATGTTCAAACGCTACCCGAACACCTACAAGATCCCGGTGTTCAAGACCCATCGCGGCGCAACCGTCCCGGCCGATGTGTTTGCTGCCATCAAGGAAAACGCCACCAAAACCACCCTGGTGGAAGGCGGCAACGGCCTGAGCAACTTCCGCACGGCGGTGCCGTTCCCTATCCCGAAAAGCGGCCTTGAGGTGATCTGGAACCACATCACCCGCTACCGCGGCGGCAGTGTCAGCCGCCTGGTGACCCAGGCCACGCCGCAGCAGAATGGCTCGTTCAACCCCGTATACTTCTCCGACCAGTTCGTCTTCCGCGACAAGATGAAGGACTACGACCCGAACAACCCAGGCAACATCCTGTTCTACTTCAAGCAGGAAGTGACCGCGCCAGCGCGCCTGGCCGGGACCGTGCTGCTGGTGCACGAAACCCTCGACCAGGTGAAGGAGCCGCGCAAGGCGTGGATCTACAACGCCGGCCAACGCCGTGTGCGCCAGGCACCGCAAGTGTCGTACGACGGCCCGGGTACCGCCGCCGACGGCCTGCGTACGTCGGACAACCTGGACATGTTCAACGGTGCGCCAGACCGCTACGACTGGAAGCTGGAAGGCAAGAAGGAACTGTACATCGCCTCCAACGCCTTCAAGCTGGATGACCCCAAGCTGAAGTACGCCGACATCATCAAGGCCGGGCACATCAACCAGGACCTGTCCCGTTACGAGCTGCGCCGCGTCTGGCACGTGGTTGCAACCCTGAAGCCAGGCCAGCGGCACATCTACGCCAAGCGTGATTTCTACATCGACGAAGACACCTGGCAGGCCGCAGTGATCGACCAGTACGACGGCCGCGGCCAACTGTGGCGCGTGTCCGAGGCCCATGCTCAGCCTTATTACAACATGGAAGTGCCTTGGTACACCCTGGAAGCCATCTACGACCTGCAGTCCGGTCGGTACCTGGCCCTTGGGATGAAGAACGAAGAGAAACGTGCCTACGACTTCGGCTTCAGTGCCAGCAAGGCCGATTTCCAGCCAGCGGCGCTGCGTCAGTCGGGTATTCGCTAAGCTGAAATCACTGAACGCCGTGTGATTCCCAGAACGCCCCGGCTCGCCGGGGCGTTTCTATTTCCTGAGGCGGCCTCTTCGCGGGTGAACCCGCTCCTACAGGTTCCGCGCAGCCCTGT
>NZ_JAUHUI010000009.1:0-158013 GCF_030418155.1 Pseudomonas sp. 2,4-D
CGGGTAAACCCGCTCCTACACAGGGCCGCGCCGCCTTGTAGGAGCGGGTTTACCCGCGAAGAGGCCAGCACAGGCAATACAAAGCTTCAGGGCCGCTCAGCCACCGAGTGGTCGTCCGCCACCGGCGTCCCCCGCCCGGCTTCCTGATGCCACTGCAGGGCGATCAGGATCAGCGTAGGCACCCCCAGCAGCGCCGTGATCAGGAAGAAGTCGTGGTAGCCGAACTTCTCCACAATAACGCCCGAATACCCGCCGATCAGCCGCGGCAACAGCAGCATGATCGAACTGAGCAGCGCGTACTGGGTCGCCGAGAACTTCAGGTTGGTCAGGCTTGACAGGTAGGCGACAAAGGCCGAGGTAGCCATGCCGGAGCTGAAGTTGTCCAGTGAGATGGTCACCACCAGCATTTCCAGGTTCGGCCCCATGTCAGCCAGCATCAGGAACAGGATGTTGGTGCCGGCAGAGGCTACGCCGCCGATGAACAGGATGGGCATGATACCGAAGCGTACGATCAGCAGGCCGCCAACCCCGGCGCCGACCAGGGTCATGATCAGGCCGAAGATCTTGCTGACGCTGGCAATCTGGTCCTTGGTGAAGCCCATGTCGATATAGAACACGTTGGCCATCACCCCCATCACCGTGTCCGACATGCGATAGGTGGCGATCAGGCCCAACAGCAGCAGAGCCTGCCAGCGGTAGCGGGTGATGAAGTCGTTGATCGGGGTCAGCACGGGAGCCAGGCCGCGACGGCCGAGGCTCGACAGGCAGGCCCAGGACAGCAGCACGTAGAGGATCAGGCGCAGGAAGGCGCGGTCTTCCAGCAGCAGGTCGAGCGGCGTGGCATCACCGGAGATCACGCTGGACCAGCCGGTATTGAACATCTGGGTGAAGCTGGCAGGTACCGAGACCAGCAGGATGATGAGCACGAACACCGAGGCCATCTGGTGCACCAGCCCGTAGCGCGCTGCCGACAATTGGGTGCGCATGGGCACTGGTGGTTCGCGCATGACCAACGTGGTGAACAGGGCGGGCAGCATCATCACCCCGAACATCACGTACGTGCCGGCCCAGGCCTTGTGCAGGTAGCTGAAGCCGGTAGAGCCAAACCACTCGGCGAAGAACAGGGCACCGGCCGTGGCGAGCAAGGCAGCCACCCGGTAGCCGGCCATGTAGCTGGCAGCGAGCGCGGCCTGGCGCTGGTCGTCAGCGATTTCCAGGCGGTAGGCGTCGACAGCGATGTCCTGGGTAGCCGAGGCGAAGGCCACCAGCACGGCCATGGCGATCAGCCAGGAGAGATGCTGTTGCGGGTCGCACAGGCTCATGCCGACCAGCCCGATCACTACCAGCGCTTGCGACAACAGCAGCCACGAACGCCGGCGCCCGAGGCCGCCAAGCAGCGGCAAGCGCCATTGGTCGAGCAGCGGCGACCAGACCCACTTGAAGGCGTAGGCCAAGCCAATCAGGCTGGCATAACCGATGGTTTCACGGGCAACGCCGGCTTCGCGCAACCATACCGACAAGGTCGAGAACACCAGCATGTAGGGCAGGCCGGCGGCGAAACCGAGTAGCAAAAGTACCAATGTTGACGGGCTGGCATAGGCAGCAAGCGCAGCGCGCCAGGTTTTACGGGGCATGGGCCAACATCTGCCTCAAGTTTTCGAAAACAAAGCGCGCACTCTAACCGCTGTGCTCCATTGGGCGCCAGCCATGGCGCGTCATATCCACACGATTGTTGCTTACATTCACACCTTCCCCGCGTAACCGCGCCCGTTGTTCATCGCCCGACGGGGTGCCCAGCGCCAGGCTCAGCCGGCCGCCTGCACCGAGCACCCGGTGCCAAGGCAGGCGTGTGTCTGCGGGTAACTGCCCCAGGGTACGCCCCACCCAGCGCGCCGCACGGCCAAGCCCGGCCAGTTCGGCCAGTTGGCCATAACTCACCACCTTGCCGGGTGGCACTTGGCCCAGTACTGAATACAGCGCCGTTCGTCGGCCCTCGGCCGAATCAAGGGCATGCTCATATCCATCAGACATCTCGCCCGCCTTGGGCTGCAGATGAAACCGGACCGGTGGTCTGGTAAATGAGAGTTGAACTCAACGGCATACTCCCGGTCTGTCCTTGCTCTGGTCGTGGGTATCTGGATAATGCCCGGCTTTTTCGTCAAATCGAACCCATAGTCCGCAAACAAAGCCCGTTTATGAATTCTAGATCCTTGTTGTGCCTTCTTGCTGTTTCCCTGTGTGCCTCTCCGGTGTGGGCCGACACTGTGTGGATGAAGAACGGTGACCGGCTAAGTGGCAAGATCAAGGTATTCGACGGCGGCAAGCTGCTGCTTGAAACCCCTTATGGCGGGTCCATCGCCCTGGACTGGAAACAGGTTCAGACGCTGGAAAGCGACCAGGAGATGCTGGTCAAGCAGGACGCCTACAGCGGAGAGAAAGCCAAGTCGCTCAAGGCCGCCGAGCCAGGCAAGGTGACCTTGGCCAATGGCGAGACACCGAAGACGGTGGAGCTGGCCAGCATCGAGCAGATCATGAAGCCCAAGCCGCTGGTTGAGGATTTCGTGTGGAAAGGCAATGTCGACGTGGCACTGGACTACAAGCGCGCCGAGAACGACACCGACGATTATGACGTGGGCTTCAAGACCACTGCCCGCCATGGCCGTTGGCGGCACAACGCCGAGGGTGAGTACAACCGCGAGACCAAGGACGACGTCACCACCACCAACAACTGGAGCGCCGAGTACGCGCTGGACCGCTTCATTACCGATAAGTGGTTCTGGCAGGGGCGTGCGGAATACAAGCGCGATCACATCGAAGACCTGGCCCGCCAGCGCACCGTGGGTACCGGCCCGGGTTACCAGTTCTGGGACGATGAGCTGGGGGCGTTCTCGCTGGGCTCACTGATCAACCGCACTGATTTCGAGTATCGGGACGGCGGCAAGGATAATTTCTATTCTGCGGCCGTGAAGTGGGATTACACCCGCTATCTGATCGGCAAGAACGTGCAGCTGTTCACCAACGGCGAGTTCGCCAAGCCGCTGGGTGGCGTAGCAGACTATTCGCTGGATGCCGAGGTTGGTCTGCGCTACAAGGTCACCGAGTGGGCCTCGCTCAACCTCAAGGCGGAGAAGGATATCATCACCGGCACGCGTGAGAGTGACCTGGACAAGACACGCTATACCGCGGGCTTCGGCGTTACCTGGTAAGGCGTCTGGATGCAGGTCAGTGGCACAGGCAGCTGATAATGCTTATCTTGTCCCCAACCCGTCCGCCAGGAGCCGCCCTCAAGTGAGTACCAACGCCATTCGCCCCGCCCGGGAACTGCTGCTCAAGGAATACCGCGGCGTGCTTTCGACACATTCCAGGTCGATGCCTGGCTACCCCTTCGGGTCGGTCGTGCCGTACTGCCTGGACGCCCAGGGCAACCCGCTGATTCTGATCAGCCGTATTGCCCAGCATACCCACAACCTGCAGAAGGACCCCAAGTGTTCGCTGTTGGTGGGTGAGCGCGAGGCCGAGGATGTGCAGGCGGTAGGGCGCCTGACGGTGATGGCCGAAGCGCACAAGCTGGTCGACGAGGCCGCCATCGAGGCCGCCGCCGAACGCTATTACCGCTATTTCCCGGACGCGGCCAACTACCACAAGGCCCACGACTTCGATTTCTGGGTGCTGCAACCGGTGCGCCACCGCTACATCGGCGGCTTCGGTGCGATCCACTGGCTTGATCATGTGACCTTGGCCAACCCGTTCGCGGGCAAGGCCGAGGGGAGCATGATCGAACACATGAACAGCGATCACGCCAGTGCCATTGCCCACTACGTCGAATTGACCGGGTTGCCACAGCACGTACCGGCGCAGATGGTTGGGGTAGACAGCGAAGGCATGCACCTGCGCATCGGCCAGGGAGTGCACTGGTTGCCTTTCCCCACTACTTGCAACACGCCGACACAAGTCCGCGAGGCCTTGGTTTTGCTGGCTCGCGCCGACAATTGGCCGCTTGTGGTGCAAGCCGAGGGTTGAAATCTGGAGCGCAGGCATCCATTTGAGGTCTTATTGGAAGGTTATCTTCCGTCGAGGAACCCTTGATGCGTGCTTTTCTACTGCTGTTTCTGATTTTTCCTGTGCTGGAGCTGTTCGTCTTCGTGAAGGTCAGCGCGGCAATCGGTTTCTTCCCGGCGTTGCTGCTGATCATCGCCGGCTCCGCCCTGGGCGTACTGGTCATGCGGGTGGCCGGCCTGGCGACTGCATTGCGCGCCCGTGAAAGCCTGCAGCGCGGTGAATTGCCCGCCGAGGACATGTTCCAGGGCATGATGCTGGCCGTGGGTGGTGGCTTGTTGTTGCTGCCCGGCTTCATCAGCGACGTGCTGGGTGTGCTGTGCCTGCTGCCATTCACCCGCCGCATGGCGGCGCGCAAGATGCGCGAGCGTGCCGAGGCCCAGGCCATGCGCCAGCGTGCATTCCAGGATGACCCCTTCCAGGCGCAGCCGCGTGATGGCGGCCACCGCCCGAACGTGATCGAAGGTGAGTACGAGCGCCGCGACAAGTAAGAAGGACCGGGGCCGCGAAAGCGGCCCCGGTTTTTTTTGGCCTGATGAAAAATTTTCTATCTCGAGCCTTGTAATTGGATGTGGCGGCCTCATGTATGTGGTCACCGCAAGGTTTCTGGTGGCAACACCAGACATTACACAGGTGGTTCGCTCACAGCGGGCCACCCCCGGCAACGCCGGACAGCATCAAAACCGCCGGTGTCGAACCGGCCGATGAAAACCACAATTTGGGAGAGATCGACAATGAAACTTCGTCCTCTGCATGACCGCGTAGTCATCCGTCGCAGCGAAGAAGAATCGAAAACCGCTGGCGGTATCGTCCTGCCGGGTTCGGCCGCTGAAAAACCAAACCGCGGCGAAGTTGTAGCCGTCGGCACCGGTCGCGTCCTGGACAACGGCGAAGTTCGCGCGCTGGCCGTGAAAGTGGGTGACAAAGTGGTTTTCGGCCCGTACTCGGGCAGCAACACCGTGAAAGTCGATGGCGAAGACCTGCTGGTCATGGCCGAGAACGAAATCCTCGCCGTTGTCGAAGGCTGATTTCCCCGACTTCCCGTTACTCCAAAGTTTTTCAAGGATTAAACGATCATGGCTGCTAAAGACGTAAAATTTGGTGATTCCGCTCGTAAGAAAATGCTGGTTGGTGTCAACGTTCTGGCTGACGCGGTAAAAGCGACCCTGGGCCCGAAAGGCCGTAACGTGGTACTGGCCAAGAGCTTCGGCGCGCCGACCATCACCAAGGACGGCGTTTCCGTCGCCAAAGAAATCGAGCTGAAAGACGCTTTCGAAAACATGGGCGCCCAGCTGGTCAAGGAAGTTGCTTCCAAGGCCAACGACGCTGCCGGTGACGGCACCACCACCGCTACCGTTCTGGCTCAGGCCATCGTCAACGAGGGCCTGAAAGCCGTCGCTGCCGGCATGAACCCGATGGACCTGAAGCGCGGTATCGACAAGGCCACTGCTGCCGTCGTTGCCGAGCTGAAGAACCTGTCCAAGCCATGCGCCGACTCCAAGGCCATCGCCCAGGTAGGTACCATCTCTGCCAACTCCGACAACTCCATCGGTGAAATCATCGCCGAAGCCATGGAAAAAGTCGGTAAAGAAGGCGTGATCACCGTTGAAGAAGGCTCGGGCCTGGAAAACGAACTGTCCGTCGTAGAGGGCATGCAGTTCGACCGCGGCTACCTGTCGCCGTACTTCGTCAACAAGCCGGACACCATGGTTGCCGAGCTGGAAGGCCCGCTGCTGCTGCTGGTCGACAAGAAAATCTCCAACATCCGTGAGCTGCTGCCAGTTCTGGAAGCCGTTGCCAAGGCGGGCCGCCCACTGCTGATCGTTGCCGAAGACGTCGAAGGTGAAGCGCTGGCTACCCTGGTAGTCAACAACATGCGCGGCATCGTCAAGGTTGCTGCAGTCAAGGCTCCGGGCTTCGGCGATCGCCGCAAGGCCATGCTGCAGGACATCGCCGTCCTGACTGGCGGCCAGGTCATCTCCGAAGAAATCGGCCTGTCCCTGGAAACCGCTACCCTGGAGCACCTGGGTAACGCCAAGCGCGTCATCCTGTCCAAGGAAAACACCACCATCATCGACGGTGCTGGCGCTGACACCGAGATCGAAGCACGCGTCAAGCAGATCCGTGCCCAGATCGAGGAAACTTCCTCGGACTACGACCGTGAGAAGCTGCAAGAGCGTCTGGCCAAGCTGGCTGGCGGTGTTGCCGTGATCAAGGTGGGTGCCGGCACCGAAGTTGAAATGAAAGAGAAGAAAGCCCGCGTTGAAGACGCCCTGCACGCTACCCGTGCAGCCGTTGAAGAAGGCGTGGTGCCTGGCGGTGGTGTTGCCCTGGTTCGTGCCCTGGCGGCCATCGTCGACCTGAAAGGCGACAACGAAGACCAGAACGTCGGTATCGCGCTGCTGCGTCGCGCTGTTGAATCCCCGCTGCGCCAGATCACTGCCAACGCCGGTGATGAGCCAAGCGTGGTTGCTGACAAGGTCAAGCAAGGTTCGGGCAACTTCGGCTACAACGCCGCTACCGGTGAATACGGCGACATGATCGAGATGGGTATCCTGGACCCAGCCAAGGTTACTCGCTCGGCGCTGCAAGCTGCTGCTTCGATCGGCGGTCTGATGATCACCACCGAAGCCATGGTTGCCGACCTGCCGGAAGACAAGCCAGCTGCTGGCATGCCTGATATGGGCGGCATGGGTGGCATGGGCGGCATGATGTAAGCCAGCCTTACCCCCTGCACCATCAAAAAGCCCCGGTTCGCGAGAACCGGGGCTTTTTGTTATTCCTGTCGGGCCATCTTCGCAGCACAAGGCTGCGCTTGAGCCTTGTGCTGTGAAAAGCGTGGATCAACCGACCAGCGGATCACCGACGTGCAGGATCTTCATGCCGTTGGTGCCACCGATAGTGTGGTAGCTGTCACCCTTGGTCAGGATCACCCAGTCACCTTGCTCCACCAAGCCACGTTTGAGCAGCTCGTCGACAGCCGCCTGGCTCACCTTGTCGGCCGGCAGCGCGGCCGGGTCGAAGGCAATCGGGTACACGCCACGGAACATCGAGGCGCGCGCCTGGGTGGCGCGGTGCGGCGACAGGGCGAAGATCGGTACATGCGAACGCAGGCGCGACATGATCAGCGGGGTGTAGCCGCTTTCGGTCAGGGCGATGATCGCCTTTACGCCCGGGAAGTGGTTGGCAGTGTACATGGCCGCCAAGGCGATGCTTTCGTCGCAGCGCTGGAAGGTGGTGTGCAGGCGATGGCTGGACTTCTGGCTGGTCGGGTGCTTTTCGGCACCCAGGCAGATGCGTGCCATGGCCTGGACAGCTTCGATCGGGTAGGAACCGGCGGCGCTTTCGGCCGACAGCATCACCGCATCGGTGTTGTCCAGCACGGCGTTGGCCACATCGGACACTTCCGCGCGGGTCGGCATCGGGTTCTGGATCATCGACTCCATCATCTGGGTCGCCACGATCACGGCCTTGTTGTTGCGGCGGGCGTGCTGGATGATCTTCTTCTGGATAGCGATCAGCTCGGCGTCGCCGATTTCCACGCCCAGGTCACCACGGGCAACCATCACAGCGTCGGAGGCGGCGATCAGCTTGTCGAGGGTCTCGTCATCGGCAACTGCTTCGGCGCGCTCAATCTTGGCCACCAGCCAGGCGCTGCCGCCGGCTTCATCACGCAGCTTGCGCGCGTATTCCATGTCGCTGGCGTCACGCGGGAAGGACACGGCCAGGTAGTCCAGGTCCATTTCCGCAGCCAGTTTGATGTCGGCCTTGTCTTTTTCGGTCAAGGCCGGTGCGGTCAGGCCACCACCCTTACGGTTGATGCCTTTGTGGTCCGACAGCGGGCCACCGATGATCACCACGCAGTGCAGGGCGTCTGCAGTGGCGGTTTCGACGCGCATGACCACGCGGCCATCGTCGAGCAGCAGTTCGTCACCAACGCCGCAGTCCTTGACCAGGTCGGGGTAGTCGATACCGACGATGTCCTGGTTGCCTTCGGTCAGCGGGTGGGCGGTGGAGAAGGTGAACTTGTCACCGATCTTCAGTTCGATGCGCTTGTTGGCGAACTTGGCGATGCGGATCTTCGGACCCTGCAGGTCGCCCAGCAGTGCAACATGGCGGCCGTTCTTGGCGGCGATGTCACGGATCAGGCGCGCGCGGGCCTTGTGCTCGTCCGGCGTGCCGTGGGAGAAGTTCAGACGTGCCACGTCCAGGCCGGCGAGGATCAGTTGTTCGATCACTTCCGGCGAGTTGCTGGCGGGGCCAAGGGTGGCGACGATTTTGGTGCGGCGGATGCTCATGCACAGACTCCTATAGTGAAGCGCAGCGAAAGGCTACTCCTGAATCTCGCTGTAGTCATTGTTCCGTTGCACTACCTGCAACCAAGGCAGGGTGGCATTTGAACGGGGCAGGGTATCCTTGCAAAAGGGTGTGAAGATTTGCAGGCAAACGCCGATACACTGGCATCAAAGGAGATCCCCATGCGAGCCCTGATCGTTTTAGCCCTGGCCGCCAGCGCCGTCGGCTGCACCCGCTGGTCCATGGACCACCACCTGAACAATGCCTACCGCGCCTACGACCGCGGCGATTGCGCACGGGTCATGCTCGAACTGTCGCAGGTTGATCGCACCAGCCGTGCTCGGCCGTTCATCCACCCCGAAGTGTCCCTGCTGCGCGGCCAGTGCCTGGAGCGTCAGGCGTTGTACGTGGACGCGGCGCAGACCTATCAGTACCTGATCCAGCAATACCCGGGCAACGAATATGCCTATCGCGCCCGAGCGCGCCTGCAGACCCTGGAAAAACTCGGCCATTTGCGCGGCGCAGAAACGGCCGTGGCCAACCCGGTGACGACCGTACCTTGGCGCTAACACAAAGGTGTGGTTTATTTCACGAGATTTGCTGCGCGCGCTGCGCTAATCTGTAACTCAGCTGTTACAACAACCGCCAGTACCTTGTATTCCTGGCATCAGGTACGGAATACACTCGCGATCATGTTCAACAAGCGCCACATCGAACGTCATCAATTACCTTGTGTCCTCAAGGTGTTCAATCGCTTTACCGGTCAGGAGATCGGTCAGCTAGGCAATGCCTCTGAAAATGGGTTGATGGTCATCAGCCAGCTGCCCGTGTTGGTCGGGCCCGATTACGAGCTGCAACTGCGTATGCCCCTGCCTGGCGGCGGGCACCAGTTCGTCAACCTCACTGCCAGTTGCCTGTGGTGCCGCGAGGACCAGACGCCTGGGCACTACGATTCGGGCTTCATGCTGCTGCAGTCTCCGCGCGAGTACGATGATTTCGTACGTTCGTTGCGCGACTATTTCAGTTTCCGCCCCGCCAACGCTCCCGTCTGAACGTTCATTTTTCAGAATCGCGCTAGAATCGGGTCGACCTCGATACAGGACGACCCCGTGACCTCCAGCATTTTCTGGCACGACTATGAAACCACCGGCATCAACCCGCGCTGCGATCGGCCGCTGCAGGTGGCCGGCCTGCGCACTGACTTCGACCTCAACGAAATCGACGAACCAATCAGCCTTTATTGCCGACCGTCGGACGACATCCTGCCGCACCCGGCGGCCTGCCTGGTGACAGGCATCACGCCGCAACTGCTGGCGGAGCAGGGCCTGTGCGAAGCCGAGTTCATGACTCGGGTGCATGCCCAGCTGGCGCAACCGGGCACCTGTGGTGCCGGCTACAACACCCTGCGCTTCGACGATGAAGTGACCCGCTACAGCCTTTACCGCAACTTTTTCGACCCCTATGCCCGTGAATGGCAGGGAGGCAATAGCCGCTGGGACCTGATCGACATTGTGCGCACCGCCTATGCCTTGCGCCCGGAAGGCATTCAATGGCCACAGCAGGACGGGCGCACCAGCCTGCGTCTGGAACTGCTGAGCAAGGCCAATGGCATTGACCACGGTCATGCCCACGAAGCGCTTTCCGACGTGCGGGCGACCATTGCCTTGGCTCGCCTGATTCGGCAGAAACAACCCAAGTTGTATGACTGGCTGTTTCAGCTGCGCAGCAAGCATAAAGTGATGGAGCAGATCCGTTTGTTGCAGCCACTGGTGCATATATCCGGGCGTTTTTCGGCGGCGCGCAATTACCTGGGGGTCGTATTGCCACTGGCCTGGCACCCGCGTAATCGCAATGCACTCATTGTCTGCGACCTGCATCAGGAAACCCTACCGTTACTGCGGGAAAGTGCTGAAGTTTTGCGTCAGCGCTTGTACACCCGGCATGATGAATTGGCCGAAGGTGAATTACCGGTACCGCTCAAATTGGTGCAGATCAATCGTTGCCCGGTAGTGGCACCGCTGTCGGTATTGCGCCCGGTCGATCAACAACGATTGGGCCTGGACTTGACGTTGTTACAATCGCGCGGCGAACAATTGGCCAATCAACAGGCGCAATGGCAAGAAAAGCTGGAGCACATCTATGGCAAGGACGAGTTCTCCCCGAGTGAGGACCCGGAACAGCAGTTGTATGAGGGTTTTATAGGTGACCGCGACCGGCGCTTATGCGAGCAAGTTCGGGCGCTGGAACCGGCGCAGTTGAGCCATGGCCACTGGATGTTCGATGATCCTCGTTTGCCGGAGCTGTTGTTCCGCTACCGGGCACGTAACTTCCCTGAAACCTTGACCGGCGAAGAGCGGCAACGTTGGTATGGCTTCTGCCAACAGCGCCTGAGCGATCCGCAGTGGGGGGCGCCGAATACCTTGGGCGACTTCGAAAAGGCGCGCCAGCAAGCCTGGGAGGGCGCCGACGAGGCAGGCAGGCGAGTGTTGGAGGCCTGGCAACTGCATGCTCGACAATTGCAGGAACACTATTCCATCGGCTGATGGCAGGTAAACAAAAACGCCGGCAATGTGCCGGCGTTTTTGTTGTGCGAAGCAATAGGGCGTATGCGGATAATCAGTCCAGCAGGGTTGCCCAGCTTTCAACCACGTCGCCGCCCCAAGTGGCTTTCCACTCTTTCAGGGTCTTGTGGTTGCCGCCTTTGGTTTCGATCACTTCACCGTTGTGCGGGTTCTTGTATTGCTTGACCTTGCGTGCGCGCTTGGTGGCGGTAGTCTTGACCGAACCACGTGGTGCCTTGCTCAGTTTCGACTCTGGATCGAGCAGGGCAATCACGTCGCGCAGCGACTTGGAGTACTCGCCCATCAGTGTGCGCAGTTTGCCTTCGAACTCCAGTTCTTTCTTCAGCTTGTCATCCTGCGACAGATTGGCCAGGCGGGCCTGAAGTTCCTTGATGGCTTCTTCGGTGGCGCGGTACTCGTTGATCAGGGACATGGAGTGTTCCTTAATGCGTGTTCAGAAATGTGTGGGGCAATAATAGACAGCCCATACTCGCAAGTAAACATAAGATTGGGCAATTAACTGTTAATTAAGCTGTGACAGCATTTCTCTACGTGAACAAAATTTTACATATGCCCCGTGCGTTTCCTCTTGTCTGTGAGGCAGCGCCCGTGTGGCGTTTTCGGGCTTGCATATGCCATCGCGGCAACGATCAATACTGCGTTTTTTCTGGCGGACCGCTAGAATAGGCGCCTTTGCGAAGTTCTGGAGTCTCATTCATGCGCACCTATCGTCTGGTGATCGCCTGCCCCGACCGTGTAGGCATCGTGGCGAAAGTCAGTAATTTCCTGGCCTTGTACAATGGCTGGATCAACGAAGCCAGCCACCACTCCGATGAGCAGAGCGGTTGGTTCTTCATGCGTCATGAAATCCGCGCTGAATCGCTGCCGTTCGGTATCGAAGCCTTCCGTGAGGCGTTTGCGCCGATCGCCGAAGAGTTCTCCATGACCTGGCGCATTACCGACTCGGCTCAGAAAAAACGCGTGGTATTGATGGCCAGCCGTGAGTCGCACTGCCTGGCAGACTTGCTGCACCGCTGGCACACCGATGAGCTGGACTGCGAGATCCCTTGCGTCATTTCCAACCACAACGACCTGCGCAGCATGGTCGAGTGGCACGGTATTCCATTCTTCCATGTACCGGTCGACCCCAAAGACAAGGCTCCGGCCTTTGCCGAGGTGTCGCGTCTGGTGCAGGAGCATGCGGCCGACGTCGTGGTGCTGGCCCGCTACATGCAGATCCTGCCGCCACAACTGTGCCGGGACTATGCCGAGAAGGTGATCAACATCCATCACAGCTTCCTGCCGTCGTTCGTCGGCGCCAAGCCATACCACCAGGCCGCCCTGCGTGGGGTGAAGCTGATCGGCGCGACGTGCCACTACGTCACCGAAGAGCTGGATGCCGGCCCGATCATCGAGCAGGATGTCGTGCGTGTCAGCCATGCCGACAGCATCGAGGACATGGTCCGCTTTGGCCGTGATGTGGAGAAGATGGTGTTGGCCCGTGGCCTGCGTTATCACCTGGAGGACCGTGTGCTGGTGCATGGTAACAAGACTGTGGTGTTCGACTGACACCGTCCGGCTTGCTGTGAGATTCCGGGCTGCTGTGCAGCCCTGTCGCGACAGGGGCGCAGAGCGCCCCGGCAATCTTGGGTGAAACGGCAATGACCAAGCAACGCAACAACCCCTTCGCCTCACCTCCACCGACTATTGGCGAAGGCTGCCTGGCCCGCTACGACCCTGAAGCCCTGGATGACACGGATGGCACCGACTTCCCCGGCGCCGCCGAACTCTGGCAACAGCTCAACCCGCCTGACGCCGCCAGCGCTCCAGCAACGGACGTCCCAGCAGGCACACAAACACCGGCCCCCCAGCCAGCAGATAAAAGTAGTACGTAACCGCCCGCCATATCAGGATTGCCGCAGCTGCGGTCGAGCTGCCCACCAAGGGTGTCAACAGGCTGGCCGACGTCAGCTCGGCGGCCCCGGCGCCGCCAGGCAGCAGACTGAACTGGCCGGCGCTGAGCGACAGCATCTGCACCAGGAAGCTGGGAATCCAGTGCAGGTCTACCCCCAAGCCCCGCAGCACCAGGTACAAGACGCTGTAGCGCAGCCCCCAATGGATGCAGGTCAGGGTGAACACCAGGCTCAGCCTGCGCTTGGGCAGGCGCCAGGTCTGCGCCAGTGCTGCGACGAAGTGCAGCAGTTTGCGCGCCCAGCGACGTTTGCGCGGCTGGCCCATCCCCATGCGCTGCAACAGCCTGCCGTTCATGCGCATTATCGGGCGCCGGTAGCGCAACAGCCCGATCACCCCGGCCAGCGCTGTGCACAGCAGTAACGCACTGCCAAGCAACATGCTTTCCTGGCTGCGGCCCAGGCTGTGGAACAGCGCGTAGCCGGCAATCGCCAGCATTGCGCAAAAGAAGAACACCAGGTCGTTCAACTGGTCCATGGCAAAAACGGCTCCGCTGCGTGCCGGGCGGATGCGGTCTCGCGCCAGCAGGGCCATCAGGGTCAGCGGCCCACCACTGCCGCCAGGGGTGGTGCAGATGGCAAACTCGGTGGCCATGACCACGCCCAGGCTGCGAGCATGGCTCAACTGTTTTGCCTGCTCACCCAGCAACAGGCGCAGGCGCAGCGCATTGATGACCCAGCACAACATAATCATGCCTAGCAGCATGAGCAGCAGGTGTGGGTCGAACCGGCTCAGCCTCGGCAGCAGCTCGCTACCGCCCAGCAACGCTGGCACCAGCGCTGCACCCAGCAATGCCAACGCCAGCCAGGCCCAGCGCTTCATGCTGCCCCCTGGCGCTCCAGCCAGGCAGATTTGGTCAGCGGCTCGCGGCCATCCTTCAACAGTCTCTCCAGCGTGCGCAACCAATAGTCACGGGATGAGCGATGGCGCATGTCTACAGGGTGCAGCCCCAAGCGCAACGTGCTCGCGCCTCGCCAGCGCTGGCATTGCCAGTCGCACAGCGTGCGGGACAGTTTGCGACGCCATGCGCTGCGCGCGCTCCAGACCAGGCCTGGCGCATCAATGGCCGTAAAGTCCGGCAAGCGGTACAGATGCTGCGGTGTACTGGTGTATTTCAGTGGCAGGCGGCACAGCGCTTGCCGCGTGCCCTGGCTCATGAGCCAGGCCGGTGCGACAAACCCTGCCACAGGCCACCCTTGGTCCTCGAACAGTGCCAGGCCCTCCTGTAGCCGGGTAAGCGCTTCGTTCTCATCAAGGCTGTAGAACTCGCCTTCATGGGTATAAATGCGCCGCATGAAGTAGTCGATGGGGCTGCGCGGTACGGGGCCTTCGTCAGCATGGGCATAGCCGTGAAGCGCCAGTTCGTCGCCTTTGGCGAGGCGTTGGTCCAGCAGACGGCAGAACGAAGGCGCCTGGTGCAGCGGATTACGTCGATGGAAATCCGGGACCACCAGCCATGTCATTGGCACGTTGCCCAGCGCGTCGACGGCCTCTACGAACGGTTCATAGTCCGGCCAGGTTTCCGGGGCAACATCATGCAACACCAGCATGAGGCTGCGTTGGCTGGCGGAAGGCTCAAGCATGGGCGCGCACCTGCGGCTGGTGGCCGAGCACGGCCTGGTAGTGCTGGAGCAGGCCAGCTACCACGTTATCCCATGAATAATGTTGCTCTACATGGTGACGGGCCTGCACGCCGAGCTCGCGGATACCTGCCTCGAATGCCTCGCGCACGGCGCACGCCATGGCCCGACCATCGTTGGGCGTGCACAGGCGGCCACACTGTTCGTTGATGATTTCAGGGAACGCACCGGCGCGCACGGCCACCACGGGTGTGGCGCTGGCCATGGCTTCGAGGATGACCAGGCCGAATGTTTCCTGGTCGCCAGCATGCACCAGCAAATCGGCGCTGGCGATCAGCCGGGCCACCTCGGCAGCCGGGCAGAAGTGATCGATGACACTGACGTTGTGCGGCACACTGGCCGGCATGTTCGAGCCCACCAGTAACAGGTGGTAGGGGGCGCCGAGTTGCTGCATGCAGTCAAGCAGCACCGGCAGGTTCTTTTCCCGCGAGCCGCGGCCGGCAAAGATCAACAGGCGGCTGGTGTCGGCAATGCCCAGTTCGGCACGTACATGTGGGTCGCGCCGGGAGGGGTGGAAAGTGGCAAGGTCAACGCCCAGCGGCTGCACATGGACATCGCGCACGCCCAAGCGGCGTAGTTTGTCGGCCATCACCTGGCTGGGGGCCAGTACCCGATCAAAATTGCCGTATAGCTTGCTGACGTAGGCCTCGACATTGGGTGCGAACCAGTTGCCCATGCGGTTGCTGACCAGTAACGGCAGGTCGGAATGGTAGAAACCGATCACTGGCACGTCGAGCTGGCGCCGCGCTTCGAGCGCCGCCCAGGCGGTCAGGTAGGGGTCGCCAACTTCGATCAGGTCGGGTTTGAGCGTGCGCAGTGTATTGCACCAGGGGGCCAGGCGCACCGGAAAGCGGTAGCCCTTGCCAAACGGCAAGGGCGGCGCAGGTACCTGATAGATGCCATCGCCGTGTTGGGCGCTGGCACCGGGAATCAACAGGCTGTGGCGTACGCCGTGAATGGCGTCGAGACGGTGATGTTTGGCATCAAGATAGGTACGTACGCCACCGCTGGCCGGGGCGTAGAACATGGTGATGTCGGCGATGTGCACGATCAGCATCCCTCCGGGATCGTCTTCGGGTCTGTCATCCGGCGTTGAAATGCCGGCGATGAAATGCCTAAAGGTGGACCTATCTGAAGGATAGTTTGTTCGATCGGTTTGAGAGGAGGGGAGTGCGCAATGCCTGGCGCAGCGCAGAGGCTGTGCCAGGCGAAGATGTAGCCTCTATCAGATACGGAAGCTGCCCACCAGGTGCTTCAGGCGGCCAGCCTGCTGCTCGAGGTCGGAGCAGGCGCGCAGGGTTGCTTGCAGGTTCTCCACGCCTTCCTGGTTGAGCATGTTGATCTCGTTGATGTCCATGTTGATCGCCTCGACCACGGCGGTCTGCTCTTCGGTGGCAGTGGCCACCGACTGGTTCATGCCGTCGATCTCGCCAATGCGCACGGTAACGCTGTCCAGTCGCTCACCCGCCTGGTTGGCGATCTGCATGCTGTCCTGGCTGTGGCGCTGGCTCTGGTCCATGGTGTCGACCGACTCGCGGGCACCGACCTGCAGCTCTTCGATCATGGTCTGCACTTGCTGCGCCGACTCCTGGGTGCGGTGCGCCAGATTGCGCACCTCATCGGCGACCACGGCAAAGCCACGCCCGGCCTCACCGGCGCGGGCCGCTTCGATGGCGGCGTTCAGCGCCAGCAGGTTGGTCTGCTGGGAAATGCTGGTGATCACTTCCAGGATCTGGCCAATATTCACGGTCTTGCTGTTCAGTGTTTCGATGTGCGCGCTGGAGGTGACGATCAGGTCGGACAGGCGGTTCATCGCGGCAATGTTGCGCTCGACCACTTGCTGGCCTTCTTCGGCCAACAGGCGCGCGGAGCTTGCGTGCTGCGAAGCCTGGGCGGCGTTGCCGGCGATTTCCTGAGCCGCAGCGCCCAATTCATTGATGGCGGCGGCGACACTGTTGGTGCGGTTGGACTGCTCGTCGGAGTTGGTCATCGACGAGTTCGAAGCGCTGATCACCCGCAGGGCCACTTCGTTGACCTGCTCGGTGGCCGAGGACACTTCGCGAATGCTGCTGTGAATGCGCTCGACGAAGCGGTTGAAGGCGTTGCCGAGAACACCGAATTCGTCGTGGTTGTGGATGTGCAGGCGCTTGGTCAGGTCGCCTTCACCTTCGGCAATGTCTTCCATGGCACGGGTCATGGTGTGCAGCGGCTGCATCAACACGCGGATCAGCAAGCCGAGCAGGCCGATGATGATCACCACTGCCACCACCGTGGCGATCACCGCAGAGGTGCGGAAGGTGCTGAGCATCGAGAAGGCCTTGTCCTTGTCCACCGACAGGCCGATGTACCAGTTTGCCGACGGCAGGCCGGTAATCGGGCTGAAGGTCAGCAGGCGGGTCTGGCCATCGCTTTGCACTTCGGTCAGCTCACCGGTCAGTTTCGGCGTGCGCTGCGGGAACAGGTCCGACAGCGACTTCATGACCAGATCCTTATCCGGGTGCACCAGGATCTTGCCCTGGTCGTTGACCAGGAAGGCGTATCCCATTCCGCCGAAGTTCAGCGAGTTGATGATCTGCACCAGACCGTCCAGGGCCAGGTCGCCGCCGACCACGCCAACGCTGCTGGAGACCTTGCTGAGGATGCCGATGACCATCTTGTTGGTGGTCATGTCGATGTAGGGTTCGGTCAGCGTCGCGCCGCTGGCGTTCATGCCGTCCTTGTACCAAGGGCGGGTGCGCGGGTCGTAGCCGTCGGGCATCTTCGCGTCCGGGCGCACGCTGAAACCGCCGTCGACTTTGCCCAGGTAGACCGTGAGGAAGCTGGATATCAGCGCATTCTGACCCATCAGGGTTTCGGCGTTGGCCGGGTCCTGGGCAATGTTCTGCGCCAGGTTCTCCACCAGTTTTATCCGGCCCTCGAACAGGTTGCGAATGTTGGTCGACGTGGAGGTGCCCATTTCAGCCAGATAGTTTTCCAGGTCCTCGCGGATCGCATTACGCTGGAGGTAATCGTTGTAGAGGGTGAAAAGGCTGAAGGCGAGTATCACGATCAGTGATGCCGCCAAAAGAATCTTGTGGCTGAAACGAAGGCTTTTGTTCATGGCGTAATCGGTTCCGCTAAGGTTTTATATCAGGCGTTCGCACGAGTGGAGCCGTAGGTTGTGCAACATCCCGAAAAGTCCCTTTTCGGCTGTTCCTCTCTATTAAGGCGAATAACACCCACAGGTATCGGCCGAATTAAGCTAAAGCTTGAGCAGAGGATTAAAGAGATGTCGGAATTTTCGACCATCGTTGTAGGCGCGGGCCCGGATGGCCAGCCAGTCGGGCAAGCAATGCGCCTGGCCAACCGCCACGGTCTGGTGGCTGGCGCAACCGGTACTGGCAAGACCGTCACCCTGCAGCGCCTGGCGGAGGTGTTCAGCGACGCAGGGGTGGCGGTGTTCGCCGCGGACGTCAAAGGCGACCTTTGTGGCCTGGGTACTGCCGGTGCGCCACAGGGCAAGGTGGCTGAGCGCATCGCCGGCATGCCGTGGCTGGGGCATACGCCCAGGGCTTACCCGGTGACCTTGTGGGATATCGCCGGGCAGTCTGGCCACCCGCTGCGCACCACCCTCAGTGAAATGGGGCCGTTGTTGCTGGGCAACTTGCTGGAACTGACCGACAGCCAGCAGGCGGCGCTGTATGCAGCATTCAAGGTGGCCGATCGCGAAGGCCTGCTGCTGCTGGACCTCAAAGACCTCAAGGCCCTGCTGGCGCATCTGAAGGACAACCCGCAGTTGCTCGGCGAAGACAGCGCGCTGATGACCACGGCCTCCACCCAGGCTTTGTTGCGCCGGCTCGCTACCTTGGAGCAGCAAGGCGCCGAGGCACTGTTTGGCGAGCCGGCATTGCAACTGGAGGATCTGCTACGCCCTGATCCGGATGGCCGTGGACGTATCCACCTGCTCGATGCCAGCCGATTGGTGCACGAAGCACCCAAGGTGTACGCGACGTTCCTGTTGTGGCTGCTGGCCGAATTGTTCGAGCAGTTGCCCGAGCGCGGTGATGCCGACAAACCGGTGCTGGCGCTGTTCTTCGATGAAGCACACTTGCTGTTCAACGGCACGCCCAAGGCGTTGCAGGACCGTCTTGAGCAAGTGGTCCGGCTGATCCGCTCCAAGGGGGTGGGGGTCTATTTCGTTACCCAGTCGCCGGGTGACTTGCCCGACGCGGTGCTGGCCCAGTTGGGCTTGCGCATTCAGCACGGCTTGCGGGCGTTCACGGCCAAGGAGCAGAAGTCGCTGCGGGCGGTAGCCGATGGTTTCCGTCCCAACCCAACGTTCGACACCCTGGCGGTGCTGACCGAACTGGGTATTGGCGAAGCGCTGGTGGGTACGTTGCAAGAGAAGGGCACGCCGGCCATGGTGCAGAGGGTGCTGGTTGCACCGCCGCAGTCGCGTATCGGGCCCCTGAGTGCGGCTGAGCGCAGTGCGCTGATTGCCGCTTCGCCATTGGCGGGGCGCTATGACAAACCGGTGGACCGTGAGTCTGCCTATGAAATGCTGAGCCAGCGTAAGGGCGAGCCGGTGGAACCGGCGCCACAACCGAAGGCGGATGAAGAGAGTTTTGCCGACAAAGCGGGTGAGTTCTTGCAGAGTGCAGCGGGGCAGGCGATCAAGTCGGCAGTGCGCCAGGCAGCTAACCAGTTGGGACGGCAGTTGGTGCGCGGTTTGATGGGGTCGTTGTTAGGGGGCAAGAAAAGGTAGTCTTCCTGCGCCGCTTCCATACCCTTGGTAGCACAAGGCTGCTCCGGCAAAGAACAAGGCGGCGCAGGCATAACGGCTATGAAAAAGGCGCCCGAGGGCGCCTTCATTCATTGCGGTGTCACTCAGCCAATGGCTTTGGACGCCAGCCAGAACAGGCCGGCCGCCAGGCCCATCGAGGTAGGCAGGGTCAGGACCCATGCCAGCAGGATGGTCTTCACGGTGCCGCCTTGCAGGCCACTTTTGTTGGCGACCATGGTGCCGGCCACGCCGGACGACAGCACGTGGGTGGTCGACACTGGCAGGGCGAAGACGTTGGCCATGCCGATGGCGCAGGCTGCGGTGATCTGTGCCGACATGCCTTGGGCATAGGTCATGCCTTGTTTGCCGATCTTCTCGCCCACCGTCAACACCACACGCTTCCAGCCAACCATGGTGCCCAGGCCAAGGGCCAGGGCGACGGCCACGATCACCCAGAACGGGGCGTATTCGGTAGTGGCGGTGAGATCTTTGCGCAGTTTTTCAAGGTCGGACTTTTCACGGGCGTCCAGGCCTGGCAGCTTGCCAACCTTCTTCGCCGTGTCATCCAGGCACAACAGATAGCGGCGCACTTCAACGCGCTTCTCGGCATCGAGGCTGTGGTAGTCCGTCACGCCTTTCAGCGAGGTCTGCAGCGCAGCAATGGTCGGCTCGGTCTGCTGCGGGTTGCAACTGAACTGCTCCGGCAGATCGCTGGCCTTGGCCTTGCCCAGTGCCAGGAACTCGCCCAGGGTGGCGGCGTTACGCTGGTAGAACTGGCTCATGTGCAGGGTGGCGTCGCGAGTACGTTCGATCTGGTAGGTGGTGCTGTTCAGGTCGAGTACGAATTTGGCCGGGACAATACCGATCAGCACCAGCATGATCAGGCCGATGCCTTTCTGGCCGTCGTTGGAGCCGTGCACGAAGCTAACGCCCATGGCGGAAACCACCAGGACCAGACGGTTCCAGAAGGGTGGGTGCTTCTTGTCGTCGAGCTTGCGGCGCTGTTCCGGGGTTTTGTGCATCTTCGACAGCGGGCGCCACCATTTCAGGCCGATCAGCACCAGGGCTGCAACGGCAAAGCCGGCCATTGGCGAGACCACCAGCGACATGGCGATATCGATCGCTTTCTGCCAGTTGACGCCGTCGCCTAGCGGAATGTCGTTGATCAGGGCGTTGGCCAGGCCGACACCGAGGATGGAGCCGATCAGCGTGTGCGAACTGGAGGCAGGGATGCCAAAGTACCAAGTGCCCAGGTTCCAGGTGATGGCCGCGGCCAGCAACGAGAAGACCATGGCCAGGCCGTGTCCGGTGTTCACATTGATCAGCAGCTCTACCGGCAACAGGTGCACGATGGCATAGGCCACCCCTACACCGCCAAGCAGAACGCCAAGGAAGTTGAACACGCCGGAGAAGAACACGGCGAGGTGCGGCGGCATGGCTTTGGTGTAGATGACGGTAGCTACCGCGTTGGCGGTGTCATGAAAGCCATTGATGAACTCGAAGGCGAGTACGAAGGTCAAGGCGAGCAGCAGGCTCACCAACACCCAGGCATCCAGTCCGCTGAATAAATCGATCATGAAGGTTGTCTGGCGGGTCTTAGGGGGGCGGGATTATGCCAGAAAACCTTGGCAATCGATGCACCTGTAACAGGCAGATGACAGTCTTCATGGTGCAAGCGCGCCATGCAGAGGGGGGCGGTACGGAAGGTAAATAGCGGCTAAAAATCACAAAATAGGGCGAAAAAAGGCCGAAATCTTGAGAAAAATCCATTTTGCAAAAATTCAAACGCCTGTATGAAATTTGTGTGATTCCATTTCATCATCGGCCAGACAGTAAAGATCGAGCTCGCCCGGGTAGGCCGGGCGACGATGCGCAGAGGGTCCCGAGGCTCAGGGATTGTCGCTGCGCAGTTCTTTTTCGATGCGTTCCAGTTCCTGGCTGAAGGCCTGGTCGCGAACGCTGGCACGCTTGCGCCAGGGTTTGCGTTCCGGATCCGGTTGTGCGGCGTATGTGGTGACTTCGCCACCATAAACATCCTTGTAACGTTCAGCCTGGCGCTCGAGTTCCGCGCGCAGTTCATCTTTCGTCACGTGCAGTACCTGAAGTAAGTGTAATGACTGTTGTTATGCATTGTGCAACATGCATTTTGCCTTGCTGGCCGCAACGGCTTGATAAAGCGGAAGGTTCTATGACCACGGTAAGCGGAGGGCCTGCGCAATCGATTATAGCAACCGATAATTCGCCGAACATCGTTAATTTACGCAACCCTGAGAACATCTGGCGTAAGTAGCAGGATGTGCCCGCGAACAGTTGGGACCTTTCGTACAAGTTAGAAAGGAGGGACGGATAGAAGTTCGTTGCAATGTCAGGGCGGGCCGTAATGAAAAACGGCCTCGCCGAAAGGCGAGGCCGTTGCCTGGGGACTTCTACGGTGGGTACCTGACCAGTCTCTCCAAAGAAGCCACAAGTGGCATGGGAAAGGTATAAGCAAAAGTGTCGGCGGTCAATTGCGATTATCGGCCGTTTGTTCGATAATCGCACGAACCGGTGTTTTTTTTGAGGTGTGCGATGAGTGACGAAACCGTGGGCAACGATTCCGGCAATGCAGAGGTGGCGCGACCTGCTTCGGCTGCCATGGCGCCGCCGATCGTGGCTTCCCCGGCCAAGCGCATCCAGGCCTTTACCGGTGACCCGGACTTCATGACCTCGCTGGCACGTGGCCTGGCGGTGATCCAGGCATTCCAGGAGCGCAAGCGCCACCTGACCATCGCCCAGATCAGCCACCGTACTGAAATCCCTCGCGCAGCGGTGCGCCGTTGCCTGCACACGTTGATCAAGCTGGGTTACGCCACCACCGACGGGCGTACCTATTCGCTGCTGCCTAAAGTGCTGACCCTGGGGCATGCTTACCTGTCGTCGACGCCACTGGCAATTTCTGCCCAGCCGTACCTGGATCGCATCAGCGACCAGTTGCATGAGGCGGCCAACATGGCCACCCTCGAAGGCGACGACATCCTTTATATAGCCCGTTCGGCCACGGTCGAGCGGCTGATTTCGGTCGATCTCTCGGTGGGGGGACGCCTGCCGGCCTACTGCACGTCGATGGGGCGCATTCTGCTGGCGGCCATGGACGACACCAGCCTGCGTGAGTATCTGGAACGTGCTGATCTCAAAGCGCGCACCAGCCGCACCCTGAATGATCCCGAATCGTTGTTCGCCTGCATCCAGCAGGTGCGCGCCCAAGGCTGGTGCGTGGTGGACCAGGAACTGGAACAGGGGCTGCGATCGATTGCAGTGCCGGTGTATGACGCTTCGGGGCAGGTGTTGGCTGCCTTGAACGTAAGTACCCATGTTGGGCGGGTGACCCGCAGTGAATTGGAGCAGCGGTTCTTGCCGATTTTACTGGCAGCCAGTCGAGACCTTTGCCATCAGTTGTTTGGTTGAAACCGCAGGGAGCACGTTGCGGCCCCGGATCAGAACAGGCAAAACCGTTTCTTGTGCGATAAACGCACAGTGTCGTGCCGGGTGAATTGCTTCACCCCGGCCCGCTGATTAATGTCTCTCGCAACGGTCGGCTAGCCGACCGAACAAGAAAAACATAAGAGGCACTTACGCATGAATACTGTCACCTCGCTGCTGCGGCCGCACCCGCATGCAGTACCGTTGTATCCAGGCTGACCCAGGCCATATACCCCAATCATCGCCTTTGTACCGGTTACCCGCGTGCAATGGCCTGACTGTGTCCCTCATTCTGGATAACAACAATGAATCAAGCGCAAACCAACGTCGGCAAAAGCCTCGACGTTCAGTCGTTCATCAATCAGCAGCCGCTGTCCCGCTATCAGTGGCGAGTCGTGCTGCTGTGCTTTCTGATCGTCTTCCTCGATGGCCTGGACACTGCTGCCATGGGTTTCATCGCCCCGGCACTGTCGCAAGAGTGGGGAATCGACCGCGCCAGCCTTGGGCCGGTCATGAGTGCCGCGTTGATCGGCATGGTGTTCGGCGCCCTGGGCTCCGGGCCCCTGGCTGACCGCTTCGGCCGCAAAGGCGTGCTGGTGGGGGCGGTGCTGGTATTTGGTGGTTTCAGCCTGGCCTCGGCCTATGCCACCAACGTCGACCAGTTGCTGATACTGCGCTTCTTGACTGGCCTGGGCCTGGGTGCAGGCATGCCCAACGCTACCACGCTGTTGTCCGAATACACCCCGGAGCGCCTCAAGTCGCTGCTGGTGACCAGCATGTTCTGTGGCTTCAACCTGGGCATGGCGGGTGGTGGCTTCATTTCCGCCAAGATGATCCCGGCCTACGGCTGGCACAGCCTGCTGGTCATCGGTGGCGTGCTGCCGTTGCTGCTGGCGCTGGTGCTGATGGTCTGGCTGCCGGAGTCGGCGCGGTTCCTGGTGGTGCGCAACCGCGGCACCGACAAGGTGCGCAAGACCTTGTCGCCAATCGCCCCGCAAGTGGTCGCCGAGGCAGGCAGTTTCAGCGTGCCGGAGCAAAAGGCGGTGGCTGCACGCAATGTGTTCGCGGTGATCTTCTCTGGCACCTATGGCTTGGGCACCGTGTTGTTGTGGCTGACCTATTTCATGGGGCTGGTGATCGTCTACCTCCTGACCAGCTGGCTGCCAACCCTGATGCGTGACAGCGGCGCGAGCATGGAACAGGCCGCGTTTATCGGCGCGCTGTTCCAGTTTGGCGGAGTGCTAAGTGCTGTCGGCGTGGGTTGGGCCATGGACCGTTTCAATCCGCACAAGGTGATCGGCATTTTCTATCTGCTGGCCGGGGTGTTCGCCTACGCAGTGGGGCAGAGCCTGGGCAACATCACCGTGCTAGCCACCCTGGTACTTGTCGCCGGTATGTGCGTAAACGGTGCGCAGTCGGCAATGCCATCGCTGGCGGCGCGCTTCTATCCCACCCAGGGCCGGGCCACAGGCGTATCGTGGATGCTGGGTATTGGCCGCTTTGGTGCGATTCTCGGGGCCTGGAGTGGTGCAACGCTGCTGGGCCTGGGCTGGAGCTTCGAGCAGGTGCTGACGGCGTTGCTGGTGCCGGCGGCGCTGGCGACTGTGGGTGTGGTGGTCAAGGGGCTGGTCAGCCACGCCGACGCAACCTGAGGGCGAGGGCCGCGTTACGGCCCATTCACAGCACAACGCCGCGCCGACAGGTGCGGCATTGTGCTGCGATCAGGGCGCACAACTGCCCTGCGGTGGCGTGGGCAGTTGCGCAACAAATGGTTCGTTAATCGCACAAATAGTCGATTATCGGATTGTAAGGTGCCCACCAGTCTCCTTAATCTGGGTTCATCGAAGCACCCTGACCAGGAGCCTCCAAATGCCACGCGCAGACCATTTCCACACCCACCCCAATCGAGCCGTCCGCCATGCGTGACCTCGACGCCCGTACCGCCGCTGACCATGGCCAGCTGGCAGGAGAAGCCTGATGCACGACGTATTCATCTGTGACGCCATCCGTACCCCGATCGGCCGCTTTGGCGGCGCCCTGGCCAGCGTGCGGGCCGACGACCTGGCAGCCGTGCCGCTGAAGGCGCTGATCGAGCGCAACCCTGGCGTGCAGTGGGACCAGGTAGACGAAGTGTTCTTCGGCTGCGCCAACCAGGCCGGTGAAGACAACCGCAACGTGGCCCGTATGGCACTGCTGCTGGCCGGCCTGCCGGAAAGCATCCCGGGCGTCACCTTGAACCGCCTGTGCGCGTCGGGTATGGATGCCATCGGCACCGCGTTCCGCGCCATCGCCAGCGGCGAGATGGAACTGGTGATTGCCGGTGGCGTCGAGTCGATGTCGCGCGCCCCGTTCGTCATGGGCAAGGCTGAAAGCGCCTATTCGCGCAACATGAAGCTGGAAGACACCACCATTGGCTGGCGTTTCATCAACCCGCTGATGAAGAGCCAGTATGGTGTGGATTCCATGCCGGAAACCGCCGACAACGTGGCTGACGACTATCAGGTTTCGCGTGCCGACCAGGACGCTTTCGCCCTGCGCAGCCAGCAGAAGGCTGCCGCTGCACAGGCTGCCGGCTTCTTTGCCGAAGAAATTGTGCCGGTGCGTATCGCTCACAAGAAGGGCGAAATCATCGTCGAACGTGACGAACACCTGCGCCCGGAAACCACGCTGGAGGCGCTGACCAAGCTCAAACCGGTCAACGGCCCGGACAAGACGGTCACCGCCGGCAACGCCTCGGGCGTGAACGACGGTGCTGCGGCGATGATCCTGGCCTCGGCCGCAGCGGTGAAGAAACACGGCCTGACCCCGCGTGCCCGCGTTCTGGGCATGGCCAGCGGCGGCGTTGCTCCACGTGTCATGGGCATTGGCCCGGTGCCGGCGGTGCGCAAGCTGACCGAGCGTCTGGGGGTTGCGGTAAGCGATTTCGACGTGATCGAGCTTAACGAAGCATTTGCCAGTCAAGGCCTGGCGGTGCTGCGTGAGCTGGGTGTCGCTGACGATGCACCACAGGTAAACCCTAATGGTGGCGCCATTGCTCTGGGCCATCCGCTGGGCATGAGCGGTGCACGCCTGGTGCTGACTGCGCTGCACCAACTGGAGAAGAGTGGTGGGCGTAAAGGCCTGGCGACCATGTGTGTGGGCGTTGGCCAAGGTCTGGCACTGGCCATCGAGCGGGTTTGACCTGTACCGGCCGCTTCGCGGGCAAGCCCGCTCTTACAGGGATCCACGCAATCACCTGTGGGGGCGGGCTTGCCCGCGAAGAGGTCTGTCCTGTGAGACACAAGGCCAATTGCCAGCCAGATAGCGGAACGAGTGTGTTACTAGGTATGTCTAGAGTTACCTAGGACCCTCCAGGAGTGAAACCCTCATGACCTCAACCTATTACACCGGCGAAGAACGCAGCAAGCGCATCTTCGCAATTGTCGGTGCCTCGTCAGGCAACCTGGTGGAATGGTTCGACTTCTACGTCTACGCCTTCTGCGCGATCTACTTTGCCCCGGCCTTCTTCCCCTCCGACGACCCCACCGTGCAGCTGTTGAACACGGCAGGTGTATTCGCCGCAGGCTTCCTGATGCGCCCCATTGGTGGCTGGATCTTCGGCCGCCTCGCCGACCGCCACGGTCGCAAGAACTCCCTGATGATCTCGGTGCTGATGATGTGCTTCGGCTCCCTGATGATCGCCTGCCTGCCCACCTATGCCAGCATCGGCACCTGGGCCCCGGCGCTGCTATTGCTGGCCCGCCTGATCCAGGGGCTGTCGGTAGGGGGCGAATACGGCACCACGGCCACCTACATGAGTGAAGTGGCACTGCGTGGGCAGCGCGGCTTCTTTGCTTCGTTCCAGTACGTCACCCTGATCGGCGGCCAGTTGCTGGCGGTATTGGTCGTGGTGATCCTGCAACAGCTGCTGACTGAAGATGAACTGCGGGCCTGGGGCTGGCGCATTCCCTTCGTGGTGGGGGCCATCGCCGCCCTGATTTCGCTGATGTTGCGCCGTTCGCTGCACGAGACCAGTAGCGCCGAAGCCCGCAATGACAAGGATGCAGGTTCTATCGCAGGCCTGTTCCGCAATCACGCAGCGGCGTTCATCACGGTACTGGGCTACACCGCGGGTGGCTCGCTGATTTTCTATACTTTCACCACCTACATGCAGAAGTACCTGGTCAACACCGCGGGCATGACAGCCAAGAACGCCAGCTACGTGATGACCGGGGCGTTGTTCCTGTTCATGGTGTTGCAGCCGTTCTTCGGCATGCTGTCCGACCGTATCGGTCGGCGCAATTCGATGCTGCTGTTCGGCGGCCTCGGTACCCTGTGCACCGTGCCGCTGCTGATGGCACTGAAAACCGTGACCAGCCCGTTCATGGCCTTCGTGCTGATCAGCCTGGCCCTGTGTATCGTCAGTTTCTACACCTCGATCAGCGGTCTGGTGAAGGCTGAGATGTTCCCGCCGCAGGTGCGTGCACTGGGTGTTGGCCTGGCCTATGCGGTGGCGAACGCAGCATTCGGCGGTTCGGCCGAGTATGTGGCCCTGGGCCTGAAGACCCTGGGGATGGAAAACACTTTCTATTGGTACGTCACGGCGATGATGGCGATTGCCTTCCTGTTCAGCCTGCGCCTGCCGAAGCAGGCGGCGTACCTGCACCATGATGACTAAGGACGCTGCATGAGCAACCAACTGTTCGACGCCTATTTCACCGCGCCGGCCATGCGCGAGATTTTCTCCGACCGTGGCCGCCTGCAGGGCATGCTGGATTTCGAAGCAGCGCTTGCCCGTGCCGAAGCCTCTGCCGGTTTGGTCCCGCACAGCGCGGTAGCAGCCATCGAGGCGGCATGCCAGGCCGAGCGCTATGACGTTGGTGCGTTGGCCAATGCAATCGCCACCGCCGGCAACTCGGCCATTCCGCTGGTGAAAGCGTTGGGCAAGGTGATCGCCACTGGCGTACCTGAGGCTGAGCGCTATGTGCACCTTGGGGCCACCAGTCAGGATGCGATGGACACGGGTCTGGTTCTGCAGCTGCGCGATGCCCTCGATTTGATCGAGGCCGACCTCGGCAAGCTGGCCGATACCCTGTCGCAGCAGGCCTTGAAGCACGCCGATACGCCATTGGTGGGTCGTACCTGGTTGCAACACGCCACCCCGGTGACCCTGGGCATGAAACTGGCCGGTGTACTGGGGGCTTTGACCCGCCACCGTCAGCGCCTGCAGGAACTGCGCCCGCGCCTGCTGGTCCTGCAGTTCGGCGGTGCCTCGGGCAGCCTGGCGGCCCTGGGCAGCAAGGCAATGCCGGTGGCCGAAGCGCTGGCCGAACAGCTCAAGCTGTCCCTGCCCGAGCAGCCCTGGCACACCCAACGCGACCGCCTGGTGGAGTTTGCCTCGGTGCTGGGCCTGGTTGCCGGCAGCCTGGGCAAGTTTGGCCGTGATATCAGCTTGCTGATGCAAACCGAGGCGGGGGAGGTATTTGAGCCTTCTGCGCCGGGCAAGGGTGGTTCTTCGACCATGCCACACAAGCGCAACCCGGTGGGTGCCGCCGTGTTGATCGGTGCCGCAACCCGCGTGCCGGGCCTGCTGTCGACGCTGTTTGCAGCCATGCCTCAGGAGCACGAACGCAGCCTGGGCCTATGGCATGCCGAGTGGGAAACCCTGCCGGACATCTGCTGCCTGGTCTCGGGTGCCCTGCGCCAGGCTCAAGTGATTGCCGAGGGCATGGAGGTGGATGCCGCGCGCATGCGCCGTAACCTCGACCTGACACAAGGCCTGGTGCTGGCTGAGGCGGTTAGCATCGTCCTCGCCCAGCGTCTGGGTCGCGACCGTGCCCACCACCTGCTGGAACAATGCTGCCAGCGCGCGGTGGCCGAACAGCGGCACCTGCGTGCCGTGCTGGGTGACGAGCCGCAGGTCAGCGCCGAGCTGTCTGGCGAAGAACTCGATCGCCTGCTCGACCCTGCCCATTACCTGGGCCAGGCCCGCGTCTGGGTGGCGCGCGCCGTGTCCGAACATCAACGTTTTACTGCCTGAAGGAGACCGCTGTGGCGCACTTGCAACTGGCCGATGGCGTTTTGAATTACCAGATCGATGGCCCGGATGACGCCCCGGTGCTGGTCCTGTCCAACTCGCTGGGTACCGACCTGGGCATGTGGGACACCCAGATTCCGCTCTGGAGCCAGCACTTCCGGGTGCTGCGCTATGACACCCGTGGTCACGGCGCATCGCTGGTCACTGAAGGCCCTTACAGCATCGAACAGCTGGGCCGCGACGTGCTGGCCCTGCTCGATGGCCTGGACATTCAAAAGGCTCACTTCGTCGGCCTGTCGATGGGAGGCCTGATCGGCCAGTGGCTGGGTATCCATGCAGGTGAGCGCCTGCACAGTCTGACCCTGTGCAACACGGCCGCCAAAATCGCCAACGACGAGGTGTGGAACACCCGTATCGACACGGTACTCAAAGGCGGCCAGCAGGCCATGGTCGACCTGCGCGATGCCTCTATCGCCCGCTGGTTCACCCCGGGTTTTGCCCAGGCACAGGCGGAGCAGGCCCAGCGTATCTGCCAGATGCTGGCGCAAACCAGCCCGCAAGGGTACGCAGGCAACTGTGCAGCGGTACGTGACGCTGATTATCGTGAGCAACTGGGCCGCATCCAGGTGCCCGCGCTGATCGTTGCCGGTACGCAAGACGTGGTTACCACCCCTGAGCATGGCCGCTTCATGCAGGCCGGTATCCAAGGTGCCGAGTACGTCGACTTCCCGGCGGCGCACCTGTCCAACGTCGAGATTGGCGAGGCTTTCAGCCGCCGCGTGCTCGATTTCCTGCTGGCTCACTGAGGACAACACCATGGACGAGAAACAACGTTACGACGCTGGCATGCAAGTGCGCCGCGCAGTGCTGGGTGATGCCCACGTGGACCGCAGCCTGGAGAAGCTCAACGACTTCAATGGCGAGTTCCAGGAAATGATCA
Source organism: Pseudomonas sp. 2,4-D (assembly GCF_030418155.1). Classification (NCBI taxonomy): domain Bacteria; kingdom Pseudomonadati; phylum Pseudomonadota; class Gammaproteobacteria; order Pseudomonadales; family Pseudomonadaceae; genus Pseudomonas; species Pseudomonas sp. 2,4-D. Next base: position 29,702 of record NZ_JAUHUI010000009.1, read on the forward strand.
CCCGCCATGCCTGGGGTGACATCTGGACCCGCCCAGGGCTGCCGCGCCATACCCGCAGCCTGATCACCATCGCCATGCTGATCGGCATGAACCGCAACGACGAGCTGAAGCTGCACCTGCGTGCGGCGGCCAACAATGGCGTGACCCGCGACGAGATCAAGGAAGTGCTGATGCAGAGCGCGATCTACTGCGGCATTCCGGCGGCCAATGCCACGTTCCACCTGGCTGAGTCGGTGTGGGATGAACTTGGCGTAGAGTCGCGCCAGTAAACCGTGTTCGCGGGCAAGCCCCCTGCAACAGGGCGCTTGCCCGCGAATGGCCTTTACACCGATGCCTTTTTTTGCCGCATGGCAATCGGGCCGGCGTTGGTTTCCACGGCGCGCTTCAGGGTCGGGCACAGGCCCAGCATGAACGCAGCTTCCGCCACCACGAACAGCGGCCCGATGATCAGGCCACTCACGTCGTCAACAAATGCCGGTTTGCGGCCTTCGTAGTAATGGCCGATGAACTGGATGATCCAGCCCACCACGAACGCTCCCAGCCCGGCGCCGAGCCATAGCGTTGTCGACTGTACTGCCAGCGCCTCACCGACCCACAGGCACAGGCCCAGCAACAGCCCCATCACCAGCCCGAAGCGCAGGTCCAGGCGCAAGTAGAACCACACAGACGCCGCCGCTGCCACCAGGGCAGGGGACAGCCACATGCCAGCTATCTCCCAGCCTGGGCGTGAAAGCAGGATGGTGACTGCCAGCACGATCATGGGGATGCCGACGAAGTGGGTGGCGATATTGCGCGGATCGCGGTGGTAGTTGGCGTATTGGCTCAGGTGGTCGACGAGGGTTTTCATTGTTGTGCCTCCCTGTTCTGCTTTGTTTCACCTGTACCTGATAGTGATCAGGATAGCCTGCAGTCACCACCATCATCAGCTCAGCGAATGGCGGCAGCGTGCACTGGCAAATTCATGGCAGGGATTTCATCAAGCTGTTGCAAATCATGCCTTCAAAAAAGGGGCATGGATTTTTATAGCTTCAGGTCATTTGAGGAGGCGTCTGGCCTCCTCGCGGGTTTATCCGCGAAGAGGCCATTTGATTCACAGAAGATTCAGCGGATAACTCACAATCACACGGTTCTCATCGAACGCGTTGGTGCTGAAGTCGCGACGCATGGTCGAGTTGCGCCATTTCACCGACAGGTCCTTGAAGCTGCCCGACTGCACCACATAGGCCAGCTCTGTTTCCCGCGCCCATTCCTTGCCATCGTCCACGCTGCCCACGGTGACGTTGTCACCCTTGATATAGCGGTTCATCAGGGTCAGGCCGGGTACGCCGACGGTGGCGAAGTTGAAGTCATGGCGAACCTGCCAGGAACGCTCCTTGGCATTGTCGAAGCTTGAATTGTAGCTGTCGTTGGCCAGGGTACCGCCACTGGTGCCATTGACCCGCATCCAGGCATCGTCGCCGCTGACCTTCTGCAGGCCAACGTAAAAGGTGTGGCCTTGGTAGCGCGCCGAAAGCAAGGCGGAGGCGGTGCGGTTGTCCAGCTTGCCGGCCCGTTCGGCGCCATCTTCCTTGCCAATGAAATAGCCCAGGTTGGCGCCCAGCGTCCAGTCGCCCAGCGGCTGGCTGTGCGTCAGGTTGAGGTATTGCTGGCGGTAGATGTCCTTGAGCTGGGCATCCCACAGGCCGATCATGGTGCGCTTGTCGTTGAAGGTGTACTCACCGCCGCCGAAGTTGAAACGGTCGGAGGTGAAGGCGGCTTTGCCGTTGAGCGACATGTCTTCCATGCTGGCATCGTTGCGTGGGCTGTTGCCGCGGAACTGGCCGGCGTACAGGGTCAGGCCGGCGATTTCCCTGGAGGTCAGCTGGCCACCGCGGAAGGTTTGCGGCAGTGAGCGGCCATCGTCCGAACGCAGGATTGGCAGTACCGGCATCCATTCACCGACTTTCAGCTCGGTTTCGGACAGCTTGGCCTTCAGCGCCACACCCAGCCGACCAAAATCATCGGCCGGGCGGCCGTCGCCATGCACGGGCAGCAGGTGAGTGTTGGTGGTGCCTTTGCCGCCGTCGAGCTTGACCGAGTACAGGCCCAGTACGTCCACGCCGAAACCGACCGTGCCCTGGGTGAAACCGGAACGGGCATCGAGGATGAAGCTTTGTGTCCATTCCTCGGCCTTGCCCTGTGGGTGGGCTTGGTCGACGAAGTTGCGGTTGATGTAGAAGTTGCGCAGGTTGAGGGTGGCCTTGGCGTCCTCGATGAAACCACCTTCGTTGGCGGCGAATGCGGGGAGGGCGCAGGACATGGCCAACAGGCCAGGCAGCAGCTGACGTGCGGGTAGCGAAATGCTCATCTGTCGTGGATCTCTTGTTTTTATGGTCGAGCCGGTGCACTGCGGGATCGGGCCTGCAGGTGCGGGTGTTTTTGATGAACTTGGGTAACGTTGCGTGGGGGGATGGTGCGGGGTAGTGCGGGGGTGAGGCAATTCGCCGCAAACGGAACGGGGCGATAATCGAACGGAATGTTCCGGTTGGTTAATAACTCTCCTGGGGTGGCCTCTTCGCGGGTAAACCCGCTCCTACAACGGCTTGCGCCCAGCCACCGATATGTGTCTACCACACGATCCGTGTAGGAGCGGGTTCACCCGCGAATACGGTGGTGGTTGCGACGGTGAATCGCCAAGAGATACTGGCCGGCACAGGTAGTAAAAAAGCAAAGCCCACCGCTAAGGGTGGGCTTGTGCTGCAACAAGGCCGATCAGCCTTTCGGTGTTTCCACCGATGCCTGCTGGTTGGCCTGCCCGGTCTGCTCGTACCAGCCACCGCCAAGCGCCTTGTATAGGTTGACCTCGCTGGTCAGCTGCGACAGGCGGTCTCCGATCAGCGCTTGCTGGGCACTGAACAGGTTGCGTTGGGCATCGAGGAAGGTCAGGTTGCTGTCAATCCCGATGCGGTAACGGCGTTCGGCCAAGCGGTAGTAGTCCTGGTTCGCCTGCACCAGGTCGCGCTGGGCTTGCAACTGCTCTTCGAAGGTCTTGCGTGCCGCCAGGCCATCGGAGACTTCCTGGAAGGCCGTCTGGATGGTTTTTTCGTACTTGGCGACGTTGATGTCCTTCTGGATTTTCGAGTAGTCCAGGCTGGCTTTCAGGCTACCGGCGTTGAAGATCGGCAGGTTGATCTGCGGCTGGAACAGCCAGGTGCCTTGGCCGCCCGCGAACAGGTGGCCCATGTCGGGGCTCAGGCTACCAGCGTTCGCGGTCAGGCTGATGCTCGGGAAGAACGCTGCGCGGGCTGCACCAATGTTGGCGTTGGCGGCCTTGAGCAGGTGCTCGGCTTCCTGAATGTCCGGGCGACGCTGAAGGATATCCGATGGCAGGCCGGCCGGTACTTCGGCCAGTTGGTCGGCATCAAGCTCCAGCGGCTTGGCCAGGTCGGCAGGAATGCCGGTGCCCAGCAGCACGGTCAGGCTGTTGACGTCCTGGGCGACCAGGCGCTGGTACTGCGAGTACTTGACCCTGGCGCCTTCCACGGCGGTACGCGCCTGGCTGACGTCCAGGGCCGATGCCACGCCGACCTCGTTGCTGCGACGGGTGAGGTTGTAGCTTTCCTCGTAGGTCTTCAGCGTTTCTTCGGTCAGCTTGAACAGGGCCTGGTCGGCCTGCCAGGTGTAGTAGGCGTTGGCCACGCTGGCTACCAGGGCGATTTGCGTGGAGCGACGCGCCTGCTCGCTGGAGAGGTAGGTTTCCAGGGCCTGCTCGGTCAGGCTGCGCACGCGGCCGAACAGGTCCAGCTCGTAGGCGCTGACGCCCAAGGTGGCCGAGTACTGGCTGGTGATGCCAGATTCGCCTGTTTGCGACATGTTCGCCGGGACACGCTGGCGGCTGCCACTGCCGGTGGCCGAAACTGCCGGGAACAGGTCGGCGCGCTGAATGCGGTATTGCGCACGGTAGGCATCGAGGTTCAGCGCCGCGACCCGCAGGTCGCGGTTATTGACCAGCGAGGTCTGGATCAGCTGTTGCAGCGCCGGGTCGTGGAAGAACTGGCGCCAGCCCTGTTCAGCAGCGGCAACATCCGCCGATTGCGTCGGCGAGTATGCAGGGCCTTGCGGCCACTGTGCAGCCACCGGCGCCTCTGGGGTCTGGTAGTCAGGGATCAGCGAGCAGCCGCCAAGAATGAAAGCGGTTACCGCCAGGGACAACAAAGACTTGGTCATTGCCCAGCCTCATAACGTGGATTTTCAGGGGTGACGTCTTTTTCCGGCTCTTTGCTGCCGAACAGCGACGACACTGCGACGAAGAACAGCGGTACCCAGAAGATAGCCAGAACGGTCGCACTGATCATGCCGCCGATCACGCCAGTACCGATGGCGTGCTGGCTGCCGGCGCCGGCGCCGCTGGCGATGGTCAACGGTACCACGCCCAGGATGAACGCCAGCGAGGTCATGATGATCGGGCGCAGACGCATGCGGCACGCTTCAATCGCTGCGTCGTACAGGCTACGGCCTTGTTCGTGCAGCTCCTTGGCGAATTCCACGATCAGAATGGCGTTTTTCGCCGCAAGACCGATGGTGGTCAACAGGCCAACCAGGAAGTACACGTCGTTGGACAGGCCGCGCAGGCTGGTGGCGATCAGCGCACCGATGATACCCAGCGGTACCACCAGCACCACAGCGATCGGGATCGACCAGCTTTCGTACAGGGCCGCCAGGCACAGGAACACGAACAGCACCGAGAGGGCGAACAGCGCCGGCATCTGCGAGCCGGAGAGTTTTTCCTCGTAGGACATGCCGGTCCAGGAGAAGCCGATACCGCTCGGCAGCTCGCCTGCAATGCGCTCGACCTCGGCCATGGCTTCACCGGTACTGTAACCAGGCGCCGGCGCACCGAGGATTTCCATCGCTTCGACACCGTTGTAACGCGACAGCTTCGGCGAACCGTAGGTCCATTCGCCTTTGGCGAAGGAGGAGAACGGCACCATCTCGCCTGCGCCGTTGCGCACGTACCATTTTTGCAGGTCTTCCGGGCTCATCCGCGCGCTGGGTTCGCCCTGGATGTACACCTTCTTGACCCGGCCACGGTCGATGAAGTCGTTGACGTAGCTGGCACCCAAGGCAATCGACAGGGTGTTGTTGATGTCGGCAATGGTCACGCCCAAGGCGCTGGCACGTTCGTCATCAATGGTCAGCTGGTACTGCGGTTCATCGTTCAGGCCGTTCGGGCGCACGGCGCTGAGGATCTTGCTCTGCGCAGCTTTGGCCAGGAACTGGTTGCGCGCCTCCATCAACTTCGCGTGGCCGACACCGCCGCGGTCCTGAAGGAACACGTCGAAGCCGGTGGCGTTACCCAGTTCAAGCACCGCTGGCGGGGCGAAGGCGAACACCATCGCATCACGGAAGGTGAAGAAGTGCTGCTGGGCGCGCTGGGCCAGGGCAAACACGCTGTTCTCCTTCGAGCGTTCATCCCAGGGTTTGAGCATGATGAAGGCCATGCCCGAGCTCTGGCCGCGGCCTGCGAAGTTGAAGCCGTTGACGGTGAACACCGACGATACGGTATCGGCTTCGTCCTTGAGCAGGTATTCACGCATCTGGTCGACCACGACCTGCGTGCGCTCGGCACTGGAGCCGGCTGGGGTCTGCACCTGAGCGAACAGTACGCCCTGGTCTTCTTCTGGCAGGAACGCGGTAGGGATGCGAGCGAACAGCCAGATCATGCCGACCACGATCAGCGCATAGCCCAGCAGGAATGGCACCTTGTTGCGCAGGATGGTGCCTACGCTACGCTCGTAGCCGTTGACGCTGCGGTCGAAGTTGCGGTTGAACCAGCCAAAGAAGCCGCCTTTGGCAGTGTGGTGCTCGCCCTTCTTCAGCGGCTTGAGCATGGTTGCGCAGAGCGCCGGGGTGAAGATCAGCGCAACCAGCACCGACAGGCCCATGGCCGAGACGATGGTGATGGAGAACTGCCGGTAGATCACACCCGTGGAGCCGCCAAAGAACGCCATGGGCAGCAGTACGGCCGAGAGCACCAGGGCGATACCCACCAGGGCGCCCTGGATCTGTTCCATCGAGCGCTTGGTCGCTTCCTTGGGCGGCAAGCCTTCTTCGGACATGACCCGCTCGACGTTCTCCACCACGACGATGGCGTCGTCCACCAGCAAGCCGATGGCCAGGACCATGGCGAACATGGTCAGGGTGTTGATGCTGAAGCCCGCGGCGGCAAGGATACCGAAGGTACCCAGCAATACGACCGGTACGGTCATGGTGGTGATGATGGTGGCGCGGAAGTTCTGCAGGAACAGGTACATCACCAGGAACACCAGCACCACGGCTTCGATCAGGGTGTGGATCACGCCGCTGATCGATTCGGTGACCACTGGGGTGGTGTCATACGGGAATACCGCCTTGACCCCCGGCGGGAAGAACGGTTCCAGGCCTTTGATGGTCTCGCGCAGTGCCTTGGCAGTGTCCAGCGCGTTGGCGCCGGTTGCCAGTTTTACCGCCAGGCCGGAAGCCGGCTTGCCGTTGAACTGGGCGCTGACGGCGTAGTTTTCACCCCCCAGGCCTACTTGGGCGACATCGCCCAGACGCACCTGTGAACCGTCTTTGTTGACCTTGAGCAGGATACTCTCGAACTGCTCGGCGGTTTGCAGGCGGGTCTTGCCGATGATGGTGGCGTTCAGCTGGGTGCCCGGCAGGGCTGGCAGGCCGCCGAGCTGGCCGGAAGACACCTGCACGTTCTGTGCGGCCACAGCGGTCTTGACGTCGACCGGGGTCAGCTGGAACTTGTTCAGCTTGGCCGGATCGAGCCAGATACGCATGGCGTACTGTGCACCGAACACCTGGAAGTCACCCACACCTGCGGTACGCGAGATCGGGTCCTGCATGTTCGAGACGATGTAGTTGGCCAGGTCGTCCTTGGTCATGCTGCCGTCTTCGGAGACCAGGCCGATCACCAGCAGGAAGTTCTTCACTGCTTTGGTGACGCGGATACCTTGCTGCTGCACTTCCTGCGGCAGCAGTGGGGTGGCCAGGTTCAGCTTGTTCTGTACCTGTACCTGCGCGGTGTCGGGGTTGGTGCCCTGTTCGAAGGTGGCGGTAATGGTCATGCTGCCGTCGGAGTTACTTTCCGACGACACATAACGCAGGTTGTCGATACCGTTGAGCTGCTGCTCGATCACCTGAACCACGGTGTCCTGCACGGTTTGCGCCGAGGCGCCCGGGTAGGTCACGGCGATGGCGATGGCCGGCGGCGCGATACTGGGGTACTGGTTGATCGGCAGCTTCAGGATAGACAAAGCCCCGACCAGCATGATCACCAAGGCGATCACCCAGGCGAAGATCGGGCGATCGATAAAGAACTTCGACATGGTTTACTCCGCTTTGGCGTCTGCTTTCGCCGCGTTGGCCTGATCAGGGCCGGCCGGCTTCTTGACGTTGGTGGCATCGCTGACCTTCACCTCGACGCCTGGGCGCACGTATTGCAGCCCTTCGGTGATCAGGCGGTCACCCGGATTGAGGCCTTCCTCGATCAGCCAGTCGCTACCCAAGGTGCGGCTGGCCTTGAGCTGGCGCAGTTCGACCTTGTTCTCCTGGTTGACCACCAGGGCGGTGGGAGCGCCCTTGAGGTCGCGGGTCACGCCTTGTTGCGGTGCCAGGATGGCGTTGGCGTTGACCCCGGCCTTGAGCCGCGCATGCACGAACATGCCTGGCAGCAGGGTGTGATCGGGGTTGGGGAACAGGGCGCGCAGGGTCACCGAGCCGGTGGTCTCATCGACCGCGACTTCGGAGAATTCCAGGCGGCCTTCCTGCTTGAACAGGCTACCGTCTTCCAGCACCAGCTGAACCGAGGCGGCGTTGTTGCCGGCCTTCTGCAACTGGCCGCTTTCCAGGTCACGGCGCAGCTTGAGCAGCTCGGCGGTGGACTGGGTAACGTCGACATAAATAGGGTCGAGTTGCTGGATGGTGGCCATGGCGTCGGTCTGACCATTGCTCACCAGTGCACCTTCGGTGAACGAAGAGCGACCGATACGGCCGCTGATCGGCGCCAGAACCTTGGTGTAGCGCAGGTCGATCTGTGCGCTCTTGAGCGAAGCCTCGGCCTGCAATCGTTTGGCATTGGCGTCGTCGTATTCCTGTTTGGAGACGGCCTGTTCGTCAATCAGCTGCTTGTAGCGTTCGGCCAGTGAGCGTGTAGCCAGCAGGTTGGCCTTGGCATTGGCCAGGGTGGCTTCGTACACGGCAGGGTCGATCTGATACAACTGCTGGCCTTCCTTGACCTCACTGCCTTCCTTGAACAGGCGCTTGAGGATGATGCCGTTGACCTGCGGGCGCACTTCGGCGACGCGGTAGGCACTGGTTCGCCCCGGCAATTCCGAGGTGAGGGTGAAGGCTTGCGGCTGGATGGTCACGACGCCGACCTGAGGAGCCTGCGCCGCGGGCGCTGCTTCTTCTTTCTTACAGCCACTGAGCAGGGTTGCCAGGGCGACGGCGGAAACCAGAGCGGTAACGGCTGGCTTGAATTGCATGAGGATCCTCGGGTCGCTGGAGCAGGGAGACGCTCAAGAGTAATGGAAGAGATCTTGATCTGGAAAAAATGCTATCCGGTGGATAAATAGCTTGCTAAGGAATATACTTACATTCATGGTTGTTTGTAAATACTGCTGAGTTGTACTCCGGTACCCCTCAGCGCTTGATTAGCTCATCCGAGAGGCCCCGGCACAGGAGCCCTCGGAGCGTTCCCCGCCCGCGCTGCGCGTTCGGGCCAGATGAGGTTGTACTGCCATGGTCCGTCGAACCAAAGAAGAAGCCCAGGAAACCCGTGCCCAGATCATCGAGGCGGCGGAAAGGGCCTTCTACAAGCGCGGGGTTGCGCGAACCACCCTGGCCGACATCGCCGAACTGGCGGGTGTGACGCGGGGGGCGATCTACTGGCACTTCAACAACAAGGCCGAGCTGGTGCAGGCGTTGCTCGACAGTCTGCACGAGACCCATGACCATTTGGCGCGCGCGAGCGAAAGCGAGGATGAACTCGACCCGCTTGGCTGCATGCGCAAGCTGCTGTTGCAAGTGTTCAACGAGCTGGTGCTCGATGCCCGAACCCGTCGTATCAATGAAATCCTGCATCACAAGTGCGAGTTCACCGATGACATGTGTGAAATTCGCCAGCAGCGCCAGAGTGCGGTGCTGGATTGCCACAAGGGCATCACCCTGGCGCTGGCCAATGCCGTACGCCGGGGCCAGTTGCCTGGCGAGCTGGATGTGGAGCGCGCGGCGGTGGCCATGTTTGCCTATGTCGATGGCCTGATCGGGCGCTGGCTATTGCTGCCTGACAGTGTCGATCTGTTGGGCGATGTCGAAAAATGGGTCGACACCGGGCTGGATATGCTGCGCTTGAGCCCTGCTCTGCGCAAATGACACTTTGTTAAGGATTGTGAGGGAGTGTTTCCCCTTTGTGTTAAGGGGGCATTAAGGGGCGTGGCCGCCCTGCGGCTGTTCGCAGCACAAGGCGGCTCTTGCAGCGATTGCGTAGTCTTCAGCGGCCGCGCAATTGCCGGTCGGGCAAAGCCAATGCCGCAAACAGTCCCAGCACCGCGACGACCGCACTCCCCATCAGCAGCTGCTGGAACGTTTCCAGCAACCGCCCCTGAGTCACCAGGTCCACCTCTGCGGCCTTCAAGCTCCCCAGCAACGGGTTACCCGACAGTTCGAAACCACCCTGATGCAGCAGTGCCAGCAACAAGCTGGACATGCACGCCACGCCCATGGCTCCGCCCAGCGAACGGAACAGGTTGGTGGTGCTGGTGGCCACGCCGATGTCCTTGCTGGCCACCGCGCTTTGTGTGCCCACCAGTGAGGTCGGGAATTGCAGCCCGCAGGCTATGCCGGTCAGCAGCATGAACAGCGCACTGAGCAACGCTGATTGCGGCGGAGTCAGTGCCATCGCGAAAATGGCCACTGGCATCAGCAGTGCACCGGCCAGGATCTGTGGTTTGTAGCGCCCGGTCCGGCTGGTCATGCGGCCTCCTGTGAAGGCGCCCATGGGCAGCCCCATGGCCAGCGGCAGCAGATGCAGGGCGGCGCTGTCGGCGCCGGCGCCGGTAATGCCCTGGTAACGCAAGGGCATGAGCATGGTCAGCGAAATGGACTGGAAGCTGGCGAAGAAGATCACCGCCCAGCACAGCACTGCCACACGGTTGCCGAACAGGCTGAGCGGCAGCAGCGGCTCCGGGCAGCGGCGTTCGTGGGTGATGAATAGCGCCAGGCCCAGCAGGGCGCAGCCGAACAGCGCCAGCACGGCCGGGTCGGCCCAGGCGTGGCCCTGGCCTACCAAGGTGATGCCTAGCAGCAGGCTGCCTAGGCCGAGAATCAACAGCATGGCGCCAAGGTAGTCCACCTGTGCCTCGCGACGCTGCACCGGCATGTCGCCGAGCGCACGGCGAATGGCCCACAAGGCGACCAGCCCCAGCGGCAGGTTGATCCAGAACACCCAGCGCCACGACAGGTACTCGGTCAACCAGCCGCCCAGCACTGGCCCGGCCACGCTGGCCGCGGCGTACATGCTGCTGAAGTAGCCCTGGTAGCGGCCGCGTTCGCGTGGGGGTACGAAGTCGCCAATGATTGCCTGGCTCACCGAGACCATCCCGCCTGCGCCGATACCCTGCAGTACCCGGGCCAGCACCAGTTGCGGCATGTTCTGGGCCATGGCGCAGGCAATGGAGGCCAGGGTGAACAGGCTGATGCCGGTGAGGATCATCCGGCGCCGGCCGTAAAGGTCGCCCAGTTTGCCGTAGATCGGCACGGCCACGGTCATGGCCACCATATAACCGGAGATGACCCAAGCCAGCAGGCCGACATCGCTGAATTGCGCCGAGATGGCGGGCAGCGAGACGGCGACGATGGTCTGGTCCAGTGCGCCGAGGAAGATGGCCAGCATCAGGGCGGTGAGCACGTTGCGCAGGGCGGTGGGGGGCAGGGCGGCGGTCACGGAAATACCTTGTTTTGTCAATGGCGGCCCCTTCGCGGGCAAGCCTGCTCTCGCAGAAGCCCTCGGATTGTAACCTGAGTTAGGTAGCTTCCTATGTACTATCTGCATCCCCTATGCAAGATCGGCATTGGCGCATTCATCCAGTGCTGCATGGCTGCGTGATATCGTTGGTATGCCACAGAGGCTGAAATCCGGGGCTTGCACCAGGTTGGTGCAACATATTGCCGCAGGTTTTTCAGTCCGCTGTCTCCCACACCTTTTATTCCTCTGCCTGCATGTCGAGCATGACCGCCCAGATGGCGACGGTTGGAACAGGTCAGGTAGACCCGATTACAGGGGTCGGTAGTTACCGTTCAAATTTCAACTTTTTTGCGGAGTGATCATGCCCAAGGCTTCCCACCAAGATCTGCGTTTTGCCTTCCGCGAGCTGCTCGCTTCAGGTTCGTGTTTCCACACTGCCTCGGTGTTCGACCCGATGTCGGCACGCATTGCCGCAGACCTGGGCTTCGAAGTCGGTATCCTCGGCGGTTCGGTCGCTTCGTTGCAGGTACTTGCTGCTCCGGACTTCGCTCTGATCACCCTCAGCGAGTTCGTCGAGCAGGCCACCCGCATTGGTCGGGTCGCGCAACTGCCGGTACTGGCCGACGCCGACCACGGCTATGGCAACGCATTGAACGTGATGCGCACGGTGATCGAACTGGAGCGCGCCGGTGTGGCCGCACTGACCATCGAGGACACCCTGCTGCCTGCCCAGTTCGGGCGCAAGTCCACCGACCTGATCCCGGTCGAGGAGGGCGTTGGCAAGATCCGCGCGGCGCTGGAGGCACGAGTCGATTCGTCCCTGTCGATCATTGCCCGTACCAACGCGGGCGTACTCAGTACCGAAGAAATCATCGTGCGTACCCAGAGCTACCAGAAGGCGGGCGCTGATGGCATCTGCATGGTCGGGGTCAAAGACTTCGAGCAGCTCGAACAGATTGCCGAGCACCTGACTGTGCCGCTGATGCTGGTTACCTATGGCAACCCGAACCTGCGCGATGACGAGCGCCTGGCGCGTCTGGGCGTGCGCATCGTGGTCGATGGCCATGCGGCTTACTTTGCCGCGATCAAGGCCACTTACGACTGCCTGCGGCTGCAGCGTGGTCGGCAGAACAAGTCGGAAAACCTCAGTGCCACCGAACTCTCGCACACCTACACCCAGCCTGAGGACTACATTCGCTGGGCCAAGGAATACATGAGCGTCGAAGAGTGATCAGCAGGGCGCTGTCCATTCAACGGACGGCGCTCAAGGTTGCACTGTGAGGCACGCAATGTGCCTGCTCGCAGCTATTGGCGACGCTGGGCTGGCTGCGTAGCAGTTCGGCGCGCCAGCAGGCTGAGCCATACAGCGCTGCGACTGCGGTAAGGGCCATGACAAGGGCGACTCTTCTGGAATTGATGCCCATGGTGCTCACCTCCTGTGACAGCGATAGGGGTGTACGCCACTAGTATAGATCCCGATCCCACTCCGGCTCGTCCTTGAAACGCTGTACCAAGAAATCCAGCATGCTGCGCAAGGTCGCCGGCATGTGTTTGCGCGACGTATACACCGCATTCAGGTTCAGTTCACGTGGTTTGGCCTCGGGCAGCAGACGCACCAGTTCACCCCGGCGTATGGCGTCTGCGGCCTGGAAGGTTGGCAGCATGGCGATACCTGCGCCAGCCAGCGCGGCCCTCTGCAGGGTCATCACCTCATTGGCACTGATGTTTCCCGATACGGGCACGGCGACCTGCTGGCCGGCTACCGCGAAATGCCACAAGCTGTGTCCGAAATAGGCATGGGTCAGGCAGTTGTGCTGGCTCAGTTCCTCAACCCGTTGCGGCGTGCCTCGCTCATTCAGGTAGGCCGGTGCCGCGCACACGACCGAGCGGCACACGCTCAGGCGCCGGGCGATGAGGCTGGGGTCCACGTCATTGCTGGTGCGAATGGCCAGGTCGATGCGCTCGTCCACCAGGTTGACGGTGCGGTCGAGCATCTGCAGTTCTACCTTCACGTCGGGAAAGCGCCGCACATAGGCGGCCACTGCATCCACCAGCTGTGCCTGGCCGAATGAGGTACTGACGCTGATACGCAGTGCCCCCCTTGGCGAGTCTTCCGGCTGCTGCACGGCAGCCTGCATGTCGCCGGCCAGTTCCAGCAGTTGCCGGCAGCGAGGCAGGGTTTCCTGGCCGGCTGCCGTGAGGCTGAGCTTGCGCGTGGTCCGCTGCATCAGCCGCGTGCCAACCCAGTCTTCCAACTCTGCCAGGTAGCGCGACACGACCGGCCGCGATAACTGCAGATAGTCCGCCGCCGCCGACTGGCTGCCCAGATCGATGACTGTGACGAATACACGCATGGCGTTGAGGCGATCCATGATTTGCCCGATTTCAGAAACAAACTATGTCTGAGCATCGCATTTTTTGTGACGAATCGGGTAACTAAGCTATGCGCATTGTTTGCCGGAAGGCGTTATCCGAAGCCGGCAGACGAGAGCCTTGGCGCTGGCGGCGAAGGTCGCCAAGGGCAGTCATTTCGTTCAACTGATGGAGAGTATTTCATGAGCAAGATCGCAATCATCGGTGCCACTGGCCGCGCTGGCAGCCAGTTACTGGAAGAGGCCCTGCGCCGTGGTCACCGTGTACTGGCCATTGCCCGCGACCCTTCCACGCTTGAAGGGCGAGAGGGTGTGACCGTCAAGTCGCTGGATGCCACGGACAGCGCGGCCCTGCAAGCAGCGGTCGCAGGTATGGACGCTGTGTTGAGTGCCGCGCATTTCTCGACAATGCAGCCGCACGCCATCATCGAGCCGGTGAAGCGCGCCGGGGTCAAGCGCCTGCTGGTGGTGGGTGGCGCCGGTAGCTTGTTGCTGCCGTCAGGGCATTGGGTGATCGACAGCCCGGATTTCCCGGAGGCGTATAAAGCCGAGGCCAGTGCCGGCGTGCGTTTTCTGGAGGCGCTGCGGCGCGAGCCGAACCTGGACTGGACCTTCCTCTCGCCTTCGGCTGAGTTCGTTGAGGGTGAGCGCAGAGGTCACTATACGCTGGGCAAGGATCATCTGTTGATCGGTGCGGACGGCAAGAGCTGGATCACGTTTGCCGACTATGCGATTGCCATGCTGGATGAGCTGGAGCAGCCGCAGCACTCGCGGCAACGGTTCACAGTCGGCTATTGAGTCGACTGCGAAAGGGCCGTCACAGGCTGGCCTGGCCCTCCAGCCAGTCCAGCAATTCCAGCAACCCCGGCGGCAAGCTCCTGGCCTGGCTCACCAGGTAATACCCCTTGCCTGTCAGCACCTTCAGCGCAAACGGCATGCACAACCGCCCGCCGCGCAGGTCATCGCCAATCAGCGACCAGTCACCGATTGCCACCCCTGTCCCCTGCGAAGCCATGGCCATCGCCATGTCCAGTGTCTCGAAATGCTGTTTGGGTCCATGCGTGGCCAGCGTCACTCCAGCCGCCTGCAACCACAACCGCCAGTCGTGTTCATCCCGCGAGGGATGCAGCAACATATGTCGGGCCAGGTCTTCCACCTGCTGCAACGGCACTGGCCCCTCACGCAGTGACGGTGCGCACACCGGGGTCAGCTGCTCATCGAACAGCTTGCGCACCTGCAGCCCGTGGTTCGGCGCATCGCCGTAGACCACTGCGGCATCGAAGCCCTCGCGACGCAAATCCACCCCGTGCTGCACTGTAGTGGTCAGCTCCACCGGTACGTCCGGGCGCAGTGCCTGCCACTCCATCAGGCGCGGCAGCAGCCAACGCATCACGCAGGTGGGGGCCTTGAGCTGCAGAGTGGTGCTGTGCTCACCCACCTCGCGCACCCCTTGTTCGATCAGGGCGAACACCTGCTGCACCCGTGGCAGCCAGTCCAGGCCTTCACGGGTCAGGCTCAACCCACGCGCCTCGCGCTTGAACAGGGCATAACCGAGGTGTTCTTCGAGGGCTGCAATCTGGCGGCTGACAGCGCCCTGGGTGATGTGCAACTGCTGCCCGGCGCGGGTGAAGTTGCAGTGCTGGGCGGTGACCAGAAACGTGTGCAGGGCAGGCAGGGGCGGGAGGCGTTTCATTGCAGTGAGCCATGATCACAGGACATGGCTAGTATGTGTTTTTTTACATTGTGGCGATAGCCGTGGCTTGGGTCCAATAAGGGCATACCCCAACAAGATTCATGGTGACCCCTGATGGCAACCTGTGGCGAAGTACTGGTCAAACTCCTTGAAGGCTATGGCGTCGATCATGTTTTCGGCATCCCCGGTGTACATACCGTGGAGCTCTATCGTGGCCTGGCGGGCTCTTCCATTCGTCACATCACCCCGCGTCATGAGCAAGGTGCCGGGTTCATGGCTGACGGCTATGCGCGCACCCGCGGCAAACCCGGAGTGTGCTTCATTATCACCGGCCCGGGCATGACCAATATCACCACTGCCATGGGCCAGGCCTATGCCGACTCGATCCCGATGCTGGTGATTTCCAGCGTGCAGTCCCGTGACCAGCTGGGCGGTGGCCGTGGCAAGTTGCACGAGCTGCCCAACCAAGCCGCGCTGGTATCGGGTGTGGCGGCGTTTTCCCACACCTTGATGAGTGCAGCCGACTTGCCGCAGGTACTGGCCAGGGCATTTGCCGTGTTCGACAGTGCCCGGCCACGCCCGGTGCATATCGAAATCCCGCTCGATGTGCTGGTTGAACCGGCCGACTTCCTGCTGCCGGGCCGCCCTGTACGTGGCAGTCGGGCTGGTGCTGCACCGCAGGCCGTAGCGCAGATGGCTGAGCGCCTGGCCAGTGCGCGTCGGCCGCTGATTCTGGCCGGTGGCGGGGCATTGGCTGCAGGGGCCGCGCTGGCACGGCTGGCTGAACACCTGCAGGCCCCGGTGGCGCTGACCATCAATGCCAAAGGCTTGCTGCCTGCCAGCCACCCATTGCAGATCGGCTCGACCCAGTCGTTACCGGCCACACGGGCGCTGGTGGCCGAGGCGGACGTGGTGCTGGCGATCGGCACCGAACTGGCCGAAACCGATTATGACGTGACCTTCAAGGGAGGCTTCGAGATCCCGGGCAGGCTGCTGCGCATTGACATCGACCCGGACCAGACCGTGCGCAATTATCTGCCGGAGCTGGCGCTGGTAGCCGATGCCAAGCTGGCAGCCGAAGCGCTGCTCGGTGCCTTGCAAACTCAGCCGCAGCCAGTGCACGAAAGCACTTGGGGCATGGCTCGCGTGGCCAACCTGCGCAAGGTCCTGGCGGCAGACTGGGACCAGCCAACCCTGAGCCAGACACGTTTGCTGAGCGCCATACTGGAGCGCCTGCCTAATGCGATTCTGGTGGGCGACTCGACCCAACCTGTGTATACCGGCAACCTGACACTCGACATGGAGCAGCCACGCCGCTGGTTCAACGCCTCGACCGGTTACGGCACCTTGGGTTACGCGTTGCCAGCAGCCATGGGCGCCTGGTTGGGCAGTGGCGAGCAGACCGTCGAACGCGCTCCGGCGGTGTGCCTGATTGGTGATGGTGGTTTGCAGTTCACCCTGCCGGAACTGGCCAGTGCAGTGGAGGCGCAGGTACCGCTGATCGTACTGCTGTGGAATAACCAGGGGTACGAGGAAATCAAGAAATACATGGTCAATCGGGCGATCGAGCCGGTCGGAGTGGATATCCATACCCCGGATTTCATCGGCGTGGCGCGGGCGTTGGGCGCGGCAGCAGAGAACGTGGCCGATATCGCCCAATTGCAGGCGGCGCTCGGGCAAGCGGTTGAGCGCAAGGGGCCGACCTTGATTCAGGTGGACCAGAATCAGTGGCAGGCCGCGGTATTGGGTTGAAGTATTGCGATTGCCTGTATCGGCCTCTCGCGCCTGCAGGCAGCGCGCAATTTTCGCATCTGTGCAAAAACCTGTAGGAGCGGGTTTACCCGCGAAAGCGCCGGTGCAGGCGAATGTTGAGCTTCAGACCGCAGTAGCCCGCAACCGAGCCACATCACGAATCGGCGGCGCGCCGTAAAGCCGGCTGTATTCACGGCTGAACTGCGACGGGCTTTCATAACCCACCCGATAAGCCGCCACCGCCGCCTCCAGCCCATCGTTCAACATCAGCCGCCGCGCCTCCTGCAGGCGCAGTTGCTTCTGGTACTGAAGCGGGCTCATCGAGGTCACGGCCTTGAAGCGGTGGTGCAAGGTCGAGGTGCTGAGGTTGACCTCACGGGCCAGGTCCTCGATACGCAGCGGCTGTTGGAAGTTGTTGTTGAGCCAGGAGATGGCCTGGCAAACCCGGTGGGTCTGGCTGTTGGCCAAGGCAATTTCATACAGCCGGTAACCCTGCGGACCACGCAGCAGGCGGTAGAGAATCTCTCGGCGGAACAGCGGCGCCAGCATTGCGATGTCGCGAGGGGTGTCCAGCAGCCGCAGCAACCGCAGCAGGGCATCGAGTAACGCGGCATCAGTCCTTTCCACATACAAACCACGGCCGGAAGGTCGATTGGGTACCAGCATCGGCCCGCTCTCGGCGATCAGCTGGCTGATCTCGGCCGGGTCCAGGTCCATGCGCAGGCCCAGGCTTGGGTTCTCGGGGCTGGCATCCAGCCTCACGGCACTGAGTGGCAAGGTCACCGAAACGACCATGTAATGCAGTGGGTCGTAGGCGTACTGCTCGTCACCCAGGAACAGGCTTTTGCTGCCTTGGGCAAGGATGCACAGGGCAGGCTGCGCCAGGGTGGGTACAGAACGCACATTTTCGGTGTAACGCACCAGGTACAGGTCATCGATGGCCGATGCTGGGCCAAAGGGCTCGCCCGCATGGCGGTTGATCAGCTCGGCCAGCTCCAGGCGCTGCAGTTCCAGGGTCGGTTCGGTGGACGTGGCGGTGGTCATGATGGCTTTCCTCTGCTGACCGACGCAGCATAGGTTTGGGCAAAGACGGGCGCTAGTCGAAAGCTGCATGTCGATTGCCTGATCCTGCCGCGCTGCAGGATCAGGCAATCGACATGCAGTAATGGCCTAACGCGCCGCGCGGGTGAGCGCCTAACCTTGGCAGCCTGGCTTTTCCGTCCGCCTGCTTCAAGGAGATTGTGCAATGACCCTTAAACAACCGGTCACCCACCTTGCTTTCATCCGTGCCAGCAGCGGGCGCTCGGCAGAGCTGGGCGCGCGTCTGCGTGACCTGCTCGAGCCCTCGCTGCGTACACCGGGTTGCCTGAGTTTCACCGTGCAGCGTTCTCAGGCTGATGCTGACCTGTGGTTGCTCAGCGGAAGCTGGCAGGACCAGCAGGCGATGAGTGGTTACTTTGCTTCGCCGACACTGGAGGTGTTCGGTGAGCTGGTGCAGGCTCAGGTGGTCAGCAGCCTGGACTTGCATACCTTCGACTGAGCCTGGATGAGGTAAAGTGACGCCCTTGTTCAACAACCCGGACAGCAACATGGCACGTAGGGAATTCACTCATTTCGAAGCGGTATCGGCGATGGTGCCGGTGGAAGGTGGCGGCTACAACGCGGCCATCGCAGTCAAAGCCTTGGGCATGGGCGGTGCGCCGCGCTTTCACAAGGTTCTCGACGGGCAGGTGTTCAAGGGCGCTGTGGCCGCCGACGAAGCGGCCACCGCCGAGCTGCAACGCCTGCAGGGCGTCAGCGAAGAGGGTGAGCTGGTCTGGTGATCAGGCCGGCGGCCGGGCCATCTTGAACAGGTTGCCCAGCTCGAAATAATCCGCTGGGCCACCTCCACGCAGGATCGGCTCGGCGGCAGCGGTATCGTAGATGCCGTTGTTCAACAGGTGCTCGGCAATGTGCACCGCCACCACTTCCCCAAGGATCAGCCAGCTGGGCACCTGTTCCTGATCGGCGCGCTTGAGCTGGACGATCTGGCTGACCTTGCACTCGAAGGCTACCGGCGTTTCACCCACGCGTGGCACCTTGACGATGCTCGACGGTGCGGCAGTGAGGCCGCTCAATTCGAATTCGTTCACTTCGGCAGCAACCGGTGCACAGCTCAGGTTCATTTGCTCGGCCAGTGGGCGGGTGGCCAGGTTCCAGACGAACTCACCGGTCTGCTCGATGTTGTTCAGGCTGTCTTTGCGCCCGACGCTGCAGAAACCGATGATCGGCGGGATGTAGTTGAACGCATTGAAGAAGCTGTAAGGCGCCAGGTTCAGGCGGCCTTCGCGGTCCTGAGAGGAGATCCAGCCGATCGGGCGGGGACCGACGATGGCATTGAACGGGTCGTGCGGCAGGCCGTGGCCTTTGGCGGGTTCGTAGTAATACATCTGTGCTGGGCTTGTTGGCCCTACCTCCTGGTGGACAAGGTGCCTAGTGTGCCAAGCCTGAGCTTGCCTGCAAATGATCAAGCCCGGCCGAAGCCGGGCTGGGTGCTCGCAATCAGGTATCAGCTGATGCGGTGCGCGTTGGTGCGGTCGAAGCCGTCTTCAGCGAAGCGTTGGCCACCGGTGCGGTCGAAGCCGTCTTCGGCGAAGCGCTGGCCACCGGTGCGGTCGAAGCCGTCTTCGGCGAAGCGTTGGCCACCGGTGCGGTCGAAGCCATCTTCAGCGTAGCTGGCTGACTGGGTTTGAACCGCGGCAAAGGTGTGAGCGTCGGTCCGGTCGAAGCCATCTTCGGCGAAGGCGCCAGCTGCGAAAACCGAGAGGGCCAGGGTAAGGATCAGTTTGTTTTTCATGGTCGTTGCTCCAGGGGTTGGTGAGTTGTTTGTTTCTATGGGTTTAATCCTACGCCGAATAATTTGATTAAAAAGCGCAAAAAACAGTGGCTAATAATCTATTTGTTCGATGTATTTGGGCGCCTATGTCGTCCTTCAGGTCGCAAGGCTGGCTTGGGAGCGTTCGTACGGGCGCTAGCGTTCTGCCAGCCATTGCAGCTTGATAAGGTGGAATTAATAGGGCGTTAAGAAGGAAAGTTCTGAATGAAAAAGGGGCGCTCCATGCAATGGAGCGCCCCCTTTTAGTACTGCCAGGCCAGCGTTACTCAGTGGTAATCCGCGAGTGCTGCTTGGTGTCTTTCATGGTCGCGTAAACCAGCAGCGAGCAGGCGATACAGGCGGTGACGTACCAGTAGAAGCCGCTCTCCATCCCAGCGCTCTTGAACCAAAGGGCCACGTATTCGGCGGTGCCACCGAAGATCGACACCGTCAGGGCATACGGCAGGCCCACGCCCAGGGCGCGAATCTCGGTAGGGAACAGCTCGGCTTTGACCACGGCGTTGATCGAGGTATAGCCGCTTACGATGATCAGTGCGGCCATGATCAGGAAGAATGCACCCCACCAGGTCTGGATGGTGTGCAGGGTGCTGAGGATGGGGACGGTGAACAGGGTGCCGAGCACGCCGAAGGCGATCAGGATCGGACGGCGGCCGATCTTGTCGGACAGACCACCGATCACCGGCTGCAGGCACATGAACAGGAACAGCGTGGCGGCCGAGATGGTGGTCGAGTCACTGATGCTCATGCCCACGGTGTTGACCAGGTATTTCTGCATGTAGGTGGTGTAGGTGTAGAAGGCCAGGGTGCCGCCCATGGTCAGGCCGACGACGGTCATCAACTCCTTGGGGTGACGCAGCAGGGTGCGCATCAGGCTTTCCTTGGCCTTTTCCTTCTTGGTGAACGAGGCGGTTTCTTCCATGCCGCGACGCAGGTACAGGGCCACCACGGCGCACAGCGCACCGATCACGAACGGCACGCGCCAGCCCCAGGCGTA
The DNA here is from genome assembly GCF_030418155.1 of Pseudomonas sp. 2,4-D. Classification (NCBI taxonomy): domain Bacteria; kingdom Pseudomonadati; phylum Pseudomonadota; class Gammaproteobacteria; order Pseudomonadales; family Pseudomonadaceae; genus Pseudomonas; species Pseudomonas sp. 2,4-D. Next base: position 50,381 of record NZ_JAUHUI010000009.1, read on the forward strand.
CAATTGCTCGGTGGTCAGGGTCTGTTGCAGGACGATCAGTACCGCCAGGGCGATGAGCTGGCCAGAGATCAGGGTCACGTACTGGAAGCTGGAGAAGAAACCACGGCGCTCCTTGCTGGCCATCTCGCTGAGGTAGGTGGCCGAGGTGCCGTATTCACCACCCACCGACAGGCCCTGCAGCAGGCGCGCGATGACCAGCAGGACAGGTGCGGCGACGCCGATGGTTTCATAACCTGGGGTCAGGGCGATGACCAGCGAGCCTGCGCACATGAGCAATACCGACGCCATCAGCGCGGCCTTGCGGCCCTTGCGGTCGGCGTACAGGCCCATCAGCCAGCCACCGATCGGGCGCATCAGGAAGCCCACGGCGAAGATCGCAGCGGTATTGAGCAGTTGTGCGGTGGAGTCGCCGGCGGGGAAGAAGGCCTTGGCGAAGTACAGCGAGAATGCGGCGTAGACGTACCAGTCGTACCATTCGACCATGTTGCCGATGGACCCGCTGAAAATCGACTTCAGGCGGCTGGCGGTGGTTTTTTCTGCGGCAGGCGCGGTGGCCGCCCCGGCGGGCAGGGAGGTGGCGTTATCCATGAGGGATACCTTCTCGTTGTTTTTGTGGAGCGCGCCGTGGCGCAGCTTGCCAAGGCAATTGCAGAAGGTGTGCCAAATGGGTGCGGGCTGATTCATTTGAGGGCATCAAATAGCCCGAGCCGGCACAGTAGTGGGTGTTGCGCCGCCCTTTGCAGGAGCGGGCTTGACCGCGAAGGGCTGCAAAGCAGTCCAAAACCTCGATGTTATGAGCGGTTTTTTGCCTACCAGGTCTTGGTCATAAGCGGATTTCCGCTCATGCCTGCCCAATAAAGTCCTCGCGCACCAGCCCATGCCGTTGCATCTTTTCGTTAAGGGTGCGCCGCGGCAGTTGCAATGCCTCCATCACCGACTTGATCTCGCCCCCATACTGACGCAAGGCCGCGCGCAGGCATTGCGCCTCGAATGCTTCCATCTGCTCGCCCAGCGACTGCCCGGCAGGTGCCACCTCGATGTTTGGCGAACCTAGGCCCAGCGCATGCCGCTCCGCCGCATTGGCCAGCTCACGCACGTTGCCAGGCCAGTCATGTGACAGCAGCTGCGCCAGCTGTGCAGCCGATAGCGGCGGGGCGGTGCGACCAAGCTTTTCACCTGCAGCACGGGCAAAGTGTTCGAACAGCAGCGGAATGTCCTCCCGCCGCTCGCGCAGCGGTGCCAGGCGCAATTCGGCCACGTTCAGGCGGTAGGCCAGGTCTTCGCGGAAGCGCCCGGCACGAGCCTCCTCGAGCAGGTCGGGCTTGGTCGCAGCAATGATGCGCAGGTCGACGCTGATGCTCTGGTTGGCCCCCAGGCGCTCCAGCTTCTGCTCCTGTATCACCCGCAACAGCTTGGCCTGTTGGGCCAGTGGCATGCTCTCGATTTCGTCGAGGAACACGGTGCCACCGTTGGCATATTCCAGCTTGCCGATTCGTTTACCCTGGGCGCCCGTGAAGGCGCCGCTCTCATGGCCGAACAGTTCGGCCTCGAACAACGACTCGGGGATGGCTGCGCAGTTAAGGGCTACAAAGGGCTTGGCGGCACGGGGGCCAAAGTCGTGCAGGCAGCGGGCCACCCGCTCCTTGCCACTGCCGGTTTCACCGCGGATCAGCACGTTCACCGGCAGGCCGGCCAGGTCCAGCACTTGCCGGCGCAGCTGTTGCAGGCCCTGGGACATGCCCAGCAGCGTGACTTCCAGGCGTGACTTGAGGTCGGCCTGCTCGTGGAGCCGGCGGTTCTCAAGCACCAGCTGGCGCTTTTCCAGGGCGCGGCGCAGGCTGCCCAGCAAGTCTTGCGGCGTGAAGGGTTTTTCCAGGAAGTCATAGGCCCCCAATCGCATGGCTTCTACGGCCATCGGTACATCACCGTGACCGGTTAGCAGAATCACGGGCAGGTCGGGGTCGTTCGCCTGCAGGCGTTCGAGCAATTGCAGGCCATCCATGCCCGGCATACGCACATCGCTGATGATCACCCCAGGGAAGTGCTGTGGCAGCTGTGCCAGGCACGCTTCGGCGCGAGCGAACAACTGCACGCTGAAGCCAGACAGGCTCAGCCATTGCTCGACAGCAGTGCGGATACTGGCTTCATCATCGACGACGATCACCGAATTCAACATACAGGCTCCAGGTCACGGGGCAGGGTAAGGCTCAGACGCGCGCCGCCAGGCAGGTTTTCGGCCCGCAGCTGGCCGCCGGCCTCGTGGACGATGCCGTAGGAAATGGCCAGGCCCAGCCCTAGCCCTTCCCCCACCGGTTTGGTGGTGAAGAATGGGTCGAAGACCTTGGCCAGATCGGCTTCGGCAATGCCGCCGCCCGAGTCGAGCACACTCAGGCGCCATAGCTCCCCGTCGGGTTCGATGCGGATTTCCAGGCGTTTGTAACGCTTGTCGAGCATGGCGTCGAGTGCATTGTGCAGTAGGTTTATCAGCACCTGCTCCAGGCGGATGGCATCGCCGCGTACCCAGGCCGGACGTGCCAGGTACAGAGCCACTTCCACTTCTTCGTTGCGAAGTCGCGCTTCCAGCAGGTGCAAGGCCTGGTCGACCACGGTTGCCAGGTCAAGGCGTTCGCGCAGGCCCATCGGGCTGTTGCGGGCAAAGGTTTTCAGGTGGCTGGTAAGTGCTGCCATACGCGTGAGCATTTGTTCCAGTGGCTCCAGCGCTTGCCGCGCTTCGTCATGGCGACCATGGTCAAGCAGCAGGCGCAGGGTTTCCAGCTGCATACGTTGGGTGGTCAGCGGTTGGTTGATTTCGTGGGCCATGGCCGCTGACATCTGCCCGAGTGCGGCCAGCTTGGCTGATTGCACCAAGCCTTCCTGGGCAGTGCGCAGCTCGCGGGTGCGCTCCTCGACCTGGCGTTCGAGTTCTTGCCGGCTGCGCTGGCGCAGGCGTGCCAGGCGCAGGCGTTGGCTGACGAAAAGGGCGGCGAACACCAGGCTCAGCCAGACGGCGGCGGCGCCAAGCGCGGCATTACGGCCGTCGGCAGCGACCTGCGGTTTGCGCAGCAGGTGCAAGGTCCAGTTTTCGCCTTCCAGCGGCAGGCTTTCCCACAGGTACTCGGTACTACCCTCGGGGCCTTGCACGCGGCTTAGGGTGCTGTAGGGGGCAAACCGCGTCAGCACCTGATGGTGTAGCGGCACCAGCGGTTGCTTGTCGTACTGACGGGTTTCGGCCAGCTCCGCACGGTCGGCGCCACTGAGCGGCTGAAGTTCGCGGTAACGCCAGCCATCCTGGTTTGCGATGAAAGTGATGCCTCGGGCGTCGCTGACCAGCAGGATATCGTTGCCCTGTCGCCATTCGCGTTCCAGCTCGGGGAACTCCAGCTTCACCACCATGGCGCCAAGGAATCGGCCGTGCTCGTCGTTCACCGCGCTGGCGAGGAAGTAGCCCGGCACGCCACTGGTCACGCCCACGGCATAGAAGCGGCCACTGCCCTGGCTGCGGGTTTGCTTGAAGTAGGGGCGGAAACCGTAGTTGGAACCGACGTAGCTACTGGGCAGCCGCCAGTTGCTGGCGGCAATGGCCAGCCCGGTGCGGTCGAGCAGCTCGAGGGTGGAGGAATTGGCGGCGCCATTGATGCGTTCGAGCTTGAGGTTCAGGGCGTTCTGAACCTTTTCGTCGATAGGGCCGCGCAAGGCTGTAATCAGCTCCGGGTCCAGCGCCAGCACGGCGGGGAGGGCACGGTAGCGATCGATCAGGGTGTGCAGTGCGTTGGCGTACAGGCCCAGTTGCTGGCTGGCACGCTTGGCGTCGTCTTCCATGGCCTGGCGCTTGGCCTGGTGCATGGCCCATCCGGCGCTGAGTGCGGTACCCAGCACGATCAGCAGGGTGATCAGCCCCAGACGCAGGGCGCGAAAGGAAAAGGGCATCGGGGGCGGATCCGGTGGTGGGATATCGGGGCCGGCCTCTTCACAGGTAAACCCGCGCCTACAGGTACTCTGCAGCACCTGTAGGCGCGGGTTTTATCCGCGAAGAGGCCGGAACAGGCGGCCTATTTCAGTCAAAGCAATTCAAAACTCTGCTGATGCACCGCCTGGGAATCCAGCCCTACCTGGACATTGAACTCCCCTGGTTCGGCAACCCGCTGCAACTGGCCATTGTAGAACTTCAGGTCGTCCTCGCTGATGCGGAAGGTCAACGTGCGGGTTTCACCCGGTTCAAGCATCAGCTTCTGGAAGTTTTTCAGCTCTTTCACTGGTCGGCTCATCGACGCCGAAACATCCTGCAGGTACAGCTGCACCACCGTCTCGCCTGCAACCTTGCCGGTGTTCTTGACCGTTACCTTGGCATCCAGCGTATCGCCGCGCTTGAGAGCCTTGCTCGACAGGTTCAGGCCGGACAGCTCGAAGCTGCTGTAGCTCAAGCCATAGCCGAACGGGTAAAGCGGCCCGTTGGGTTCTTCGAAGTATTGCGAGGTGTAGTTGCCCGGCTTGCCCGGCGTGAACGGCCGGCCGATGCGCGTGTGGTTGTAGTACATCGGGATCTGCCCCACCGACCGTGGGAAGGTAATGGCCAGCTTGCCGGAGGGGTTGTAGTCGCCAAACAGCACGTCGGCGATGGCATTGCCGCCTTCGGTGCCGGCGAACCAGGTTTCCAGGATGGCGTCGGCCTGCTCGCGCTCCCAGCTGATGGATAGCGGCCGGCCGTTCATCAGCACCAGCACCAGCGGTTTGCCGGTGGCCTTGAGCGCCTTGATCAGCTCGCGCTGGCTGGCCGGGATCTCCAGGGTGGTGCGGCTCGACGACTCGTGGGACATGCCGCGGGACTCGCCGACCACTGCTACCACGACGTCGGATTGCTTCGCCGCCTTGACTGCTTCATCGATCATCACCGCAGGCGGGCGTGGGTCGTCGACGATTTCCGGGGCATCGAAGTTGAGGAAGTTCAGGTAATCGAAGATCGCCTTGTCGCCCGTGACGTTGGAGCCTTTGGCGTAGACCAGCTTGGCCTTGCCTTCCACGGCGCGGCGCAAGCCTTCGCGCACGGTCACCGAGTGAACGGGCTTACCGTCGGCGGCCCAACTGCCCATCATGTCGATCGGGGCATCGGCCAGCGGGCCGACCAAGGCAATGGTGCCGGCCTTTTTCAGCGGCAGGGTCTGGTTGCGGTTTTCCAGCAGCACCAGGCTGCGGCGTGCCACGTCACGCGCAGCTTCGCGGTGCAGGCGGTCGTTGCCGTAGTAGTCCTTCAGGTCGGTTTCGGCCTTGCCGATGCGCACGTACGGGTCCTTGAACAGGCCCATGTCGTACTTGGCACCCAGCACTTCACGCACCGCCTGGTCCAGTTCGCGCTGGGTCACCTCGCCGGACTTCAGCAGGCCCGGCAGCTCTTCGCCGTACAGGGTATCGTTCATGCTCATGTCGATGCCGGCCTTGATCGCCAGCTTGGCGGCTTCACGGCCGTCCCGGGCGACGCCGTGGCGAATCAGCTCCTGGATGGCACCGTGGTCGCTGATGGTCACGCCCTTGAAGCCCCACTCCTTGCGCAGCAGGTCGTTCATCAGCCAGGTGTTGGAGGTGGCCGGTACGCCGTTGATCGAGTTCAGCGCCACCATCACGCCACCGGCCCCCGCATCGAGCGCGGCGCGATAGGGTGGCAGATAGTCGTTGTACATTTTCGGCAGGCTCATATCGACCGTGTTGTAGTCGCGCCCACCTTCCACGGCGCCATACAAGGCGAAATGCTTGACGATGGCCATGATGCTGTCGGGGTTGGCCGGGCTGCTGCCCTGGAACGAGCGCACCATTACCTGGCCGATTTTCGAAGTCAGGTAGGTGTCTTCGCCGAAACCTTCGCTGGTGCGGCCCCAGCGCGGGTCACGGGCGATATCCACCATTGGCGCGAACGTCATGTCCAGGGCGTCGGCCGAGGCTTCGATCGCGGCGGTGCGGCCGACCTTGGCGACGGCCTCCATGTCCCAGGTAGCGGCCATACCCAGGCCGATCGGGAAGATGGTGCGCTCGCCGTGGACGGTGTCGTAGGCGAAGAACATCGGGATCTTCAGGCGGCTGCGCATGGCCGCGTCCTGCATCGGCCGGTTTTCGGGGGCAGTGCGGGAGTTGAAGGTGCCACCGATACGGCCGGCGGCGATTTCCTCGCGGATCTTGTCGCGGGGCATTTCCGGGCCGATGCTGATCAGGCGCAACTGGCCGATTTTCTCGGCTTCGGTCATCTGGCTGATCAGATGCTCGATGAATGCCTGCTTGTCCTGCAGGGGCGGGGCGGTGGGGGCGGCGAGGGCCGCCTGACTGGCAAGGCCCATGGCCAGGCCCAGCAAAGACAGTTTCATCATCAATTCCGTTTTGGGGCCTCTGCCGTATCCACGGTGATACGTGCGCGACCGAAGTTTTCAGGCGGCTATTGTTGTACGATTTGCAGGCAATTCTTCCAGCGGCGGATTATGCCTGAATATGTCGCCTGCGGATGAAGCCCCGAATGCCGGGATAACAACTATAAGAACGCTCAAGAGACCGACGGCATGACCCCCTTCGACGAATACCATCAGCGGCAGATTGCCGAAGCCATTGCCTGTGCCGAACGGCGTACCGATGCCGAACTGGTGACGGTGCTTGCCCGTCGTGCCGACGATTATGCGTATTGGCCGTTGTTGTGGGCCGCCGTGCTGGCACTGACCGTGCCCGGTCTGTTGCACTGGCTGCTGGCTTGGCCCAGCGTGCGTGGCGTGCTGATGGGCAACGTGCTGCTGTTCGTCGTTTTGTGCCTGCTGCTGCGCAACCCGCGCCTGGCCGACTGGCTGATCCCCCGTACCTTGCGCCGCTGGCGTGCTTCGCGCCTGGCCCAGCAGCAGTTTCGCGAGCAGAACCTGCAGCGCACAGCAGGCGCCACGGGCGTGCTGATTTTCGTCAGCGAGGCAGAGCAGCATGTGGAGATCCTGGTCGATCGGGGTATCGAACACTGCCTGGATGCCGAAGCCCGCGCGGCCATCGGTGCCCGCTTGGCCGAACAGGTGCGCCAGGGCCGCACCTTGCAGGGCTTTGTCGAGTGCATCGAAGCGTGTGGCGAGCTGCTTAGCCAGCACGTGCCGCCAACCCATGCACGCAACGAGTTGCCCAACCGCTTGGTGATTCTCGACTGAAGGCGCGCCCAGCCTTGCTGGATTCCCTGTAGGAGCGGGCTTGCCCGCGAATCAGGCGATACGGCGTCTGCCACCGGCTTTGCCGGTGTTCGCGGGCAAGCCTGCTCCCACAGGGTGCCTGCGGCACGTTAGAATAGGCGTTCCGCTACCCAAGGCCCCCTTTTTCATGTCCGCCAGTACTTCTGCCTCTTGCGCGCCGGATGCGCGCGCTCAGTTTCTCGACCTGCTGAACGCCGCCCTGCACGGCGAAACCCTGGTCAAGCTGGTGCTGGCGCGCCATGTCGGTGCCGACCAGACCTTGCAACGGATCATTGCCAAGCCGCTGCAGGTCAAGGGCCAGCCGTGCCTGTCGCTGGTCTACCGCCACCAGACCCGCGACATCACCCGCAACCTGCCGCTGGATCAGGCCCAGGTGCTGGTTGCCGAACTGCTGCCGGACAGCTTCCGCAATGCTCATTTGTTCGATGCTGACGGCGAAGTGCAGTTGACCTTCAGCAAGAAGGGCAAACCGATGCTCCAGCGCCACGGTGCCCAGGCACCGCGCGTGGCCGATGCGGGCAGCGGGCATGACCGCGAGAAGAAGCGTTATCTGGAGCTGTCGCGGCCGTTTCTGCGCGACCTCGGTGTGACCGACGCACAAGGCGCACTGATCCCGTCCATGTCACGCAAGTGGAAGCAGATCAACAAATTCATCGAGGTTTTTGATCACGCCCTGGCCAATGCACCTGTGTCGCCGGAACAGGCGCTGCGGGTGGCCGACTTCGGTTCGGGCAAGGGCTACCTGACCTTTGCCATGCATGACTACTTGCGCAACAGTTTGGGCCGTGACGCACAGGTGACCGGCGTGGAGCTGCGCCAGGACATGGTCGACCTGTGCAACGCCGCGGCCGCACGCCTCGACCACCCGGGCCTGGAGTTCCAGTGTGGTGATGTGCGCAGCGTGGTGCCTGAGGCCATCGAGGTGATGATCGCCTTGCATGCCTGTGATATCGCCACTGACTACGCCATCCATACCGGCATCCGCTGCAACGCCGCGATCATCATGTGCTCGCCGTGCTGCCACAAGCAGATCCGCCCGCAACTGCACAGCCCGGGGTTGCTGCAGCCCATGCTGCAGTATGGCCTGCACCTGGGCCAGCAGGCCGAGATGCTGACCGACAGCCTGCGTGCGCTGTACCTGGAAGCCTGTGGCTATGAAACCAAGGTGTTCGAGTTCATCTCGCTGGAGCACACCAACAAGAACAAGATGATTCTTGCGGTGAAGCGGCGGCAGGCGGGGGATAACGGGGCGTTGCTGGAGAAGATTGCCCAGCTCAAAGCGTTCTACGGGGTGCAGGAGCATTGCCTGGAAACGTTGTTGCGCGCGGATGGGTTGCTCTGACGCCACCCACCGGCACGCCTGCCGGGCACTCTGTCAGCGCCGAGCAGGGGGCACTTCGATAGCCAATGCTGCCTGCCCCAACGGATGGGTGCTGGCATCGAAGAAATGCAGCACCGTCCCCGGCAAATCCCCGAAACGATCTGCAAAATGCTGCTTCTGATTGATCACCGACGCCTCGCCCAGCGGCCGAATGGCGATGGATAGCTGTTGCGGATGGGCTTGGCGAACAGCGTCGAGCAGGTGCCGGTCACTGCTGTCCAGATGCTGCCCGAACAGGCATATCCCTTGGCTCTCCTGCGCCAGCTGCCCCAGGCACCAGCTCAGATAGTCCGAGTTGCGGATCGCGCGCAGTTTCTCGTCGCTGCGGTCTTCGTTGACGAACAGCGGGACTTCACCCGGGATATTCACCGCAAACCCATCGAGCAGTTCGGCGCTTTCAGCGCTGCGCTGGCGGGTGGTGCCGTCGGGCAGCTTGAGCAGGTGCAGGCCGCCATGCAGGTGCAGCACCCGGGTACCTTCGCTGCCGGTGCGTCGCACGTCGAAATAGCCTTGTTCGTCGAACAGTTCGGCGAAGCCATTCGAGGCGTGCTGCACGGCCCATGGCAGCACCAGGTCGTAGTTGCTGGTGTAGACGCTTCGATAGCCGCGCAGGGCCTGATTGAGGGTTGCCAGGGTGGCCGGCGGCATCAATGGCCAGGGCAGATGCACCGTGCGCACGGCGTGAATCAATGCTTCCTTGATCGAGTAGTAGCGGTTCAGCGGCGCGGTGGAGTTGATCGCCAGTGCGGCATTGGTACGCACGGTGGTGTTGAGGGCGCTGAGCACCGGCTCGAACAGTTCCGTGGCCAAGGACCTGAACAGTGCCTGGTCACTGACCGCCAGGCCTTTCTTGCGGCCTGCGCGTTGCGCCTGCTCGAACAACGAGAAGTAGCCGAACGGCTTCCATACTGCGCGGCTTGCGCCGTTGCCCAGCAGCAGGGCGTCGCAGGGATGGCGGGCGGCGAGTTCTGGCCAGGGGGTAAGGGTGGCATCAAGTGCGGGCATGCTGGATCCGTTGGGTGGTGCGGGGAACGGGGCGACTTTAGCATGTCATGCAAGGTGTGCGAGGGTTGGTGTCAAGGTGATGGTTTTGTGCTGCCTGTGCTGGCCCTTTCGCGGGTAAACCCGCTCCTACAAGTCCCTGTAGGAGCGGGTTTACCCGCGAAAGGGCCAGCACAGGCGCAGCACGTTGAACAGGATGAAAGCCGCTCAACCCTGTTCTGTCACTTGCACGCTGCGGTTTTGGTTGCGCCACACGCGGTACGCACGAATCCCTGCGCGTACCGAGCCGAATAGCAGTTTTTCTTCCATGTCCCGCGCCATTCCCGAGCGCACCAGCATGCGCAGGAAAGTGCCACGGGCGCGGGCGATGGCGAAGAGGATGCCTTGAGCCGCCAGGGTGTCGCGCACTTCGCGCAGGGCGGCGATGCCGCTGACATCGATGGTGGTTACCGCTTCGGCATCGAACAGCACGGCTTTAGGCTGGTCCTGGCTTTGCACGGCTTCAAGCAGGCGCATCTTGAAGTAGTCGGCATTGAAGAACAGGATGGCGTCGTCGAAGCGGTACACCACCAGGCCAGGCACGGTGCGAGCGTCTTTGAACTTGCGGATGTCCACCTGGCCTTCGGTGCCCGGCAGCCAGCCCAGTACGGCATCGGTGGGCTGGTAGATGCTGTAAAGCAGGCGCAGGATCGCCAGGGTCACGGCAAACACGATGCCGGGCAGCACACCCAGGCCCAGTACGCCCGCCGTGGTCAGCAGGCACAGCCAGAACTCGAAGCGGCTTAGACGCCGGATATGCCCCAGCGATTTGATGTCGATCAGCCCCCAGCCCGCCATCAGCAGCACGGCGCCCAGCGCAGCCTGCGGGATCCAGGCCATGGGCGCGGTGAAGAACAGCAGGATCAGGGCGATCACCAGTGCCGCGATGATGCCCACCAGCTGGCTTTTGCCACCGACCATGTCGTTGACTGCAGTGCGCGAGTCGGCACCGCTGATGGCAAAGCCCTGGGAAACCCCGGCCGCCAGGTTGCTCACGCCCAGGGCGACGAATTCGTGGTTGGCGTTGATCGCATAGCCATGCCGGGCGGCAAAGCTGCGTGCGGTAAGCATGGCGCTGCAGAAGCTGACGGTGGCGATACCCAGGGCGTCGCGCAGCAGGCTCTTCATTTCCGCCAGGTTGCTGTGTGGCCAAGCCAGTTGCGGGATGCCTGAAGGTACCGGCCCAAGGACGGCGACGCCGAAGCGGTCAAGGCCGAACAGGCCAACAAGCAGCATGAACAGCGCCACTACCGTGAGGGCTGCGGGCAGGCGCGGGTAGCGCCGTGGCAGCCAGATGAGCAGGCCCAGGGCGGCCAGGCCGATGATCAATGTGACCCAGTGAGTTTCCCCCAGGCGCTGGACGAAGTTGATCAGGCTGAGGATGAAACCGTCGCCCTCGATCTTGAAGCCCACCACCTTGGACAGCTGCCCGGCGATCAGGCTCAGGCCGATACCGTTGAGGTAGCCGATCAGGATCGGCCGCGAGAAGAAGCTGGCGATGAAACCGGCCCGCGCCAGGCCCGCGGCAATCAGCATCACGCCGACCAGCACGGTGACGATCACCGACAGTTCGACGATGCGCTGCGGGTCGCCCATGGCCAGCGGTGCCACGGCACCGGCGATCATCGCGCAAGTGGCGGCGTCGGGGCCGACCATCAGCTGGCGCGAGCTACCGATCAGCGCATAGACCATCATCGGTAGCACGCAGGCGTACAGGCCATATTGCGGCGGCAGCCCGATGATCTGCGCGTAGGCAATGGCAATGGGAATCTGGATCGCGGCTACCGACAGGCCAGCTTGCAGGTCGGCGTGGAACCATTCGCGGCGGTAATGCAGCAGGTTGGCAAGACCTGGTAGCCAGCGGGAGAGAAACATGCGTAGTCCTTTCGAATTGTTTCACGAATCCATTGAGCATATCCGCCACAAGCCGTTTCGCTTGCGCACGCAAAAACCCGATGCGCATTGAAGCGGATCGGTGGGTAAATGGCCATGGGCCAGGTCAAGGCAGGTGAAAAACGAAAAAAGGAGCCTAGGCTCCTTTTGACTGCGATGACGTTGCTGGAACGCCATGCGGGACTGCGATGTGGAGCGGGTAGAGGGAATCGAACCCTCAACTAAAGCTTGGGAAGCTTTCGTTTTGCCACTAAACTATACCCGCATCTGAGCTCGACTTTTTACCAGAACCTTCAGCGAATTAGAAGCCCAAGTTATAAAAAAGCTTGTCGGCGCCCCGTGGCCTGCGGGTATTGGCTACAAGGCGCCGAGCCGCTCAGATGGCAAATGCATGCTGCCCCTGCTGCACGGGTTGGTAACGTTGGCGGGGTTCACGCACGGTTGGCTTGAGGAAGCCCAGCATGACATTGCGGGTGTTCTCGCAGGCGGTCTTGTTCTCCATGTCCAGGAAGTGGCCCGCATCGCGGATCACGCTGAACTGGCTTCTGCCCACATGCTTGCTGAACTGCCGCGCATCCTCGACTGTGGTGTACTCGTCGCGCTCGCCGTTGATGAACAGCACCGGGATGTTGATATTGCGCGCGCCTTGCAGCGCACGTTCCAGGTCGTGCTCCAGCACCTGGTTGATGTGGAAGTGCATCTGTGCGTACTCGTGGCTGTCCAGGCTGCTCACATGGCGGTAGTTGAAGCGTTTGAACAGCGACGGCAAGTGCTTGCCGATGGTGTCATTGACCAGGTTGCCGACCTGATAACGGTCGCAGGCGGCCAGGTACTGGCAGCCACGGTCCAGATAGTCGCGCATCGGCTCGTTGATCACTGGCGAGAACGAACTCACCACCGCCTTCTTCACGTACCGCGGCTGGTGCGCCAGCGCCAGCAGCGTGCTTGCGCCACCCCACGAAAAAGACAGCACGTGGTCTGCCTGGAAGTGCTCGATCAGCTCAAGGAGGATATGCGCCTCGGTCTCCTTGCTGATCAGCCGTTCCTGACGGTTGTGCGGCTTGGACTTGCCTGAATAAGGCTGGTCGAACAGAACCACGTTGAACTGTGGGTACAGGTTACGTACCGTTTGGGCGAACGAGGCCGTGGTGGCCAGCGAGCCGTTGATCAGGATGATCGTGTTTTCGGCCGCATCCGCGCGATAGAACTCCGTGTAAACCCGATACTGACCTTGGATATCAAGTACAGCGATTTCTGGCCTCATGTCATCGACTCCTGGCGCAAAAAGGGTATTCGCGTCACCTAGGGTGCACGTTCTTTATGACAGGTAGGCATTTGCCTGAAGATAATCCGGGGCCCTGTGTCGATCCTTGGCACTTGCGTCGACGGTATTGTTTTTGGCGGGCAATTTGCCGTGCCCCAAGGCATCAAGGCTTTGGGTGGCCGGCAAAAAGTGTCATTGATTGCAGGTGTGACTTGGTAGTCACATGCAGACTGACGATTTGGATTCAAGCAGTGGGTTGGGGATCGCGCAAGTGCCGTTCGGTAAGTAATGTGACTTTTGTCGCTGAGCGGTCGTGTGACGACGTGGGCTGTCTGTCACGGCCTAGACAGTGGCTATCTCATTGGCCGTCAGTTCACGATACTCCCCCGGCGCCAACCCCGGATCCAGCCGGATCGCCCCCATGCTCTCCCGATGCAGCCCGATCACCTTGTTGTTGAAATGCCCGAACATGCGCTTGACCTGGTGGTAACGCCCCTCGACGATCGCCAGCCGGGCTCGGTGGGGGCCGAGGATGTCCAGCTGGGCAGGTTGGGTGGTGAGGTCTTCGAAGGCAAAATAGAAACCCTCGCGAAACTTGGCCACATAGTGCTCGCCAATCTCGTCCTCTGTGTCCACCAGATAATGCTTGGGCAGCTTGGTGGCAGGCTGGGTCAGGCGCCGTGACCACTGGCCATCGTTGGTCAGGATCATCAGGCCGGTCGTGTTGAAATCCAGGCGCCCGGCTATGTGCAGGTCATCTCGCAACGCCGCTGGCAGCAGGTCGAGAACGGTACGGTGTTGCGGATCGTGGGTGGCGCTTACGCAGCCAGTGGGCTTGTACAGCATCAGGTAGCGGGCCGGGCGGCCGGCCTGCAGCAGTTGCTCGTCCAGCTCTACGCGGCTGAATTCACGCACGTCGGTCAGCGGGTCGCTGACTACCTGGCCATCCACTCGCACGCGGCGTTGCGCCAGCATCAGGCGGACGTGCTGGCGGTTGTAACTGGGTAGGTTGGAGAGGAAACGGTCAAGGCGCATGGCAACGATCAGTGGGCAGCGGATGGACGGAGCTGTTCTTCAACGGCGGCGCAGCGCGGGCACAGACAGGCCTTGTTACGCAGCTCGTCGGGCAGGGCCTGGAGCACGGCCGGGTCGATGGTCACGCTGTAGCACCAACACGCCTGGGTGGCACGGCGTGGGTCGGCCAGGCTGCATTGGTTGAGGGCACCGCAAGCGGGGCAGTGTTGCTTGTCATTCATGGCGGGTTTCACTGCAGACACGGTTGCGGCCAGCCTGCTTGGCACGATAAAGCGCGCGGTCGGCGCGGGTCAGCAGGGCGTGCAGGGTATCCCCCGGTTGCAGGCTGCTCAGGCCGATGCTGGTGGTCAGCCGCAGCGGCTGGTTGTCGTAACTGAAGGTCAGCTGCTCGGTGCGTCGGCGGATCTTTTCCGCCACCTCGATGGCCTGGCGGCCTTCAGCTTCGCGCAGCAGCACGATGAATTCCTCACCGCCCCAGCGGCACAGTATATCTGACTGACGCAGGCTGCCTTGCAGCACATTGGCGAATTGGCGTAGCACTTCGTCACCTGCCAGGTGGCCGTGGTTGTCGTTCAGCGCCTTGAAGTGGTCCAGATCGATCAGCAAGGCCACCATAGGGCTACTGTCGCGCCGGGCTTCTCGCAGCGCCTGGGCGGCGAGCAGGTCGAAGCTGCGCCGGTTGTGCAAGCCGGTGAGGCTGTCGAGCGTGGCCAAGGCTTCGGTGCTGGCCTGGTGGCGGCGGACCATGGCATGCACCAGTGCCAGCACCACCAGGGTGATCATCGTACAGATCGCCAGGTTCAGGTACAGCGCGTGGCGAATGCGGTCGAGGACGCCGGTTTCGCGTTTGTCCACCAACAGGTACCAGTCCAGTTCGGGCAGGTGGCGAACGTTGAGAAAGTGGCTGTGGTTTTCGCTGTCATGGTACTCATGGCTGCCTTCGCCTGGCACCAGTTGCTCGGCCAGCATGGCCTTCAGCTCAGGGTTGTCCTTAAGTGACTGGCCGACTTGCAAGCCATGCGGGCCACCCTCGGAGCCGGTCAGCAGCACCTTGCCCTTGGCATCCGTGAATAGCACCGCGCGCTGGTAGCGGCGTTGGTACTGATCAATCAGCTTGACCACCGAAGATACGCTCAGCCCTACGCCTGCCGCGCCGATGAAGCGCTGCTGGTAGTCGTGCACCTGGTAGTTGATGAACACGGTCAGGCTGTCCTGGTTGGCCATGTCCAGATCGACGTTGATCTCATAAGGGGCCTTGAGTTCACGCAGACGGAAATACCAGGCATCACGCCAGGTGCCCGGTTCGACGTGCTTGAGCACGCCCTTGGCCTGGTAGTAGGTCAGCGTGCGATCGGACACGAAAAAGGACGTGAAGATGTCCTGCTTGCCCAGGACCTCACTCAGGTAGCGGGTCATGCGTTGGGTATCCTGTTCGCCGGACAGCACCCAGTCGCGCAGGAAGGTGTCCTGGGCCATCATCGAGGCAATCAGCACCGGGCGGATCAGGTCTTTCTGGATTTCCGAGTAGACAGTGTCGGAGGTCAGCGGCAATTCGGTATTGATGATGCCGTCGCGGATGGCGCTGCGCGAGGAGAAGTAGCTTAGCAGCGAGGTGGCCAGGAAGCCGCAGGCCAGTAACACGAGCAGGGTAACGATCAGCGAGCGTTGCGAGAACAGAGCGGAACGTAAGGGCATGATCTTCCCGTGATGTGTGCCAAGCCGCTTATTCTAGTGAGATGGCCGGCAAATGACTGCAAGTTTTTCAGGGTGATTTCACCTGTATCAAGTTATTGCAGAAATGGCACTGTACCTGCACGCCGCTGTCTTAGTCAGTGTCGATTGACGCATCTCGTATCGACGCTCGCCAGCGCCGCTGTTCGGGCACTCCAGCGGTCCAGGAGGCCGCCATGTCCTATCGAATCCTGTTGATCACCCTGCTGGGGCTGATGACTTCGGCCTGCGCCCCGTACCATGAGCGCGGGGGCTATTACCGTTCGGACTACTACTCCACCGACCGCTATGTGGCACCGGGGTATTACCGCTATGACCGTTACTATGTGGCGCCTGCACCGCGCTACTACTATCAGCCTGCTCCCCGTTACTACAATCGGTCGGCCCCTGTGCCCCATTACCGGCCCTATTCACAGCCGCGGATGAACCAGTGGCATGGCAACCCGCGCTATGACTACGGCAATCGCCAGCGGCAAGATTACCGGCAGGACCGGGATCGTCATGACTATCGCAATGACAGCAAGCGTTACCGGCAGGGCGACCGGCACTCCAATCGGCAGGTTGACGACCGCGGGCGTTGGGACGGGCGACGCGGGCAGGAGCGAGGAGGAAACTGGCAGCGCTAGCTGAGCGGAGGCGGGGGCTGAAAAGCAGCCCCCGGATCAGCAGGCTAACCCACATCCGCCAATGGGTGCCGCCCTTCCCACGCCTTGGCAAAATGCGCCTCGACTACCGCCGCCGGCACTTGCGCCACATCAGGCCAGTGCCAGCGCGGCTGGTTGTCTTTGTCCAGCAGGCGAGCGCGCACGCCTTCACTGAATTCAGGGTGGCGGCAACAGTTCAGGCTCATGCTGTATTCCATCTGGAACACTTGCGCCAACGACAGGTACCGCGCCCGGCGGATCTGCTCCCAGACCAGATGCGCCGTCAGCGGGCAACCCTCATGCAGACGGTGGCCGGCATCTGCCAGCAATGGGTCGTCATGCTGCTTGAGCCTTTCCAGCGCGCGCCAGGCTGAAGCCGCATCAGCCACGTCGAGTAACTGATCGATCTCATGCCGTCGTGGCAGCCACTGGGCATCAGGCAGCTCGGCGCAGGCACGATGCTGCTCGGCCTTGAGCAAGCTGTTCAGTTGTATGGCGGTCTGCTCCTGCCAGTTGAGTTGCACCAACTCCTCGATCAAGGCCTCTTGCTGGTGCTCGCCCAGAAAACGGTCAGCCAGGCCCAGGTCAAGGGCATCGCGGGCATTGATCGGCGCACCTGTCAGGCCGAAGAACAAACCCAGCTTGCCCGGCAGCCGGGCCAGGAACCAACTGGCGCCTACGTCAGGGTACAGGCCGATGCTGATTTCCGGCATGGCCAGCCGGCTGCTGGGTGTGACGATACGTACATTGGCGCCTTGCAGCAGCCCCATGCCGCCACCCAGCACATGCCCATGGCCCCAGCACAACAACGGTTTGGGGTAGGTGTGAAGGGCAAAGTCCAGGCGGTATTCGGCGGCGAAGAAGGAGGCCGCCAGCGGTGGGACACTGCCGGGGTGGTCGCGGCAGGCTTGCGCCAGCGCACGGACATCGCCGCCTGCGCAAAAGGCTTTTGCCCCGTTGCCGCGCAGCAGCACGCAGACGATACCCGGGTCGCGGGCCCAGGCATGCAGTTGTTCGCCCAGCACCTCGATCATTGGCAGGTTCAGGGCATTGAGCGCCTTGGGCGCATCCAGGGTGGCGATGCCGATGCGGGCGCCATCGACGCCGGTGAGTACCTCGCAGTGAATGGTCATGGACTACCTCTCGCAAGTCATCGCTCAAGTATGGCTTGCCTGGCCGATCATGCCGGTCGTCGGTCGGATCGTTTGACAAGCGCGAAGGGCTTACCTAGTGTCGCGCCATTGTTTATGGAAGGCCCCATGACTGACGACGATCGCATCAAACTCGAACCCAGCTGGAAGGCCGCATTGCGCGGTGAATTCGACCAGCCTTACATGCACCAGCTGCGCGAGTTCCTGCGTGGCGAGTACGCTGCCGGCAAGGAGATCTACCCGCCAGGGCCGCTGATCTTCAATGCGCTCAATTCGACACCGCTGGGCCAGGTGAAGGTGGTCATCCTCGGTCAGGACCCGTACCACGGGCCGGGCCAGGCACATGGCTTGTGCTTCTCGGTGCAACCGGGCGTGGCCACGCCGCCGTCGCTGGTCAATATCTACAAGGAGCTGCAGCGCGACCTGAACATCCCGATCCCCAGCCACGGCTACCTCCAAAGCTGGGCAGAACAAGGCGTTCTGTTGCTCAACACGACCATGACCGTCGAGCGCGCCAATGCCGCGTCGCATGCCAAGAAAGGCTGGGAATTGTTTACCGACAGGATTATCCAGGTGGTCAGTGAGCAATGCCCGAACGTGGTATTCCTGCTATGGGGGGCGCATGCACAGAGCAAGCAGAAGCTGATCGACGGTACCAAGCATCTGGTTTTGAAGTCGGTCCATCCTTCGCCGCTGTCGGCGTATCGCGGGTTCATCGGTTGCGGGCATTTCAGCCGTGCCAACAGCTTCCTCGAGCAGCGGGGGCTCGGGCCCATCGACTGGACACTGCCCCCGCTGTGAGAAACCGCGGTGGGGTACGCAATCGCTCAGGGCGTCATGCTGATGCGCGGCTCGCTGCGCTGGCCAATGGCAATCCCCCGCTCATGGTTTTGGCGCACGTATTCCACCAAGGCTTCAAGGTCGGTGATGCCGGTGTCCTGGCGTCGCCTTCCTTCTTTGAAAGTGGCCAAGCCACCGCCTCCATCGGCCAGGAAAAGGTTGCTGACGACGCGATAATGGGTCAACGGCTCAACGGGTTTGCCGTGAAGACGCACACTCCCCTCGACGACACGGCTGCCGACAGGCCGTGAACCATCCCACTCATAATGAAAACCCTTCGATACTTGCAGCGGATTGAAACTGCCCCTGTTCCATTGAAGGTTGAGCAGTTCGGTAATCTGCTTGCCTGTCAGTTCCTGAACCACCAGTGGGTTATTGAAAGGTTGTACGGCGAATAATTGTTCGTAGGTCAGGTCGCTATCGGCAGGCTGGATAAGATCACTGCGCAGCCCACCCAGGTTGAGAAAGGCAACTTGTGTCTGAAACGCTTGGGTCATGGCCAATTGGGCATCCGTGACCAGGTTCCCCAAGGTTGTTTCACCGGCGGCATTTTCTTTGCGGTCAAGTTCTGTCGTCGAGATGCGTCCTATGGGTTCGAGCAACTTTTCCCCGGACCGCTGACGCACTTCCTCCAGCAAGCTCGTCAACTTGGCATTCGGCATGTAGTTCTGTGGGTCAGCAGGAATATTGCGGGCGGTGATGTTCGTGACGTGATGGGTGCCTGGCGTTACCTGCAACTTCAACTGAGTCAGGAAGTGGCCGTACTTGCCAGCCTGAGTGATGCTCAAGTCACCCACCTTGCATTGATAGCTGGCATGCGAGTGGCCGCTGATGACGGCATCTACCGCAGGATCCAGCCGCTTCGCCACGTCGACGATCGTGCCACTCAGCTGGCTGCAATCCTGCGTGTCGAACGGCTCGGCGGTATCCCCTCCCTGGTGCATGACCGCAATGATTGCATTCACACCCTTGGCCCGGAGCTCTGGAATCACGTCATTGATGGCTTGCGCTTCATCTGTGGCTTTGAGCCCTGCGAATGCTCTGGCCGAGACCACTTTTTCCATGTTGCGCGGCACTGCACCGACGAACGCTATCTTGACCCCTTTTACCTGCTGAATGTGATAGGCCGGTAGCAAGCGCTCGCCCGTGCTGGTATCGATCAGGTTGGACGCTATGTAAGGGAAGCCACTTCCTGGATAATTGCCGCGAAACTTGCAGGCCTTTTCAGGGCGCGTTGACTCGCATCCTCCTTGGATCTGACGAAGAAACTCGGCCTTGCCTGCATCCAGTTCGTGGTTCCCGGATGCGCTGGCAATCATGCCCATCGCGTTCAAGGCCTCAAGCACAGGCTCGTCAGCCCACAGCGCAGAAATGGCGGGGCTGCCCCTTATCAAGTCGCCTGCCCCGATGAACAGCAGATCGGGGTCCTGCGTTCGCAGTTCATCGAGCATGGCGCCGAGTGTGGCGATGCCGCCGTAGGTCAGGCGGGTAGCGCCTTGCGCGCCGGCGTAGTCCTGGGGGTTGGGTTCCAGGTAGCCGTGAAGATCATTGATAGCCACGACGTTGATCTGGACGGGGGCAGGTGGTTCTGCGGCAAGGCTGCCTGCGCTGATGGCAAGGCATGCCCAGGCAATAGCCGAGCGATAGTTGCAAGAAAGACGGACTTTCATCATTACCTCTTGAATGCCGGGAAGTGTGGGTTTGCTGGCGATCAGGGCAGCAATCCGACTCTATTCACCCGGGCATTGGGCAAGTGGTAACTATCTATCTTCAGGGTACTTGCAGCTCGAATGCCTGTTGTCCCACAACCGGAAGAGCGGTTCTGCCAGAAACAACACCAGGATCAGGCGCATCACCTGCAGCGCCGTCACCAGCGGCACTGACAATTGCAACGTTTCGGCCGTGAGGCTCATTTCGGCGATTCCGCCAGGCATCATCCCCAGTGTCAGCGAACGCAAGTCCAGTGCAGTCATCATGCTCAGCACCCACGCGGCACTGGCGGCAATCGCCATGCACAACGCCGTGGCCATCAAGGTGCGCCCCAGGAACGACGGTGCGCGGCGGAAGAACGCGCGGTTGAAGTGGCAGGCAAGGCCGCTGCCGATGAGCCACTGGCCGATCTGGCTGGCGCCATTGGGCAGGGCGATCTGCAGGTTGCCGGCCAGGCTGACCGTAGCCGCTACCAGCAATGGCCCGAACAGCCAGGGGTTGGGCTGGCGCAAGCGCTGCCAGAGCAAGGCAACGGCAACGCCCAAGGGCGCAATCAATGCCAGCCAGCCCCAGCTCACGCTACCGGTGTGGTTCAGTGGTACCCCGTCACCCAGCAGAAACTTGAACAGCGCCGGCACGCACAGCACCACTGCCAGCACACGCAAGCTCTGTGCTGCCGCCACCTGGCTGAGCACCGCGCCATTGCGCGCCCCAAGGTTGACCATCTCTCCCGAACCGCCAGGCATGCTGGCGAAGAACGCGGTGGCGCGGTCTTCGCCGGTTCGCCGCAGCAGCCATACGCTGATCACGCTGGACAGGGTGGTGAACAACGCACCGAAGAAGATCAGCGCGAAATGGCTGGCCACCTGCTCGATCACCGCGGGGGTGAAGTGCAGGCCAATACCGATGCCGATGATCCACTGCCCGTACTTGCGGCCGTTGGGGATTTCCGACAGCTGCCAACGCGTCAGGCAGCGCACCAGGATGATCGCCAGCAATGAGCCGACCATCCATGGCAAAGGCCAGCCGACCTTGCTGGCGGCAAAACCGCCAGCAAGGCCGACCAGCCCGGTCGCGACGAACAATGGCAACGACCGATCAGGCATCGGCCAGGGCCCGGCGCTGCAGGCTGCGTTTGCGCCAGATGCGCAGCAGCGGCAGGGCGAGCATTACCACTACCAGCGCCCAGATGCCCATGCTGATCGGGCTCGACCAGAGGATGCCCAGTTCACCGTTGGAGATCGACAGCGCCCGACGCAGGTTCTGCTCCATCAGCCCGCCGAGGATGAAGCCCAGCAGAATCGGCGACAGTGGGAAGTCCAGCTTGCGCATGATGTAGCCCATGATGCCGATGCCGACCATCAGGAACAGGTCGAAGGTAGTGGCATGCACGGCGTAAACGCCGATCGCGGTGATGATGGCGATCACCGGCACCAGCGCCCAGTTTGGCACGGCGAGGATGCGGGTGAAGATGCGGATCATCGGGATGTTGAGGATCACCAGCATGATGTTGGCGACGAACAGCGAGGCGATCAGGCCCCAGACGATATCTGGCTGCTGTTCGAACAGCAGTGGGCCAGGGGTGATGTTGTACAGGGTCAGGGCGCCGATCATCACGGCCGTGGTGCCAGAGCCCGGTACGCCCAGGGTCAGCATCGGGACAAGGGCGCCACAGCAGGACGCACCAATGGCAGTTTCCGGCGCTGCCAGGCCGCGGGCATCGCCTTTGCCGAACTTGCCGCTTTCACCGGCCATGCGTTTCTCGGTCATGTAGGCCACGGCGCTGGCCAGCGTTGCGCCGGCGCCGGGTAGAACACCCATGATGAAACCGAGCAGGCCGCAACGGATGTTGACCAGGAACACCGAGGCCGCTTCCTTGAAGTTGAACAGCATACGGCCGGTAGCCTTGACCGCCTGGTGGCCATGGTGGGTCTTCTCCAGCAGCAGGAGGATTTCGCTGACGGAGAACAGGCCCAGCACGAGCACCACGAACTGAATACCGTCGGCCAGGTGCACGCTGTCACCGGTGAAGCGGTAAACGCCGCTGTTGGCGTCGATGCCGACCGCCGACAGGAACAAGCCGATGAGTGCTGCAATGAAGGTTTTCAGTGGTTTGTCACCGGCCATGCCACCCAGCGCGACGATGGCGAACACCATCAGCACAAAGTACTCCGCCGGGCCGAAGGCGATGGCCCATTTCGCCAGCAGCGGGGCGAACAGCACCATGCCGCAGGTGGCAATGAAGGCGCCGATGAACGAACTCCAGGCCGACAGCGACAGGGCAACACCGGCCAGGCCCTGGCGGGCCATCGGGTAACCATCGAGGGTGGTCATGACGGTCGAGGCTTCGCCCGGGATGTTCAGCAGGATCGAGCTGATACGCCCGCCATATTCGCAGCCCAGGTACACCGCGGCCAGCAGGATCAGCGCCGATTCCGGCGGCAGGCCGAGGGCAAAGGCGATGGGGATCAGCAGGGCCACGCCGTTGATCGGGCCCAGGCCCGGCAGCAAGCCGACCACGGTGCCGATCAAGGTGCCGGAGAGGGCGGTGACCAGGTTGTAGGGGGACAGGGCAATGCCGAAGCCCTGGCCCAGGTAGCTCAAGGTATCCATGTCAGTTCTCCAGTACGCTCAGCAGGCCAAGGGGCAGGGGCACGTCCATCACGCGGTCGAACAGCCAGTAGAGGAAAATGCTCATGCCGGCCACCACAATGGCGCTTTGCAGCCAGCGGCCACCGTACAGCCGAGCCATGGGCAGGCCGACCAGGATGGCGCTGAGGATGAAGCCGAGCGCTTCGAAAGTGGCGGCGAAGACGATCAGCAGGCCGACACAGGCGGTGATCTTGATCAGGGTCTCGCGGTCCAGTTCCGGTTCGTCATCCTTGCGCACGATGGGCGTTGGGCGGAACACCAGGTACAGCAGGCCCAGCCCCATCAGGCCGAGCACCAGCAGCGGGTAAGCGCGCGGGCCCACCGGTTCATAGGAGAATGCAGCCTGATAGGGCCAGGCCATCACGGCCAGGGCGGCACACACCGCCAGCAGGGCCAGGGCGAAAATGCGTTGAAGGATCATTGGGGAATCCTCGTTGGGATTGCTCAAGTGAGATGCAAATCCTGTGGGAGCGGCCTTGCGTCGCGATCGGGCGCGAAGCGGCCGCTAAATCTGCCGATGCGATCTGTCCGAAGCATCGTATCGGCTGTGCCAGGGGCCGCTTCGCGCCCGATCGCGACACAAGGCCGCTCCCACAGGGGGGGAGTGAGTCCGACAGGCTTACTGGATCAGGCCGAATTCCTTGGCCAGTGCCTTGTAGTCAGCCACTTGCTTCTTCACATAGCCGTCCAGCTCTTCGCCGGTCATGGCGAACGGGAACAGCTCGCGCTGGTCTCGCAGCTTGGCGAAGTCCTCGGAGGCCAGCATCTTGTCGAACGAGGCCTTCCACCAGGCGTAGTCCTCGTCGCTCACTTTTGGCCCCAGGTAGAAGCCGCGCACCACCGGCCAGACGATGTCGTAGCCCTGCTCCTTGGCAGTAGGGATGTCTTTCATTTCCGGCTCGTCCAGGCGGTTTTCAGAGAACACCGCGAGGATGCGCATGTTGCCGCTCTGGATGTGCGGCATGGAGTCGGAAATGTCGGTAGAACCGACCTGGATGTGGCCGCCCAGCAATGCCGTGGCGATTTCGCCGCCGCCCTCCAGGGCCACGTAGCGCAGGTCGCGCGGGTTTATGCCTGCGGCCTTGGCGATCAACGCGGTCTGCATCCAGTCCTGGCTGCCGACGGTACCGCCGGAACCGATCACGACCTTGCTCGGGTCTTTCTTCAGCGCTGCGACCAGGTCATCAAGAGTCTTGTAGGGCGAGTCGCTCTTCACTGCGATGGCACCGTAGCTGGTGCCGACGGCAGCCAGCCATTTCACCGCGTTTTCGTCGAAACGGCCGAATTTGCCCTGGGCCAGGTTAAGCAGTGAGCCGCTGGACCAGGCCACCAGCGTGCCGGCGTCTGCCGGGCGCTGGGCGACCACGGCGTTGTATGCGACCGCGCCGACACCGCCGGGCATGTAGGTGACGCGCATCGGCTTGCTGAGGATCTTTTCTTGTACCAGTGCGCTTTGCACCAGCTTGCAGGTCAGGTCGAAGCCACCGCCAGGGGAGGCGGGGGCGATGCATTCGGGGCGTTTCGGTTCTGCAGCGAGGGCGTTGCCGGCCAACAGCAGGCAGCCGGTAGCGAGGACGAGGCGGCGCAGTGAAAAGGTCATCGTCGATCTCCGTGAGTGTTGTTGTTATCGGATTACCGCTATGGGGTTACCACAGCGCCACGCTGTAGCTGACCAACAGCCTCACTTCATCCGCGTCACGGGCGAAGTTGGAGCGGAAGGTGGCGTTGCGCAGACGCACGGCGACGTTCTTCAACGGGCCGCTTTGTACCACGTACTTCAGTTCGGTGTTGCGTTCCCACTCTTTGCCTTCGCCACCGGCAGCACGGCTGACGTTGTCACCGCTGATGTAACGGGTCATGAAGGTCAGGCCCGGTACGCCGAGCGCGGCGAAGTTGTAGTCGTAGCGCGCCTGCCAGGAGCGTTCGTCGGCCCCGGCGAAGTCATTGATCTGGACGAAGTTGACCAGGTACGGGTCGGCGCCATCCACATACGGGAAGGCACTTTCGCCGGACAACTGCTGCCAGGCGGCGCTGACCTTGTGCCCGCCCAGGGCATAGCTGAGCATGCCGTTCACGGTGGTGTTGTCGATGTTGCCGGCCTTGGCTGCACCGGCGTCGTCGCTCATGGCAAGGCGCAGGTCGGCACCCAGGGTGCCCGGGCCCCATGGCTGTGTGGCGACCATGCCGATGAAGTGCTGGCGGTAAATATCGTCGAGCTGGGCGAAGTGGTAGCTGCCGGTGATGCGATCGGTGAACTGGTAGTCGAGCCCGCCCAGCGCCAGATTGTCAGCGCTGAAACTGCCACCGAAGCGGCCGTTCTTGTTGTTCAGCGCCAGGTCTTCCCAGTTGGTGTCGTTGCGGTCCTTGGCTTTGTCTATGCGGCCACCAGTGAAGGTCAGGCCCTTGATCTCCTTGGAGGTGAGCAGGCCGCCCTCGAAGGTTTGCGGCAGGATACGCCCGTCGTTGGGTTGCAGGGTTGGCAGTTCGGGGATCAGGGTGCCGATCTTGAGTTCAGTCTGGGAGATCTTCACCTTGCCGGTCAGGCCCAGCTTGGAGTATTCGTCAGCAGCCTTGCCGTCATCGTGGGTCGGCAGCAGGCCGCTGTCGGTACGGTCGGGGCTGGAGTCGAGCTTGATGCCGAGCATGCCCAATGCATCCAGGCCAAAGCCCACGGTGCCATCGGTGTAGCCAGACTCGAAATTGAGGATGAAGCCCTGGGCCCATTCATCGCGCTTGGATTGCTGCGCGCTGGTGCCGTCGCGGAAGTCGCGGTTGAAGTACATGTTGCGGGTTTCGAAGGTGGCCGTGCTGTCTTCGAAGAAGGCGGCCTGGCTCATCGGGGCGACACCGGCAAGCGCGAGGGCGCTGGCGATGGCCGAGGGGCGTGCGGTAAAGGAACGGGTAGGCGCGAACGCCTGCGGCTGCAATGACAGCATCGTCGATGACTCCGTTTATTGTTCTTATTCGTTGCACCTTGCTGGTGCTTTTTTCGGCGCGAAGGGCGACCGTGGTGCGATGCTAGGCAACGAACCTTTCGCTAACCTTTCAGCGTGAAAGGTTTGTCACGAGGGGCTTCACAGGCGTGGTGACAGCGGTACACTCCGCGCCACCGTCCCACCCGAGCAGGGAGAATCCGATGCGTGTGCTACTGGTCGAAGACCACCTGCAACTGGCCGAAAGCGTGGCCCTGGCCTTGAAAAGCCATGGCCTGACCGTGGATGTGCTGCATGACGGCGTGGCTGCCGACCTGGCGCTGGCCAGTGAGGAATACGCCGTGGCCGTGCTGGATGTCGGCCTGCCGCGCATGGACGGCTTTGAGGTACTGGCGCGCTTGCGAGGTCGCGGCAAGACCTTGCCGGTGCTGATGCTGACTGCGCGCAGTGACGTCAAGGACCGGGTCCATGGCCTGAACCTGGGCGCCGACGATTATCTGGCCAAGCCGTTTGAGCTGACCGAGCTGGAGGCGCGGGTCAAGGCCTTGCTGCGCCGCAGTGTGCTCGGTGGCGAGCGCCAGCAACGCTGTGGGCCGCTGGTGTATGACCTGGACACCCGGCGCTTCACCCTCGGTGACGACAACCTGACGCTGACCTCGCGCGAGCAGAGCGTGCTGGAAGCGCTGATCGCTCGCCCGGGCCGGGTGATGAGCAAGGAGCAGCTGGCTGCCCAGGTGTTTGGCCTGGACGAAGAGGCCAGCCCTGACGCCATCGAAATCTACATTCACCGGCTGCGCAAGAAGCTCGACGGGCACCCTGTGGCCATCGTCACCTTCCGCGGTCTGGGTTATTTGCTTGAGCACCGCGATGCGTGACAACGGCAGCCTGCGCGGGCGCTTGCTGGGTAATTTGGCGCTGTTGCTGGTGGTGCTGATGCTGGCCAGCGGCCTTAGCGCCTACTGGAATGGCCGCGAGGCCGCCGACACCGCCTACGACCGCACCCTGCTGGCTTCGGCGAGAACCATCGCCGCGGGCCTGTCGCAGCGCGATGGTTCGTTGAGCGCGGATGTGCCTTACGTGGCGCTGGACACGTTCGCCTATGACAGTGCGGGGCGCATTTACTATCAGGTGCTGGATATCAAGCAAAGGCTGATTTCTGGCTACGAGAACCTGCCGCCACCGCCGCCAGGCACGCCACGCACCGATGACTATCCGGCACTGGCACGGTTCTACAACGCCACTTACCTGGGCCAGGACGTTCGTGTGGTCAGCCTGCTGAAGCCGGTCAGCGAGCCGAACATGAACGGTATGGCAGAAATTCGCGTAGCCGAAACCGAGGAAGCGCGGGTGCGCATGGCCCGAGGGTTGATGGCCGATACCCTGCTGCGCCTGGGCATGCTGGCACTGGGGGCGTTGGTGATGGTGTGGTTTGCCGTGAGTGCCGCGTTGCGCCCGTTGGAGCGCCTGCGCACAGCGGTGGAGGAACGTCAGCCGGACGACTTGCGAGCGTTGCCGGTGGTACAGGTACAGCGCGAGCTGGGCCCGCTGGTGCGCGCCTTGAACCACTTTACCGAGCGCTTGCGCGGCCAGTTCGAGCGCCAGGCGCAGTTCATTGCCGACGCGGCCCACGAACTGCGAACGCCGCTGGCGGCGTTGAAGGCACGTGTCGAGCTGGGCTTGCGCTCGGCCGAGCCGCAGGAGTGGCGGCAGACCTTGGAGTCTGCCGCCCAGGGCACCGACAGGCTGACCCACCTGGCCAACCAGCTGTTGTCGCTGGCGCGGGTCGAGAATGGCGCACGGGCGATTGCTGAAGGCGGTGCGCAGCGTCTGGACTTGAGCCAGCTGGCCCGCGAGCTGGGCATGGCCATGGCGCCTTTGGCGCACAAGCGCGGGGTGGCGTTGGCGCTGGAGGCCGAGGCGCCGGTGTGGCTGAAGGGGGAGCCGACATTGCTCAACGAGTTGTTGAGCAACCTGGTGGACAATGCCTTGGCGCATACGCCAGCGGGTGGCAATGTGATTTTGCGGGTAATGGCGCCGGCAGTGCTGGAAGTGGAAGACGACGGGCCAGGTATTCCCGAGGCCGAGCGCGAACGGGTGTTCGAGCGGTTCTACCGGCGAAGTGCGCAGGGCAGTGGGTTAGGGCTGGCGATCGTTGGCGAGATCTGTCGGGCGCACCTGGCGCAGGTGAGCCTGCATGATGGCGAGAAGGGCGGGTTGCGGGTGCGGGTGAGTTTTATTGCGGATTGAGGGTTTGCCTGGGTCGGCCCTTTCGCGGGCTCACCTGCGAAAGGGCCCTGGCAGGCTGTTACAGCTCAGCGCAACATGCTCCGCGCCTCTAGCAGTTCATCGACCTCCAGCTCGGTGCCAAACGGCAGCCCCAGATGGCGGTAAGCCGGCAGCGCAGCCAAGGGACGGTGGCGCCCGCGCTGACTGATGCAGCGGGCGATCTGCACGATGTCGATGTAATCGATCTTGTCAGTCTGGCGGTCCAGGTCATGAACCTGGCTCGGCAGGTTGACCAACTGCTCCGGAAACTCCCAGGCCTTGAGGATCTTGTCCCCCAGCACCGGCTGGAGTTGCTCGATCACGTAATGCAGGCAAACCGGGTCGGACAACAGTTCGTTGTGCTCTTCGGCATAGATGAGTACCGGCAGCGCGCCAATCTGGTTGACCAGCCCACCCAAGGTGGCCTGGTCAGGCTTGAGAGGTGTAAAGCGGCGGCAGATTTCGTAGCTGATGCCCGCCACTTCCAGGCTACTGGCCCAGATATCGCGCAGTTTCTGCTCGACGGCCGACGAGCGGGCATGAAAAATCTGCTCGATCACCAGGCCGATGGCCAGGTTGCAGCTGTAGTTGATGCCTAGCCGTGTGATGGCGGTATGCAGGTCGGTCACTTCGACCGCAGCACGCAGCAGTGGGCTGTTGACGACTTTGATCAGGCGCGCTGACAGGGCCGCGTCGCGGCCAATCACCTTGCTCAGGGCCGCTACGCTGATCTCGCTGTCTTCCGCTGCTTCACGGATGCTCAAGGCAACCTCGGGCAGGGTTGGCAGGACCAGGTCATCCTTTTCGATGGCGTCAAGCAATTGTGCTTGAACCAACTCGGCCAGCTTGTTCATGGGCATGTC
Source organism: Pseudomonas sp. 2,4-D (assembly GCF_030418155.1). Classification (NCBI taxonomy): domain Bacteria; kingdom Pseudomonadati; phylum Pseudomonadota; class Gammaproteobacteria; order Pseudomonadales; family Pseudomonadaceae; genus Pseudomonas; species Pseudomonas sp. 2,4-D. The sequence continues at coordinate 78,977 of NZ_JAUHUI010000009.1, forward strand.
TACCGCAGTGGTGGTGCGGCCCCGCCACAGGGGTGGGGCAGGCTGGTCAGCGCTGGATTTCCCGGTCGCGGTCCAGTTCGTAAGGCAGGGTCAGCACCTGCAGGCGCGGGCCTTCGAGGCTGCCCAGGTGCAGGTTGCCGTCTTCCACTGCCTCGGCGCTGAGCACCGCGAGCAGTTCGCAGCCCGTGCCGTTGCCGGCAGCAATGACCACTTCACCGACCGACGACCCATGGGTGGGTGAGAAAATCTCGGCGCCCGGGGCCGGAATGGCCTGCTGGTCCAGGGCCAGGCGGTACTGGCGGCGCTTGAGTTTGCCCAGGTACTGCATGCGGGCGACGATTTCCTGGCCGGTGTAGCAGCCTTTCTTGAAGCTGACGCCGTCGACGGCCTGCAGGTTGATCATCTGCGGGATGAACAGTTCACGGGTCGGGCCCATGACCTGGCCGATACCTGCGCGAATCTGGCCCAGCAGCCAGTCGTTTAGCGTGCCTTCGGGCAGCGCTGCGGCAAGGGCCTGGCGTACAGGCTCGGCGTCAGCCGCCGGCACCCACAGCTCAACCCGGCCGGCGGACACGGCGATCGCGATCAGCCCGTCATGGCGCACGGTGCTACCGGCGGCTGCGGGCACGAAAAGCCCCAGCGCCTGCAGTGCAGCGTCGCCACCTTGCAGGCCGAAGCGTGCCCATGCGGTGCTTTCGTCGGTCAGCGTGGCCTTGGAGAACACGGCGTATTTTTTCAGGTCGGCCAGTTGCGCGTCGAGCAGTTCACTGGCCATGGCCAGCAAGTAGCCGTTGCCTTCGGGCACTATGCGGAAGCTCGACTGCATGCGCCCCTTGACCATGCAGCGGGCGCCGAGGCTGGCGTGTTCCTGGCTGAGGTAGTTGATGTTGCAGGTCAGCTGGCCTTGCAGGAACTTGCCTGCATCGGAGCCGCGGACGGCGAGGATGCCCTCGTGGGACAGGGGGCAGAAGAAAGCGGAATCGGCCATGGGTCATCGCGGTGGCTAAAGACTGGCGGCCATCATAGAACGCCGGTAACAAAATAGGTAGGTGACTAGACCAACGCCCGGTGTCGCTTCGCGCGCCTGGCTGTATACTGGCGGCCCATTCGAGGAGGGCCCCATGGTCGAACAAACTGAACTCAACCGGCTTTTCTGGCACAGCCGCCGCGGCATGCTGGAACTGGACGTACTGCTGGTGCCTTTCACCCAGGAAGTCTACCCCACCCTCAATGAGACCGACCGTGAACTGTACGTGCGTCTCTTGAGCTGCGAGGATCAGGACATGTTCGGCTGGTTCATGGAGCGCACCGAGTCCGAAGACCCGGAACTGCAGCGCATGGTCCGCATCATTCTGGACCGTGTCCAGCCCAAGTGAGTGCTTCGAGTGCCGCTGGCAAGGCTCGCGCCTGCTGCTGGTGGCCTACCTGGCTTGTCAGGTACTGGCGTGGCTTGCCGTGTGGGCGAGCCCGCTGCCCGGGTGGCTGACCTTTTCGGTTGTCGCCGCCTGCACGGCCCACGCTGGCTGGGCCATTCCCCGACGTATCCTGTTGACCCATGGGCATGCTGTTGTCGGCCTGCGCCGTGATGTGCGGGGCTGGCAGGTATTCAGCCGTGCCTATGGGTGGCAGTCAGTGCGCTTGTGCCGGGACAGCGTGGCTTTGCCTGGGCTGGTGGTGTTGCGCTTTGAGCGGGCGGGGCGGTGGTTGGGGCAGAGCCAGTGCGTACCGCGGGATGCGCTGGGGCCGGATGAGCATCGGCGATTGCGCGTGCGATTGAAGTTCAGCCGGCGGCGCTGGGCTGCGGTGAGCCGGGCATAGATCAGGATCGGGTCAGTTTCTTCTTGGGCTCGCCCGCACCCACAGGTACTGCGCAATGCTGCACGGCAGTTAACCCCCTGTGGGAGCGGGCGAGCACGCGAAGGCCGCGACGCCCTTTTCAGAGCGGGCTGAGGATGGTGTCCTTGGCCTCGTCCAGCATCCCTGGATAGTCCAGTGTGTAATGCAACCCTCGGCTTTCCTTGCGCTGCATGGCGGACAGGATCATCAGTTCGGCCACTTGCGCCAGGTTGCGCAGCTCGATCAGGTCACGGCTGACCTTGTAGTTGCTGTAGAACTCGTCGATTTCATCCAGCAGCAGGCGAATGCGGTGCTGGGCCCGCTGCAGGCGCTTGCTGGTGCGCACGATGCCGACGTAGTCCCACATGAAGCGCCGCAGTTCGTCCCAGTTGTGCGCAATGATCACGTCCTCGTCCGAGTCGGTCACCTGGCTGGCGTCCCAGCCGGGCAAGGCTTTGGGCATGGCCACTTGCCCCAGGTGCGCCTGGATGTCGGCAGCGGCGGCGCGTCCGTACACAAAACATTCCAGCAGCGAGTTGCTGGCCATGCGGTTGGCGCCGTGCAGGCCGGTGAAACTGGTTTCGCCGATGGCATACAGGCCAGGTACGTCGGTGTGGCCGCAGTCGTCGACCATCACCCCGCCGCAGGTGTAATGCGCCGCTGGTACCACCGGGATCGGCTGGCGGGTGATATCGATGCCAAAGGCCAGGCAGCGCTCGTACACGGTGGGGAAGTGGCTCTTGATGAAATCTGCGGGTTTGTGAGTGATGTCCAGGTATACGCAGTCCACGCCCAGGCGCTTCATCTCGTGGTCGATGGCGCGGGCCACGATGTCCCGTGGGGCCAGCTCTTCGCGTGGGTCGAAGCGTGGCATGAAGCGTTCGCCGTTGGGCAGGCGCAGCAGGGCGCCCTCGCCGCGCAGGGCTTCGGTGATCAGGAAACTCTTGGCCTGCGGGTGATACAGGCAGGTCGGGTGGAACTGGTTGAATTCCAGGTTCGCCACCCGGCAACCGGCCCGCCAGGCCATGGCGATACCGTCGCCGCAGGCACCATCAGGGTTGCTGGTATAGAGGTAAACCTTGGCCGCACCGCCAGTGGCCAGCACGGTGAAGCGCGCGCCGAAGGTGTCTACCTCGCCGGTGTTGCGGTCGAGCACGTAGGCGCCCAGGCAGCGTTCGCCGGGCAGGCCCAGGCGGCGTTCAGTGATCAGGTCGACCGCCACCCGCTGCTCCAGCAGCTGGATGTTCGGGCGCTGGCGAGCCTGTTCCAGCAGCGTGGTGAAGATTGCCGCGCCGGTAGCGTCGGCGGCGTGGATGATGCGCCGGTGGCTGTGGCCCCCTTCACGGGTGAGGTGGAACTCGAAGCCGCCATCGTCGACGCTGTAGTGCTCATCGCGGGTGAAGGGCACGCCTTGCTCGATCAGCCACTGGATCGCTTCGCGGCTGTGCTCGACGGTAAAGCGCACTGCGTCTTCATGGCACAGCCCGCCGCCGGCATTGAGGGTGTCCTCGACATGCGACTGCACAGTATCGGTGTTGTCCAGCACTGCAGCGACGCCGCCCTGGGCCCAGAAGGTCGAGCCGTTGGCCAGGTCGCCCTTGCTCAGCACGGCAACGCGAAGGTGGCTGGGAAGGTTAAGTGCCAGGCTGAGACCGGCGGCACCGCTGCCGATCACCAGGACATCATGTTGGAATTGTTGGCTCATGTCGGGACACTAGTAATCTTTGGGAGGGGCACGGCACAATGGTCACGCGCGGATGGCATTGTGAAACTATCGTTAAACGTGTCGGGATGTCTTTATAGCAGCCCCGGGTGGCCCATTTCCATGCTACCTGCCAGGTTGCGACAACCTTTGTGGGAACTTTCCGACATGGCCGGAAATCCTATGAAGGCTGCCCGTACGCCACAATTTGCCGCGGCGACGCAGGGCGGCAGGCCTTTCCAGGCTTACCCCTGTGTATTTGAAACCTGATTATCGACGTAGCCGGCCGTGACCGCGCCGCGTCTTCCGTGCAAGCCGACCAAGGGCTGCAGGAAACTTGCTTGGAGGGGAGAACTTTTGCGCAAAGCCCGAGTCTATGGTTGCAAGCCTGAACGATGGCTGATGCAACGCTCCTTCGAGTTCACTGAGGAGTGTTCATGCTAACCCAGGAAGAGGATCAGCAGCTTGTCGAGCGCGTTCAGCGCGGCGACAGGCGAGCTTTCGATCTGTTGGTGCTGAAGTATCAGCACAAGATTCTCGGGTTGATCGTGCGGTTTGTCCACGATACCCACGAGGCCCAGGATGTAGCACAGGAAGCCTTCATCAAGGCCTACCGTGCGCTTGGCAACTTCCGCGGCGACAGTGCGTTTTATACGTGGCTGTACCGCATCGCCATCAACACGGCGAAGAACTACCTGGTGTCCCGTGGAAGACGGCCGCCAGACAGTGATGTGAGCTCCGAGGATGCGGAGTTTTACGACGGCGATCATGGCCTCAAGGATCTCGAGTCCCCAGAGCGCTCGTTGTTGCGGGATGAAATCGAAGGCACTGTCCATCGCACCATCCAGCAACTGCCCGAAGACCTGCGTACTGCATTGACGCTACGCGAGTTCGACGGGCTGAGTTACGAAGACATTGCCAGTGTCATGCAATGTCCGGTGGGTACCGTGCGCTCTCGAATCTTCCGCGCTCGGGAGGCCATAGATAAAGCCCTGCAGCCGTTGTTGCAGGAAACCTGAGACAGCGGCGACAGCGCCAAGAGAGGAACCGCCATGAGTCGTGAAGCTTTGCAGGAATCGCTGTCCGCGGTGATGGATAACGAAGCGGATGAACTGGAACTGCGTCGGGTGTTGAACGCCGTCGACGACGCCGAAACCCGTGCCACCTGGTCGCGTTACCAGGTTGCCCGTGCAGCCATGCACAAGGAGCTGCTGCTGCCTAACCTGGATATCGCCTCTGCGGTGTCCGCGGCGCTGGCCGACGAAGCCGTGCCAGCCAAGGTCAGGAAAGGCCCTTGGCGCAGCATTGGCCGTCTGGCGGTAGCCGCCTCGGTTACTGTCGCGGTACTGGCCGGTGTGCGTATGTACAACCAGGACGAGATCACGGGTGCAGAGCTTGCTGCCCAGCAGCCTGTCCAGCAGGGCCTGAGTGTGCCACAAGCGCAAGGCCCGGCCGTTTTGGCAGGCTATAGTGAAAGCAGTGAGCAACCGACCGGGCCAATGGCCAATGGCGTGCTGCAGAACCAGGCCGGCTGGGATCAGCGTCTGCCAGGCTACCTGCGCCAGCATGCCCAGGAATCTGCGCTCAAGGGCACTGAAACCGCCTTGCCGTATGCCCGCGCCGCCAGCCTGGAAAACCGTTAAGTAAGGAGGATCATGCGCGCGCTACCTCTCTTGTCGCTGCTGATTGGCAGCTGCATGACGGTGCCAGCATTGGCGGCCAATTCTTCGCCTGAGGCGAGTGAGTGGCTGAACAAGCTGGCACAGGCCGAGCAAAAACAGAGCTATCAAGGTTCGTTCGTCTACGAACGCAACGGCAGTTTCTCCTCCCACGACATCTGGCACAGGGTCGACGACGGCAAAGTCAGCGAGCGGCTGTTGCAGCTTGATGGCGCCGCCCAGGAAATCGTGCGCGTGGATGGCAAGGTGGAGTGTGTCAGCGGGGCCTTGGCCAGCGGTGTCACGGCGCCGCCGGATACTGCACCGCGTGTGCTTGATCCGCTGAAACTGATGGGTTGGTACAATTTGAGTGTGGCAGGCAAGTCACGGGTCGCCGGGCGCGATGCCGTGATCATTACGCTCACGCCACGCGACCAGCATCGCTATGCATTCGAATTGCATCTGGACCGTCACTCGGGTTTGCCGCTGCGTTCGTTGATGCTCAACGACAAGGGGCAGTTGCTGGAACGCTTCCAGATGACCCGTCTCGATACCGATGAAATACCCAGCGACGCAGACTTGCGCCCAGGTGCCGCCTGCAAGCCAGTGCAGCATGTGGCAGCCGGCAGCAATGATACCGTCGCGGGTTGGCGTTCGGACTGGCTGCCACCCGGTTTCGAGCTGGTCAACAGCTCGGTACGCCGTGATCCCAAGCGCAACAGTTCGGTCAGCAGCCTGATGTATGACGACGGCCTGGCGCGTTTTTCGGTGTTCATCGAGCAAGTGAGCGATGATGGCGGCACCGACATGCGCACCCAGCTAGGCCCGACCTCGGCAGTCTCGCGTCGCCTGAATACACCCAAGGGCAAAGTGATGGTGACCGTAGTTGGCGAAGTTCCGCTGGGTACGGCAGAACGCGTCGCCCTGTCGATGCGCCCCCAGGATGCCCAGGCGCGCCAGTAATGGCGCGCTTTTGCGTGCCGAGCCAAGGCAGGTGGGCATACGCCTGAAATGAAATTAAAGCATTGTCATTTGCAATCCATCGGCAAATTTTCTATAGGTCAGGCTTTGAAGAGCCTGGCCTTTTCTGCGTTGTGCAGGGGTCTTTCCAAACTACCGCTCGTTGTGACGGGAGTCGTATGTCAATACCACGCTTGAAATCCTACCTAATGATGTTCGCCGCTGTGCTGATGCTCGGCCAAGTACTCACCGCCCAGGCCGAGGAAGCCCTGCCGGACTTCACCACCCTGGTGGAGCAGGCTTCGCCGGCGGTGGTCAACATCAGTACCAAGCAGAAACTGCCTGACCGCCGGATCGCCGCAAACCAGATGCCGGATCTGGAAGGCCTGCCGCCGATGTTCCGCGAGTTCTTCGAGCGCAACATGCCCCAGCAGCCGCGTTCGCCGCGCGGCGACCGCCAGCGCGAGGCGCAGTCGCTGGGCTCGGGCTTCATCATTTCCAGTGATGGCTACGTGCTCACCAATAACCATGTAGTGGCCGATGCCGACGAGATCATCGTCCGCCTGTCGGACCGCAGCGAGCTGCAGGCCAAGCTGGTCGGTACTGACCCGCGCACTGACGTGGCGCTGCTGAAAGTCGAGGGCAAGAACCTGCCGACGGTGAAGCTGGGTGACTCCGAGAAGCTCAAGGTGGGCGAGTGGGTGCTGGCCATCGGTTCGCCGTTCGGCTTCGACCATTCGGTGACCAAAGGTATCGTCAGCGCCAAGGGCCGGACCCTGCCCAATGACACCTACGTACCGTTCATCCAGACCGACGTGGCCATCAACCCGGGTAACTCCGGCGGCCCGCTGTTCAACATGAAAGGCGAAGTGGTGGGGATCAACTCGCAGATCTTCACCCGTTCTGGCGGTTTCATGGGCCTGTCGTTCGCCATCCCGATCGATGTGGCGATCGATGTCTCCAACCAGCTGAAGAAAGACGGCAAGGTCAGCCGCGGCTGGCTGGGCGTGGTGATTCAGGAGGTCAACAAGGACCTGGCTGAATCGTTCGGCCTGGACAAGCCGGCGGGCGCCCTGGTGGCCCAGGTGCTGGAAAACGGCCCGGCAGCCAAAGGCGGCCTGCAGGTGGGCGACGTGATCCTTAGCATGAACGGCCAGCCAATCGTCATGTCGGCCGATCTGCCGCACTTGGTAGGCGGCCTCAAGGATGGCGAGAAGGCCAAGCTGGAAATCATTCGCAATGGCAAGCGCCAGAACCTGGACATCAGCGTCGGCGCGCTGCCGGATGACGACGTTGACATTGGCGCTGGCACCGAAGGCAGCGCCGAGCGCAGCAGCAACCGCCTGGGTGTCTCGGTCGCCGACCTGACCGCCGAGCAGAAAAAATCCCTGGAGCTCAAAGGTGGTGTGGTCATCAAGGAAGTGCAGGATGGTCCGGCAGCCATGATCGGCTTGCGCCCGGGTGATGTCATCAGCCATCTGAACAACCAGGCCATCGGTTCGGCCAAGGAATTCACCGAAATTGCCAAGGAACTGCCGAAGAACCGTTCCGTGTCGATGCGCGTACTGCGTCAGGGCCGTGCCAGCTTCATCACCTTCAAGCTTGCTGAATAAGCGGTTTCGCAAGGCGAAAGGGCAGCTTCGGCTGCCCTTTTTCATGAATATTCACAATTGCGGGAATGATTGCTGTGTACAGTCGGACAGAGGAATCTCCCATAACCCAGCAGCTTAAGGTACAATTCCCGGCTATTTTTCGGCGGGCGTCCGGCTCGCAGCCTTTTCGAGTGTTGACCCGTGAGTGATTTGAGTCATATCCGCAATTTCTCCATCATCGCCCACATCGACCATGGCAAGTCGACGCTGGCTGACCGTTTCATCCAGATGTGCGGTGGCCTGTCGGCGCGCGAGATGGAAGCCCAGGTGCTCGATTCCATGGACCTGGAGCGTGAGCGCGGTATCACCATCAAGGCCCACAGCGTCACGCTTCACTACAAGGCGCAGGACGGCAAGACCTACCAGCTGAACTTCATCGACACGCCCGGCCACGTCGACTTCACCTACGAAGTCTCGCGCTCGCTGGCGGCCTGTGAGGGGGCACTGCTGGTGGTTGACGCCGGCCAGGGCGTGGAGGCCCAGTCCGTAGCCAACTGCTACACCGCCATCGAGCAGGGCCTGGAGGTCATGCCGGTCCTGAACAAGATGGACCTGCCCCAGGCCGACCCGGACCGTGTCAAGGACGAGATCGAGAAGATCATCGGTATCGACGCCACCGACGCCGTGGCCTGCAGCGCCAAGAGCGGCATGGGCGTGGACGAGGTGCTCGAGCGCCTGGTGCACACCATCCCCGCGCCAGAAGGTGAGATCGATGCACCGCTGCAAGCGCTGATCATCGACTCCTGGTTCGACAATTACCTGGGTGTGGTCTCGCTGGTGCGCGTGCGCCAGGGCCGCGTCAAGAAAGGCGACAAGATCCTGGTCAAGTCCACTGGCAAGGTGCACCTGGTCGACAGCGTCGGTGTCTTCACCCCGAAACACACCCAGACTGCTGATCTGAAAGCCGGCGAAGTAGGCTTCATCATCGCCAGCATCAAGGACATCCACGGTGCCCCGGTTGGCGACACCCTGACCCTGTCCTCGACCCCTGAAGTCGAGGTGTTGCCAGGCTTCAAGAAGATCCAGCCGCAGGTCTATGCCGGCCTGTTCCCGGTCAGTTCCGACGACTTCGAGGATTTCCGCGACGCTCTGCAGAAGCTGACCCTGAACGACTCCTCGCTGCAGTACATGCCGGAAAGCTCCGACGCGCTGGGCTTTGGCTTCCGTTGCGGTTTCCTGGGCATGTTGCACATGGAGATCATCCAGGAGCGCCTGGAGCGCGAATACGACCTGGACCTGATCACCACCGCACCCAGCGTGATCTACGAGCTGGAGTTGAAAACTGGCGAAACCATCGTCGTCGACAACCCGTCCAAGCTTCCGGACGTTTCGGCTGTAGCCGACTTCCGCGAGCCGATCGTCACCGCGACCATCCTGGTTCCGCAGGAGCACCTGGGCAACGTCATCACCCTGTGCATCGAGAAGCGTGGCGTACAGCGCGACATGCAGTTCCTCGGCAGCCAGGTGCAGGTGCGTTACGACATGCCGATGAACGAAGTGGTGCTCGATTTCTTCGACCGCCTCAAATCCACCAGCCGCGGCTATGCTTCGCTGGATTATCATTTCGATCGCTACCAGTCGGCCAACCTGGTCAAGCTGGACGTGCTGATCAACGGCGACAAGGTCGATGCCCTGGCATTGATCGTGCACCGCGACAACGCGGCCTACAAAGGCCGTGCGTTGACCGAGAAGATGAAGGAACTGATCCCTCGGCAGATGTTCGACGTAGCGATCCAGGCAGCCATTGGCGGCCAGATCATTGCGCGGACAACCGTCAAGGCGCTCAGAAAGAACGTACTGGCCAAGTGCTACGGCGGTGACGTCAGCCGTAAGAAGAAGCTGCTGGAGAAGCAGAAGGCCGGTAAGAAACGCATGAAACAGGTGGGCAATGTGGAAATTCCACAAGAAGCCTTCCTCGCCGTGCTCAGGTTGGATAGCTAGGTCCTATGTCGCTAAATTTCCCGCTGTTGCTGGTCATCGCCGTCTTCATCTGCGGTCTGCTGGGCTTGATCGACCTGCTGTTCCTGGCCCCGCGCCGGCGTGCGGCAATCGCCAACTATCAGGGCAGCGTCAGCCAGCCTGAGATGGCGGTGGTCGAACGGCTGAACAAGGAGCCGTTGCTGGTCGAGTACGGCAAGTCGTTCTTCCCGGTGCTGTTCATCGTGCTGGTGCTGCGTTCGTTCCTGGTCGAGCCGTTCCAGATTCCTTCGGGATCGATGAAACCGACCCTGGAAGTGGGCGACTTCATCCTGGTGAACAAATTCTCGTACGGCATTCGCCTGCCGGTGATCGACAAGAAGGTCATCGAGGTCGGTGACCCGCAACGCGGGGATGTGATGGTGTTCCGTTACCCGAGCGACCCGAATGTCAACTACATCAAGCGTGTGGTTGGCCTGCCGGGCGACGTGGTCCGCTACACCAACGACAAGCGGCTGTTCGTCAACGGCCAGCCCGTTGCCGAACAACTGGTGGGCAGCGAGCCGGGTACCCTGGGCAGTGCTCAGCTGTACAAGGAAAAGCTCGGCGCGGCCGAACACCTGATCCGCAAGGAAATGAGCCGTTATCGCATGCCGCCGGACCAGCAGTGGACCGTACCTGCGGGCCATTACTTCATGATGGGCGACAACCGCGACAACTCCAACGATAGCCGTTTCTGGGATGACCCGAACATTCCCAAGGAACTGCACGGCATGGTTCCGGACCGGAACATTGTCGGCAAGGCCTTCGCGGTGTGGATGAGCTGGCCAGAGCCCAAACTCAGCCACTTGCCCAACCTGTCGCGGGTTGGCCTGATCCATTGATACCCATCGGCGCTGTCCAGCAGACAGCGCCGAATGCATTTCTGACATAGGCTGTGTTCTCAGGGATCGGGAGATTCGCCGCAAATCGATCGGCGGACCACAGCCAAACAGTCTTTCAGGATGTTGATTTGAACAACGCGTTGAACAACGATCGGGTGGCCGCATGAGTGCTTCCCTTGCCGGTCTGGAGCGAAAGCTCGGTTACACCTTCAAGAACCAGGACCAGATGCTCCTGGCGCTGACCCATCGCAGTTACGCCGGGCGCAACAATGAGCGCCTGGAGTTCCTCGGTGACGCCATTCTCAACTTCGTTGCCGGCGAAGCGCTGTTCGAGCGTTTTCCGCAGGCCCGCGAAGGCCAGTTGTCGCGGCTGCGTGCGCGGTTGGTCAAGGGTGAGACCCTGGCCCGTCTGGCCCGTGGTTTTGACCTGGGCGATTACCTGCGCCTGGGTTCTGGAGAACTAAAGAGCGGCGGCTTTCGCCGCGAGTCGATCCTGGCCGACGCCCTGGAGGCACTGATTGGTGCCATCTACCTGGACGCCGACATGGACACCGCCCGGGAGCGCATCCTGGCCTGGCTGGCCGATGAGTTCGAAGGCCTGACACTGGTCGACACCAATAAAGATCCGAAAACCCGCCTGCAAGAGTTCCTGCAGTCGCGCAGCTGTGAGCTGCCGCGTTACGAAGTCGTGGATATCCAGGGTGAACCACACTGCCGGACCTTCTTCGTCGAATGCGAAGTGGTACTGCTGAACAACAAGAGCCGTGGTCAAGGCGTTAGCCGGCGTATTGCCGAGCAAGTCGCCGCCGCGTCTGCACTGATCGCCCTGGGCGTGGAGAATGGCAATGACTGATAGCAACCCGACCCGCTGCGGCTACGTAGCCATTGTCGGCCGTCCCAACGTCGGCAAGTCGACCCTGCTCAACCACATCCTGGGCCAGAAGCTGGCGATTACCTCGCGCAAGCCGCAGACCACCCGCCACAACATGCTCGGCATCAAGACCGAAGGTGATGTGCAGGCCATCTACGTCGATACCCCCGGTATGCACAAGGCCAACGACAAGGCCCTGAACCGTTACATGAACCGCAACGCCTCCGCTGCCCTCAAGGACGTCGACGTGGTTATCTTCGTGGTCGACCGTACCAAGTGGACCGACGAGGACCAACTGGTTCTGGAGCGCGTGCAGTATGTCACCGGCCCGCTGATCATCGCGGTCAACAAGACCGACCGCATGGAAGAGAAAGCCGAGCTGATCCCGCACCTGCAGTGGCTGCAAGAGCAACTGCCGAACGCCGAGGTGATGCCGATTTCCGCACAGCAGGGGCACAACCTTGAAGCGCTGGAAGCACAGATCGCCAAGCACCTGCCCGAGAACGATCATTTCTTCCCCGAAGACCAGATCACCGACCGTAGCAGCCGCTTCCTGGCCGCTGAACTGGTACGCGAGAAGATCATGCGTCAGCTGGGCGCGGAGTTGCCGTACCAGATCACCGTGGAGATCGAGGAGTTCAAGCAGCAGGGCCATGTGCTGCACATTCACGCGTTGATCCTGGTTGAACGCGATGGCCAGAAGAAAATCATCATTGGTGACAAGGGCGAGCGCATCAAGCGCATCGGTTCCGAGGCGCGCAAGGACATGGAAGTGCTGTTCGATTCCAAGGTCATGCTCAACCTGTGGGTCAAGGTAAAGGGCGGCTGGTCCGACGACGAGCGCGCACTGCGTTCGCTGGGCTACGGCGACCTGTAAGCCGCGCGCTGGTCCCTGTAGGAGCGGCCTTGTGTCGCGTTAGGGCTGCGCAGCAGCCCCGGCGATTTATGCTGCGAAGCTAAAAATCTGGGGCCGCTTTGCGGCCCTTTTCGCGACACAAGGCCGCTCCCACAAGGGCCGGTGCAACTTTAGGCGCGAGTGATTTTTAATGGAACAACCTGTCGGCCAGCCAGCCTACGTACTGCACAGCCGTGCCTACAAGGAAACCAGCGCGCTGGTAGATTTCTTCACCCCGCAGGGCCGCATGCGTGCCGTGTTGCGTCGCGCGCGGGGTAAGGGCGGTAGTCTGGTGCGACCGTTCGTGTCGCTGGAGGTGGAGCTGCGTGGGCGTGGCGAACTGAAGAATGTCAGCCGCATGGACAGCACCGGCATCGCCGCCTGGCTTCACGGCGATGCGCTGTTCAGCGGGCTGTACCTCAATGAGCTGCTGATGCGCCTGTTGCCTGCCGAAGCGCCGTTCCCGGCCCTGTTCGAGCACTACACCTTGACCTTGCAGGCACTGAGCGCCGGTCGACCGCTGGAACCCCTGCTGCGCTCGTTCGAATGGCGGCTGCTGGACGAACTCGGTTATGCGTTTTCCTTGCACCATGACGTCAACGAGCAGCCCATTGCCGCCGATGGCCTGTACCGCTTGCGCGTTGACGCCGGCCTGGAGCGTGTTGAGCTGGCGCAGCCCGGCCTGTTCCGTGGCACCGAACTGCTGGCCCTGGCCCAAACCGACTGGGATGCCCCTGGCGCCTTGCTTGCCGCGAAGCGGCTGATGCGCCAGGCACTGGCAGTTCACCTGGGGGCAAAACCGCTGGTCAGCCGGGAACTGTTTCGCAAGCGCTGATCAGGACGTATGCTGTTGGGCTCAATCCTCAGGAGAGCCTTTCGTGACTCACAGCAACCGCATGCTTCTTGGCGTCAACATCGACCACGTGGCGACCCTGCGCCAGGCCCGTGGCACGCGCTACCCTGACCCGGTCAAGGCTGCCCTGGACGCCGAGGAAGCAGGCGCCGATGGCATCACCGTGCACCTGCGCGAAGACCGCCGGCACATCCAGGAGCGTGACGTCGTGCTGCTCAAGGATGTACTGCAGACCCGCATGAACTTCGAGATGGGCGTCACCGAAGAGATGATGGCCTTTGCCGAAAAGATTCGGCCGGCGCACATCTGCCTGGTACCCGAAACCCGTCAGGAGCTGACCACCGAAGGTGGCCTGGACGTGGCAGGGCAGGAAGCGCGGATCAAGGCTGCAGTGGAACGGCTGGCGCGTACCGGTGCCGAGGTGTCGCTGTTCATCGACGCCGACGAACGGCAGATCGAGGCTTCGCGTCGGGTTGGTGCACCGGCCATCGAGCTGCACACCGGCCGTTATGCCGATGCCGAAACCCCCACCGATGTGGCTGAAGAGCTCAAGCGTATCGTCGAGGGTGTGGCGTTTGGCGTGGGGCAGGGGCTGATCGTCAATGCGGGTCACGGGCTGCACTACCACAACGTCGAGGCGGTAGCGGCGATCAAGGGTATCAATGAACTGAACATTGGTCATGCGCTGGTGGCGCATGCCCTGTTTGTCGGCTTCAAGGCTGCTGTGGCCGAAATGAAGGCGCTGATCGTGGCGGCTTCGCGCTGATTTGTCGGCTCCTCGCCGCAAGTGTATTCAGGCGCCCCTGCGGGCGCCTTTCTCATTTGCGCGCCAGCAGGGTGGCGCGGCGAGGGGCAGGCAGGCCTTCGACGGTCTTGCTGTGGTCGTTCGGGTCGAGGAAGTCGCTCAGTGACTGGTAGCGCATCCAATCGGTGCTGCGCTGCTCCTCGACGCTGGTCACGCTCACGTCGACGCAGCGCACATCGCTGAAGCCGGCACGGCGCAACCAGCGGGCCAGCGCCGGTACCGACGGCAGGTACCAGACGTTGCGCATCTGTGCGTAGCGGTCCTCAGGCACCAGCACCTGGTTTTCGTCGCCCTCGATAACCAGCGTTTCCAGCACCAGCTCGCCACCCTTGACCAGGCAGTCCTTGAGCGCCAGCAAGTGCTCGATGGGCGAGCGGCGGTGATAGAACACGCCCATGGAAAACACGGTATCGAAACCTTCCAGGTTGGCGGGCAGGTCTTCCAGGGCGAACGGCAGGTGCCAGGCCGGCAACTCCGGCAGGTATTGCTGCACGGCCTGGAACTGGCAGAAGAACAGCCAGTTGGGGTCGACGCCAATCACCATGTCTACGCCGGCGCCGAGCATGCGCCATTGGTAGTAGCCATTGCCACAGCCCACGTCGAGTACACGCTTGCCCTTGAGGTCCAGGTGCGGGCCGACCCGTGACCACTTCCAGTCCGAACGCCATTCGGTGTCAACGTGCACGCCGAACAGGTCGAACGGCCCTTTGCGCCAAGGCGACAGTCCCATCAGTGCCTGGCGCATCTGCGCGCGGGTGGCGTCGTCGCAGTCGCAATCCAGACGCAACCCGTTGACCAGGTCGATCTCACTGGGTTGCAGGGCGGGCAGGGCTTCCAGCGCCCCGCGCCAGCGGTCGAGGTCACCGTGACCCTTTTCCAGCTTGGCGTCCAGTTGTGCTTGCAGGCCTTGCGACCAGGAAGCCAGGGGCGTGCCCGTCAGGCGGCGGACGAGGGGAGACAGATCGATCATGGCAGGGCTATCAACGAGGCGAAGTTAAGGCATTGGAACCAAGGGACCACTTTCGAGAAGCCGGCTGCGCGTAGGCGTTCCTGGTGGGTTTCGAGTGTATCGGGCTTCATCACGTTTTCGATGGCGCTGCGCTTCTGGGCGATCTCCAGTTCGCTGTAGCCATTGGCCCGTTTGAAATCCAGGTGCAGTTCATTGAGCAGGTCCTGCTCTTGCTCATCGGCGAAGCGCAGCTTTTCCGACAGAATCAGCGCGCCGCCGGGCAGCAGCGCCTGGCGGATTCGCCCGAGCAGTTCAAGGCGCTGGTCAGGTGCGATGAACTGCAGGGTGAAGTTCATCGCCACTACCGAGGCGGGCTCGAAGGGCAGGGCAAGGATATCGGCTTCCAGCACGTGCACTGGCAGCAACTCCTGGAACATCGAATCCTGCGCAGTGAGGTACTGGCGGCAGCGCTCGACCATGGCGGCGGAGTTATCCACCGCGATTACCCTGCAGCCGTCGCTGCGCACATGGCGCCGCAGCGACTGGGTAACGGCACCCAGCGATGCACCCAGATCGTACAGTGCGGTGCCTGGCTGGGCGAACCGAGCGGCCAGAACCCCGAGGTTCTCGACAATGGTTGGGTAACCGGGCACCGAGCGCTTGATCATGTCCGGGAACACACGCACGACGTCTTCGTTGAAGACGAAGTCGGGCACCTGCTCCAGGGGTTGGGAGAAAAGGCGGTCGGGTTGTTTGCTCACGGCGAATCCAGGCGGCTGGTGATAGGCAGGGGGCGCATTCTAGCCAAACCGCAGCCTTGATGCATGGTTGGCTGACCAGCGCTTTGCGTTCAATTGACCCGGATGCTGCAATCGAAGGTCTGTACCGGGCGCACTTCCGGGGCCCAGGGTTGCTGGTAGACCAACACCAGGTTCCCTTCGCCCGTAGCGCGGGCCTGGAAGCGCCAGGTCGATAGGCCCGAGCTGCCAACGATACCGGTGTCTTCAGGCGCGCTGTAAACCTCGGGGCCAAGGCTTTGCAATACGTTGGGCGCCGGGTTCTGTACCAGCCAGCGGTAGCCGGTGGTGGGGTTGCTGGGCAGGGTAAGCGTGAGGATCTGGCCGACCTGCAGGCGCTTGGGGCATTCGCTTTCGGCGTCCAGGTCAACAGGCTGCGAGGGTTGTTGCGCGCAGGCAGAAAGCAGGGCGAAGCTCAGGGGAACGAGCAGACGAGGAGAGGTCATGGTGGCTCCGAAGGCTGGCGATGGCCTGAGGATACCCGATGATCGAGGAAATTTGTGCTGCCTGTGCCGACCCTTTCGCGAGTAAGCCCGCGCCTGAAGGGATAGTGTACCCGTGCAGGCGCGGGCTTGTCCGCGAAGAGGCCGGTGCAGGCTAGAACAGCACTTTCGCCACGTCGGCAAAGCGCTTGGCGAAATGCACTGTCAGGCCTTCGCGCAGGTAGTCCGGCAGTTCTTCGAAGTCACCGCGGTTAGGCTCCGGCAGGATCAGTTCGAAAATCTTCTGCCGCCGCGCTGCAATCACCTTCTCGCGCACGCCGCCAATCGGCAGTACCTGACCGGTGAGGGTCAGCTCGCCCGTCATGGCGACACCTTTTTTGGCAGACTGGTCGCGGGCCAGTGAAAGCAAAGCGCTGGCCATTGTGATGCCGGCACTGGGGCCGTCCTTCGGCGTGGCGCCTTCGGGGACGTGCAGGTGGATGAACGCTTCGTTGAAGAAACCTGGATCCCCGCCAAATTGCTTGAGGTTGGAGCTGATGTAGCTGTAGGCGATTTCGGCAGACTCCTTCATCACATCCCCCAGCTTGCCGGTCAGCTTGAAGCCCCGGTTGTGGGTGTGGATGCGGGTCGCCTCGATCGGCAGCGTGGCGCCGCCCATGCTGGTCCAGGCCAGGCCGGTGATGACGCCTTTGCCAGCCAGTACCTGCTCGCTGCGGAACACGGGTATGCCGAGTGCGGTCTCCAGGTCCTTGGTGCCGATCTTAAGCTTGGCGTCGGGGTTTTCCAGCAGCTTGACCACGGCCTTGCGCACCAGTTTGCCCAGTTGCTTCTCCAGCTGGCGCACGCCGGCCTCGCGGGCATAACCGTCGATCACCAGGCGCAGGGCGCTGTCGCTGATGCTGAGGCTGGTCTTGGAAACGCCGGCCTTCTCCAGCTGCTTGGGCCACAGGTGGCGCTTGGCGATGGTCAGTTTTTCTTCGGTGATATAGCCAGACAGGCGGATCACTTCCATGCGGTCGAGCAACGGCCCGGGAATCGAATCGAGGGTGTTGGCAGTGCACACGAACAGCACCTTGGACAAGTCCAGGCGCAGGTCCAGGTAGTGGTCCAGGAAGTCGACGTTCTGCTCGGGGTCGAGGGTTTCCAGCAACGCTGAGGCCGGGTCGCCCTGGTAGCTCTGGCCCATCTTGTCGATTTCGTCGAGCATGATCACCGGGTTCATCACTTCGACGTCTTTCAGGGCCTGCACCAGCTTGCCAGGCTGAGCACCGATGTAGGTGCGGCGGTGGCCCTTGATCTCGGCTTCGTCACGCATGCCGCCGACGCTGAAGCGATAGAACGGCCGGCCAAGCGATTCGGCGATGGACTTGCCGATGCTGGTCTTGCCCACCCCGGGCGGGCCTACCAACAGCACGATCGAACCGCTGATCTCGCCTTTCCAGGCGCCCACGGCGAGGAACTCGAGAATGCGCTCCTTGATGTCGTCGAGGCCGGAGTGGTACTGGTCGAGGACTTTGCGCGCGTGCTTGAGGTCGAGCTTGTCTTTGCCGTACACGCCCCACGGCAGGGCGGTGGCCCATTCCAGATAGTTGCGGGTGACGGCGTATTCGGGTGAGCCGGTTTCCAGGATGGCCAGTTTGCCCATCTCTTCATCGATGCGCTTGCGTGCCTGGGGCGGCAGGGTCTTGCCTTCCAGGCGCTGTTCGAACTGTTCGAGGTCGGCGCTGCGGTCGTCCTTGGTCAGCCCCAGCTCCTGCTGGATGACCTTGAGTTGTTCCTTGAGGAAGAACTCGCGCTGGTGCTCGCCGATCTGCCGGTTGACCTCGGCCGAAATCTCGTTCTGCAAGCGTGCGACTTCCACCTCTTTGCGCAGCATTGGCAGTACCTTTTCCATGCGTTTGAGCATGGGCACGCAGTCGAGCACTTCCTGCAACTGGTTGCCGGTGGCCGAGGTGAGCGCGGCGGCGAAGTCGGTGAGCGGCGAGGGGTCGTTGGGGCTGAAGCGGTTGAGGTAGTTCTTCAGCTCTTCGCTGTACAGCGGATTGAGCGGCAGCAGCTCTTTGATCGCGTTGATCAGTGCCATGCCGTAGGCTTTGACCTCGTCGGTCGGCTCGGCGGGCTGGCGCGGGTATTCGACTTCGACCAGATAGGGCGGGCGGTGGTGCTTGAGCCAGTTGCGGATGCGCACCCGGGACAGGCCCTGGGCGACGAACTGCAACTTGCCGTTTTCGCGGCTGGCATGGTGCACCTTGACCAGCGTGCCGTACTGCGGCAGTGCCGAGGTGTCGAAGTGGCGGTGGTCTTCTGGCGGGGTGTCCATGAAGAACAGCGCCAGGCAGTGGTCCGGTGACTTGGCCACCAGGTCGAGCGTTTCGGCCCAGGGTTCTTCATTGACGATGACCGGCAGTACCTGGGCCGGGAAGAACGGGCGGTTGTGGATCGGGATGACGTAGACCTTGTCCGGCAGCTGCTGGCCGGGCAGGGCGAGGGCGTGGCCGGTTTCGGCCTGGAGGGTGTGTTCGACTTCGCTGTGTTCGTCCGGGTGTTCCGGGAAATCCTGCTGGTCGCTCATGGGGCACCTGCGTGAATGACTATGGTGCTTAGATGGGGCGGGGAGGGATGGGTTTCAATGGTTCGGTAGCAGCCTTGTGTCGCGATTGGGCTGCGCAGCAGCCCCAGAATCCATCCAGCATTCTAGAGCGTTGGGGCCGCTGCGCGACCCAATCGCGACACAAGGCCGCTCCCACAGGGTTGAGCCTGTGGGAGCGGTGTCGCTTACTCAGCTAATTTGTAAGCGATGATGTAATCGCCCATCTTGGTGCCCAGCGAGCCATGGCCGCCGGCAGTCACCAGCACGTACTGCTTGCCGTCCTTGCCGGTGTAGCTCATCGGCGTAGCCTGGCCACCCGCTGGCAGGCGAGCTTTCCACAACTCCTTGCCGTTGTTCACGTCATAGGCTCGAAGGTACTGGTCGAGCGTGCCGCTGAGGAAGGCGACGCCACCGGCGGTGACGATCGAGCCACCCATGCTTGGCACGCCAACCGGCAGGCCGATCGGCACCGGAGTGCTGTCCCGGGTGGTGCCGTTCTTGTGTTTCCACACCACCTTGTTGGTGAACAGGTCGATGGCGGCGACGTAGCCCCAGGCGGGTGCCTGGCACGGTACGCCGAGCGGCGACATGAACGGGTGCATGGTCACTGCATACGGTGCACCGGTGTTCGGCTGCACGCCGCTGGTCTCGCTCTCGCGCTTGCTGCCTTCGGCAACCTGCTCACGCGGGACCATCTTCGACACGAACGCCATGTAGTTGGGCGAAGTGAACAGCAGCTGGCGCACCGGGTCGACCGACACGCTGCCCCAGTTGAATACACCGACGTTGCCGGGGTAGACCAACGAACCTTGTTCGGATGGCGGGGTGTACTGGCCTTCGTAGCGCAGCTCGCGGAACTGGATGCGGCACAGCATCTGATCGAAAGGCGTGGCGCCCCACATGGCCTGTTCGGTCAGCTCTGGGCCGAGCAGGTTGAGGTCGGAGCGGGCCTGGGTGGGCGAGGTGTGGTCGCCTTCCACTGCGCCTTGTGGGGTGGGGATCTCGCGGATCGGCACGATTGGCGTGCCGTCGCGGCGGTCGAGCACGTACAGGCTGCCTTGCTTGGTCGGTACGATGATCGCCGGTTTCACGCCATCGTCGGTTTTCAGGTGTACCAGGGTCGGCTGGCTGCCGACGTCCATGTCCCACAGGTCGTGATGGGTGAACTGGTAGTTCCAGCGTGCCTTGCCGGTGGCCAGGTCAAGGGCGACCACGCCGGCGCTGTACTTCTCGGCGCCCGGGGTGCGGTCGGCGCCCCACTGGTCCGGGGTCTGGTTGCCCAGCGGCAGGTAGATCATGCCAAGGTCTTCGTCGACGCTGGCGATCGACCACATGTTGGCCGAGTTGCGGCTGTACATTTTGCCGGCAGCCAATGGCTTGGTGTCGTCCGGGTTGTTGCTGTCCCAGTTCCACACCAGGTGGCCGTCGTGCACGTCGTAGGCGCGGATCACCCCGGACGGCTCATTGGTCGACTCGTTGTCGGTGACGTGGCCACCGATGATCACCAGGTCACGGGTAATCGCAGCAGGCGAGGTGGAGTAATAGCCGCCGGCGGTGAACGGGCCAATGCCGGTGGTGAGGTCGATCACGCCCTGGTTGGCGAAACCTTCGCAGACCTTGCCGTTGTCGGCGTTGATGGCGATCAGGCGGGCATCTGCAGTCGGCAGGTAGAGACGACGCGGGCAGGCTTGGGCCACCGCCTGGCCTGCGTCGGTAATTTTCGGTGCCGGGCTGCCGTCGCGGCTGACGTAGCGGTTTTCGTCATAGTACGAGACGCCACGGCAGGTCATGTGGGCAAAGCCCTTGAAGGTCCCGGTCGGGCTCTTGACCTGCGGGTCGTAGCGCCAGATTTCCGCGCCAGTGTCCGGGTCCAGCGCCAGCAGGCGACTGTGCGCGGTGCAGGCGTACAGCATGCCGTTGACCTTCAACGGGGTGTTCTGGTTGGTCAGCTCCACCGGGTCGTTTTCGGTTGGCAGATCACCGGTGCGAATGCGCCAGGCCTCTTCCAGACGGTAGGCGTTCTGCGGGGTGATCTGGTGCAGCGGCGAGTAGCGGTCGCCATGCTCGGTACGGCCGTAGGCCTGCCATTCGCCGTCGGGCATGGCCGGTGCGGCACTGGCCATTTCGCTGCTGTCGCGGCCCAGTTCGCCGAACACTTCACCGGGATGGGTGAACTGGCTGCCCAGCGCGCAAGCGCCCGAAGCGACCACTGCCAGGCCGAGCAGTGCAGTATTGGCTTTGCTGGCCGGGCCGATCAGCGGGCGACGTGCCCACGGTAGCAGCAGTACCACGCCGATGGCGAACCAGATGGCCAGACGAGGCACCAGTTGCCACCAGTCCAGGCCCACTTCGAGCAGGGCCCAAACGGTGCTGCCCAGCAGCACCAGGCCATACAGGCCTAGGGCGATCTGGCGTTGGGCCAGCAGCAGGATGCCCGAAAGGGCAAAGCCGATACCGGCGATCAGGTAGTACAGCGATCCGCCCAGCTGGCTCAGCTTGATACCGCCGGCCAGCAGGGCCAGGCCCATCAGCAACAGCAGCGCGCCAATCAGGCGCGGTAGCCAGCGGCTTCCTTGGTTCGCACCTTCAGTGCTCATCGTAGGTTCTCCGTCAGGTCAAAAAAGGGGTTAGAAACTGCTCTGGATCTTCAGGCCGCCGATCAGGGCGCCATCGACCTGCGACACCCCGCCCGGGTGGCGGATGTACTGCAGGTTGGGGCGTACCGTGAGCCAGTCGGCCAAATGAATGCCGTAGTACAGCTCGGCGCTGTACTCGGTGTCCTGCACGGGCAGGAAGCCTGGGTTGTCGTAGTCGTAGAGGCCGGCGGCCTGGTTGGCCAGGCGGGCGTTCTTGCGATAGGCAGGGTTGACGTGTACGCGGGCCAGGGCGAAACCGATGTCGTCCTTGGCGCGGGCATCGAAGGGCCCTTTGAATACCAGTCCTGCCTGCACATAGTTGTCGATGGCATTGGTCTTCTTGTCATGCACGGTGGCGTTGGCGAACACGCTCAAGCCGCGTGACTGGTCGGACGCCAGCGAGGTGACCTGCTGCTGGGCGCCAATCCACAAGCCGTGCTTGCTCGAGCTGCTGCGGTAGGCGGCGCCGCTGATGGCGGCCGGCTGACCGTTGCTGTCCTTGAGAACATCTTGTGCCTTGGCATTACTGTAGTAGTAGCCGGCACGATATTCCCCTTTCAAGCCTTGGATACGTGGGGTCCATACCAGTTCGAACGGCATTACCGCACCTTGGGTGCCGCTGCCGCTGAGCTTGAAACCATTGCCAGATTCAAGGTTGGAAGGGTTCTGCTCGAAGACGCCGACCTGTGCGTACAGCTCAGGGGTAAGGTTGTAGCGCACGCGCAGGGCCCACTGGCTGACTGGCCAGTTGTACCAGATGCCACCCACCCAGTTGCCCACCTGCGAGCCGCAGAAGGCCAGGTTCTGGAAGTCGCAAGGGAAGCTGTTGAAGTCCTCGCCTTCACCGAAGCGGCCGAATTTCACATCCAGCGCACCGTCGAAGTACTTCTGCTTGATCCACATCTGCGTCAGCCTCCAGGTTTCGCCGCGGCCCCAGACTTCCTGGGCGGAGGTGAAGCCGCCGACACGCGGGTCGTTGATGCGGTCGTTGCTGATGTTGTCGCCGTGGCGCTCGGTGACGGTCAGCTGGAATTCGGTGTCGTGCCAGCCGAGGATCTTCTCCAGGTCCAGGTGGCTGCCGAAGGTGAACTGGTCGCTGTAGCGCGCGGTGCGGTCGTGGTCGTAGCCGCCGTGCAGGTTGCTGCCCATCTCGCCAGTGTAGCCAAGGGTGAACTCGTAGCCCTTTTCCAGCAGTTCGCTGCGGGTTCCGCCCCAGTCGCCGAGCATCCAAGGGGAGTCGCTGGCGAACATTTCGCTGGCGCCGGCGGGGGTTGCCAAGGCACTGAGGGCGAGGCCGATGTAGCAGGTTTTAGGCAGTTGGAACATGAGATAGCGCTATCTTTTGATTATTGAAAAAAACGGCAAGCGCATCGAAGGGCGGGCCCCTCAATGGATATGGCGACAAGATTGTTCGATGAAGCGTTTCAGCTTGCGGCGGGGAGGATATAGGGGAAGTTATAAGAAAAAAAGACAAATTGTCGCAGAGGATTGTTGTTGAACGGGCAACAGTCGTCATTAATCGAGGCAGGTGTAGGAGCGGGTTCACCCGCGAATGCGCCGGTTGTCCTACCATCGTATTCGCGGGTGAACCCGTTTCTACACCGATCTTCGTCGCTTGTGGTTCAGAAGGTGGTACGCAACCCGACTTCCACACTGCGCCCCGGCGCCGGTGCGATATCGCGCAGGATCGAACTGGCATAGCGCACGGTCTGGTCGGTCAGGTTTTCGCCGCGCACAAACGCCAACCACTGGCTTTGACCAATGTCGAAGCGGTAGCCAACGCTCGCGCCCAAGGTGGTGTAGCCATCGGTGCTGGTTTCGTTGGCGGGTTTGCGGTGCTGCGACGCAGCGTGCTGCACGTCTACCCGCGCCTGCCAGCGGTCCAGTTCCCAGACCAGGCCGCTGTTCAGGCGCAGCGGGGCGATGCGGGGCAGTGGCTCGCCGCTGTCCAGGTTCTTGGCCCGGGTGTAGTCACCGGACAACTCCAGCGCAAAGCTGCCGTAACGGTTCTCGACCAGTTGCCAGCGGTCCTGGGCCTCGATCCCGTAGAAGCGCGCCCGCACGCCTTGGTACTGGTATTCCGGGAAGCCGTCGTCATGATCGTGGTCGTGGTCATCCTCGTCATGGTCGTGATCATGTCCGCCCTCACGCAGGTTGCCCGTGCCGATCAGGCCGATGTAGTTGCGAAAATGGCTGTAGAACACCCCAACACTGCCCTTGTGGGTGCCGTTGTCGAAGCGCAGCGCCAGGTCGGCGGAAATGGCCTTTTCCTTGTTCAGGCCGGTGTCACCGACTTCAAACGCGCCGGTGGCTACGTGCGCGCCATTGGCGTACAGCTCGTAAAAGGTAGGGGCGCGCTCGGTGTAGCCAAGGTTAGCGGCCAGCGACCAGATTGGGTCGAACTGGTACACAGCTCCCGACGACAGGCTAAAGGCGTTGAAGCTGCTGGCGCTGTCGGCGTCGACGAAGTTCTCGTTGCCTTTGGCGTCTGGGTCTACGCGGGTGTGCTCCATGCGCGCGCCCAGGCTCAGGTTCAGCCGCTCGGTGGCTTGCCACTGTTCGAGCATGAACAGCGCCACGCTGTCGGTATCGGTATGCGGGACGAAGGCTTCCTCGCCGAGGGCCGAAAATTCGTTACGGCTGACCTGGGCCCCAATGACCCCTTCCACCGGTCCTAGCGGCTGGTGACGGGCTTCGATGCGGGCTTCGTAGCCCTTGTTCTTGAAGGTGGTATGGACCTCGCCTTCCTCGATTTCGCTGTGTTCGTAGTCGGTGTAACCGGCATCTACCTTGACTGAGCTGAACGGGCCGTCGAGGTCGCGCAGTTCGGAGGCGAAGGCGTAGTGATCCTGTTTCATGTCCAGGCGCACGCCGGACTCGGCCACCGAGCCATAGTTGCTGTCGTAACCGCTGTACGACAGGCCGGCATAGCCGTGGTCCCAGTGGTAGCTACCACCGATTGCGCCGCCGTCCTGGCGACCGTCGCTGTTTTCCAGGCGGTGTTTGCTGCCGGGCTCGTCGGCATCGCGCACCTTGGCGCTGCGTGCGTAGCCCGGGATGCGCAGGTCGTTGAACTGGCGGCTGTTGGCATCCAGGTGCAGGGCGAAGGCGCCGTCGCCGGCCTCCAGCTTGCCGGCGCTGCTGCGGGTGGTGTCGGCGCCGCCGTAACGCAGTTCACCGGCACCGTGGATGCCCTCGATCGGCGAGTCCGGGATACGGTTGTCGAAGGTGTTGACCACGCCGCCAATGGCATTACCGCCATACAGCAAGGCGGCCGGGCCGCGGACGATTTCGACGCGGTCGACCGTCACCGGGTCCAGGGGCACGGCGTGGTCATAGGACAGCGACGAGGCATCCAGGGCACCGACGCCATTGCGCAGGATACGAATGCGGTCGCCATCCAAGCCGCGGATCACCGGTCGGCTGGCGCCAGGGCCGAACCAGGTAGAGGCAACACCGGGCTGCTTGTTCAAGGTTTCACCGAGGCTGCCGTGCTGCTGTTGCAGCAGGTTGTCGCCTTCGAGCACGGTGCTGGGAGCCGCCAGTTGGCGGTTGCCCAACGGGTTGGCGGTGATGACCTGCGGCTCAAGTTCTACGGCCTGGCTGGGGGATGCAGCCAGCCAAAGTGCGACGGCAAGGGGGGAGAGGCGAAGCGGTGTGTACAGCATGGGAATGGGGCGTTCCTTGGCAGATGCTTTTTAGTGTTACAACATAACATAACTATTCCATCACAGAGGTTTTGCCTCTGGCCAGCGATTTTTCTGTCGACTCGACGGATCCCTCCCACCACTACACTCGTGTAAGGTGCGCATCTTTCCTACGGAGCACAGCATGAGCACGGCCCAACACAACGCGCTGCACGGCAAGACCCTTGAACAGATCCTCACCGAGCTGGTGGCGCATTACCAATGGCATGGCCTGGCCGAGCGCATCGATGTGCGCTGCTTCAAGAGCAACCCGACCATCAAGTCGAGCCTGACGTTCCTGCGCAAAACACCGTGGGCGCGGGAGAAGGTCGAGCAGCTGTACGTGAAGCTGCAGCGCCAGGCCTGACATGTCGCGTCGCCCTTGGCTGACCGGCATGGCCGTGCTGGGCTGGTTCGGCCTGGCCGTGCAGGTGAACCTGGTACTGCTGGCGCGTTGGCAGGAACAGGCCAGCTTGATTGGCGGCCTGATCAATGTGTTCGGCTACTTCACCGTGCTGACCAATACCCTGGTGGCGACGGTGCTCAGCTATGCCGCATTCGGCCGGGAAGGCCGTGGCAAACGCTTTTTCCTGTCGCCATCGGTAAGCTCTGCAGTGGCCGCCAGTATCGTGCTGGTGGCGCTGGCCTACAGCGTGCTGCTGCGTCATTTGTGGCAACCACAGGGTTGGCAATGGCTGGCGGACGAGTTGCTGCACGACGTGATGCCGGTGCTGTATGCCGTGTACTGGTGGTGCGAGGTGCCCAAGGGCAGGTTGCGGCTATGGCATTTGCTGGTGTGGGCGGTGTACCCGGCGGTCTACTTTGGTTATGCGTTGTGGCGGGGGAGTGAGATTGGCGTCTATGCCTACCCGTTCATTGATGTGGCCAGCCTGGGGTATGGGCAGGTGATGCTCAACGCCCTCGGGGTGCTGGCGGGTTTCTGGGGGATAGGGCTGGTGTTGCTTGGGCTGGATCGGTGGCGGGGGCTGCACAGGCTGGCTTGACCTGTACCGGCCTCTTCGCGGGCAAGCCCGCTCCCACAGAGTAATCACAAGCCCATGGGGCTGTGGTATTCGCTATGGAAGCGGGGGACACGCGGTGTCTGGGTGTCAGCAGCAGGGCACAAGATTTCTGATGCCCCCAAATTGCCAGGGCCGCGATTACGTCTTAGTGCTTCTTCCCTTGCATGCTCGAAACCCATTGCTCGCTGCGACTATGCCCACTGGTTCTCAACACGCCCAGGTCCAGCGCATTTTCCCCATCCGCCGCCATTTTGCTTTTGGCTATCTCGGCGATTGCCGTGCCCAGATCCACCGGTGAGTTGGACGCATCCAACGACAGGTCTCGGCGATAGTCATTGCCGCTTAGCGTTTCCTGGGTGACTGAGTTGGCGTCGAGCCTCACGTCGCCTTTGGCCGACTGCAAGCGTGCCCCTACCAGATGAGCGTTGCCACCGACCTGCAGGTCGATGCCGTCGCTGCTTTTGAGCATGGTCTGACGCGCTACGTTGTCGCGCTGTGCATGCGACACGTCGAGGCTGACGGTCGGTGAGAACCCTGGGTCTGCCTTGCTCAGGGCCGAACCGGCCTTTGTCTCGACCTTGCCTCCCAGCGGGCCAGCCACCGATTTGGCCGCGTTGACATAGCCCTGCGGATTTTTCTCCTGGCTCAGCCTGACATCGCCCTTCACGCTCAGGGTGTTGACGTTGTCCTTGAGGCTGGCGATGCGCAGGTCACCGTCGACTGTGCCGCCAATATGCCCTGCATCCAGGGTGGCACTCTCGATGCGGGTATCGCCGCGGCTTTGCAGGTCGATGCGCTCGGCGCGCAGGTCACTGGTATTCCAGGTGAGGTTGTCGCGCTTGTCGAGCTCAACCTTGAGCCGACCATGCAGGCCGCGGGTGTCCAAGGCGCCCTTGGCCATGTTGAAACCGGCGCCGGCCGAGATGTCGAGGTTGTCGCGTCGCTCCTGGCTGGAAGAGGCTTCAACCAGCATGCCGCCATTGGAGGCGTCGAGGGTGATCTGTTCGGCCGAGGCCTGCAGGCCTTGCAGGTGCAGGGCGATGTCCTCGCGGGCGCTGCTGGTCAGGGTCAGTGTGCCGTTGCTGGCAAACTGGGCATCGACCGCCTGACGCGCATGTTCGTCCTGCTTGCCGTGACTGAAGTGGCCGCCTATGGCTCCCCCCTGGGTCTGGCCAGCCTTGGCCGCCAGCTCCATGCCGCCACCCAGGTTGGCGCCTGTGGCCTGCTGGGTGTTACTGGCCGCCTTGACCTGCAACTGGCCGCCGCTTTGCACCCGTATGTCGCCGGCCTTGGCCTCGCGGTTGCCAATGCGGGTGCCTTCGAGCAACAGGTCGCCTGTGCTGGTCAGTTGAACTTCGCCCTTGGCGTCGATTTGTGCCACTTGTGCCTTGCTCTGCGTGCTCAGCTTCTGGCCATGGTCCAGATAGCCCCGGCCATCGACACCGGTGCTGCCCGGGCGGTTGCCGACTTTGGCCCAGGCATTGCCATCGAGCTGGCGTGACTGCTGTTCGGCCTGGTCGGTCGCCTGGGGTAGGGCCAACGACCCTGCACTGTGCATGACCACGCTGCCTTCACCGCCATCGATGCGGGCCCCTTCGTAGCGGCCATCGCTGCCCAGCTGTACCTGGATACCCTGTTGCCCGTAGAGGCTGCCGGGCACGGCGGTGCTGGCGATATCCTTTTTATCCAGCGACCCTCCTTTGCCGGCGGCGCGTACATTCAAGTCCTCGCCGGTGCTGGTGTCCAGGCGGGCGTCGCCACCATAGGCCAGGCGTTGAACGGTGGTTTCCTGGGTATTTTCGGCGGCGCTCACCTGGTGCTGCTGCGCCTCGATTTTCAGCGAGCCGGCATTGGCCCGCCAGGCTGTGCCCTGGTCGGCCAGTGTGTCAGCCTTGACCTCGACCTTTGCTGCAGACAACTCGCTGACCTGAGCAATGCCACGGCGCTGGTTTTCCAGGCGCTTGAGGTGTTCGACCGTCATGTCGGCCCCCACGCTGGGCGGTGCCATGGCGTCTTCGGGCGAAGCTTGCTGGAAGCGCGGGGCTTCCTCACCCAGCACCAGGCGTTCGATAGGGCGGGTCAGGTCGCGGTATTCGATACTGGCGCCCAGGCTACCCGACCAGTCGTCACGGCTTTGTTCATGTTCATAGGTATCCTGAGCTGCACGGTTGTCGATGCGTTTGGCGGTCACCTGCAGGGTGTTGCCGGCCTCGACGTGCGCGGCCTCAGTGAGCAGTGCATCACTGCGCAATTTCAGATCGCCGCTGGCCTGCAACTCGCTGCGCTGCACCTTGCTGTCGCGTTCGGCTTGCACCTCGCGGTTGTGATGGCCTTCGAACAAACTGCCCAGGCGGTCGATGCCACCGGTTACCGTCAGCCCGCCACCACTTTCGGTGGTACGGGTGGTTGTGTCACGGTCGTTGCGGGTCGCCCCCAGTGTCACCTCCCGCGCCTGCACATCGAGATCGCCGGCAGTGGCCTGGACCTTGCTGCCGTTGACCTGCAGGTGCGCGCTGCTGCTCATGTCCACCGAGGCGCCCTTGAGCTCACTGGCAACCTGGTTGGTCGTGCGCTGCTTGCTGGTGGTGGTCACGACCTCATACGCCACGCCAGCCGCGTACTGGCGAGACTCGGGCTTGCCATCCTCAGCTTCCTGGGTCTGTCTGGCACTGGCCGTGAAACCCCGTTGTTGGTCGCGGGTTTCGCGCTCATCGACCGATTGCGCACTGCCAATCAGCAGGTCGCCTTTGGCCTCGACTTGCAGATGCTTGCCAGCGGCAACCTTGGCGCCCTGGATGCGCATCTCTTCGGCGCTGGCCAGGCGCAGGTTGCTGGTCGAGCTGACGTCGCTGACCAGTACCTGCTGTTTGCGGTCCGTGCTTTCGTGCTTGCTGCCGATCAGGCCAAACAGTTTGCTGTCGCTGGTGCGCTGGGTGGAGGTCGTGCTGCCATGGTCTGCCTCGATGGCCAGCGAACCGTTATCGCTGTAGAGCACCGCGTCCTGTTTACCGAACACGGTGCTGCCTTTGATGGCGACCTGGTCGGCGCTCACAGTGAGCTCGCCATCGCTGGTTATGGTGCTGCCTGCAACGACCTGGCCCTCGGTGTCGTTACCTTTGCGGTCACCAAAAAATGTGCCGGACACCAGATCGCCTCGGTAGTCGCGTTGGGTACCGTGTTCCTGCAAGGTGGTGGTGCCGATGTCGGCCTGTTTTGCCTGGATAGCCAGATCGCCGCGGCTGTGCAGGCTGCTGCCCTTTACGTTGAGGTTGTCGCTTGCCTCTATCGACATGTGCCCGGCGCTCAGGGTACTGCCCTTTGCGGTTTCCTTGAGTTGGTCGCTATCGCTGTCACCGCGCCATAAATCCTTGCGATGACGCACCTTCTGTTCGGTGCGTTTGCTGTCGATGCCGGCGAGGATGTCCAGGCCGGCACCGCTGTCGACCGTCAGCTCGTTACCGGCGTCCACCTTCACTGCGGTCATGCGTAAGTCGTCGCCGGACTGCAGCAGCACGCTGTCAGTGCCCAGTAATTGACTGCCCTGTTGTTGCCGGTGGGTGGTGGTGGTCTTGCGGTTGTAGGTTTCACGGGTGACGAACCAGAACTTCTTGTTCCAGCTGTCACTGTCGTGCTTGATGTGCTCGATTGTCTTGGCGTCCAGGGTGAGCTTCTTGCCAGCCCTTGCTTCGATCCGCAGGGCCTGGCCGTCAACCGTTTCAAGCATCAGGTCATCGGCAGCAGTGAGTTTCAGTACGCCACGCTCACTGCGCAGCTCGGTCGGGCGGTCGCCACTGCCGCTGACATGCAGGCCCCCGGCCGAGCTGATGTCGACCCCCTCGGTGCCCAGAATCTGCGAGGCCCCCACACGCACACCGGCGCCTTCGGCAGTACTTACCACACGGATACGCCCGGCGCGCATGGCGCCGAACAGGCTGGCATCAATGCTCGAAGAGGGGCTGGGCAGGTGTTCGACCACCTCGCCGCTGCGGCTGTCGATACGGTTGCGACCGACGGTGATGTCGAGCGTTTCACTGGCCATGAGCAGGCCTTTGCTGTCCACGCGTGGTGCGATCAGTTCGAGTGCGCCACCGGCATTGCCCTGGCCATGCTCCAGTACCTGCAGGGTGCCACTGGCCGTTAGCGTATCGAGGTACCTGAGCTGTTGCTCCTCGAATTGCGGGGTGCCCACCACGAAGCCTGCGCGGGTGGTGTTGATGAAACTGCCGCCATTGAGGGTGATGCCATTGGGGTTGGCCAGTATGTAGTCGGCCGGGCGCCCGAAGATTTCCTGCGGTCCCTCGATCAGCGAGGCGTTGCGGCTGACCACTTCGTTAAGAATGGTCGAGGCGGCCTGGCCCTGAAACTGCGGGTTGGCCGCCAGGGCGCCGGCCAGTTGCGACTGCCCGGCTGCGGTGGCGTTGTTCAGCACCAGGCCCGGGGTGGCAACGTTGTAGTCGATGAACTGGTTGTGTGACAGCCCCGTGGCGTTGGGCGGCACGATGTCGATCACCGGCACCCCGTGGCCGTTGTGGATGACCGGGGTCCCCCCGGGGCCGCTGGCTGCTTCCAGTCCTGTCTGAGCCAGTGCGGCGCTGGGCCCGAGCACGGCGAGGAAGATTGCCCAGCGCAAGGTATCCGGGCGAACAGGCGGTAACTGCGAGAGTGTTTGCATTTTCTCGTTCTCTTTGTTGTGGGTGAATCAGATGCTCAGGGTCCAGTCCAGCACCCAGAAGCCGGGCTCCAGCCGCCGGCGGGGGAGGTCGCTGGTGTACAAGGCGCGTTGGTAGTCCAGGCGCAGGCGGCTGCCGGGCAGGCTCAGTTCCAACCCTGCGGCGGCCCCGGCCAGGCGCTGTGACGGTTTGCCTTCGGCGGTGCGAACCCAGCCCAGGTCCAGGCCGATGTAGGGGCGTATCTCGAAGGGGGGTGCCAAGATCCGTGGCAGCGCCTGGCTGAATGTATTGCGCCAGACGGCGCTGCTGGCACCGGAGTAAGTGTGCAGACGAAAGCCGCGGACAGCCGAATCGTCGCTGACCAGCAGCTGTTCGACGGCAGGCAGCGGGTCGCGGCTGTACTGCATGGCCAGCTCGCTCTGCCAGCGCCAAGGGCTGGGTGCCGGGCCTTGACGCAGGTGCAGCAGGTTGGCGCGGTACTTGCGAAAGTCCGGGCGCAGGCGTTGAGCACCCAGGGGCGAGCTGTCGGCACCCCATGCGTCAATGCCTTGGGCAACGCCGAAGTAACCGTTCCACAGGCCACTTTCGAGCCACAGCAGGTTGATGCCGGCCTCTACCGTGGCCAGCGTCGGGCTCTGCTGGACGATAACCGCGCCAGCGCTGCGGTTGATCAGCTGCTTGCGATCCAGACGGGCGCTGGCGCTGAGCATGCCTTGCTGGTTGCGCCACAATACCCGCTCGACACTCAGGCCCTGATAGCTGCTGCTGCCGTCGGCAGCCTTGTCGCTGTAGGGGAGGGGGGCTTGATAGCTTAGCTGGCTGGCGCTGAGGGCAAAGGTCCAGGCGCCGTAGGGGATGCTGTAGTACAACGATATCCCTTGGCTTTGGCCGGGCGTATCGAGCACCGTGCGGGTCAACGACAGGCGCAGCTCATCATTGAGGCCAAGCGGGCTGTCCAGGCCAATGCCGAGGTTGACGCGGTGGCGGCCGGTCAGCTCGCTGCCCCGGTTGTCGAAGCGGCTGTCCAGGTGCCAGCGTGATGCAACCTTGCCCGGCTGCACGACCACGCGGGTGCCGCCCTGCAGTTCGCCGGGCAGCAAGGTGGCGCCCAGTTCATAGGCGCGAAGGCGGTTGAGCTGGTCCAGGCCTTGCTCAAGGTCGGGCAGGTACAGTGGCTGCCCAAGCAGGCCTGGGAAGGCACTGGAGAGAGACAGGGGCAGGTCGGGGCCTGCCAGTTCGATGGTTTCGACAAAGCCTTCGACAATGACGATGTCCAACGGCATGCCCTCTGCTGGGGGCTGCCGCAGGTAGGGGCGGCTGGTTGGGTAGCCGGCTTGTACATAACGTTGGGTGATGGCTTTGAGCAGCCGGTTGATGTCGGCGATACCCATGCAGGCAGGCGTGAGCGCACGGATGGTGGGCGCAAGTGCCGAGTTCGAAAGCCGGTGCATGCCCGCCACGCGCACGCCATCGACTGCCCAGCAGTGATCGTCGTGCGGGCGGAGGGAAGTGCTGTTGGTCGGTTCAGCCGGGACGGGTATACGCTGCCAGCGTTCCAGCCGCTGCTGTTGCTCCAGCTGCCGCAGCCCATGCTGTTGATCGCGCAGCTGCTGGCTGGCAGGGTCGTCGGCCAGTACCTGGGGAGCGGACAGCAAGCCAGAAAGGCAACCGGCCGACAGCCAATGGGCGATGCGGTGAATCAGGCACGGCATTGAAGCACCCCGCAAATGATGTACGGTTTTCGTACTCGTCTGCGTGGATGCTAGAAATTAAGCCACTCGTATGGATGCAGTACCCTGCCTAAGCACCTGTCAGGCAAATTCGCGCTAATTGGTGAGAAGGTTCCTACAACTTTTGCCGGAAGGCTCTATTTCAAGGGCGGATCTCGATCAGCGTTCCATCCCGAACCAGGTCCCACACTTCCTGCATGTCGCGGTTGCGCATGGCAATGCAACCATCCGTCCAGTCCAGGGTATGGAAGTACCACTCCGGGTATTCATCATTGATCGGTGTGCCGTGAATCATGATCATGCTGCCGGCATTCACGCCTGCCCGGGTCGCGCGGGCGGCATCGCTGATGTTCGGGTAATTGATGTGCATGGCCAGGTTGAAGCGGTCGCTCTGCTTGCGCCAGTCCAGCCAGTACAAGCCCTCAGGGGTTTTCTTGTCGCCTTCGCGTTCCTTGGCGCCCTTGGGCTGCTTGCCCAGCGAGATGCGGTAGGTTTTCAGCGGCTCGCCGCGGCTGATCAACTGCAGGCGGCGCTCCGACTTGATCACCAGCACCTTGTCGATCAACGGTTGCATGGCTTGCTGCGAAGGCGATGGCGTTTGCGCTGCCGGCGCGGGCTTGCGGATGATGGTTTCGGTGAAGGCCGCCTGGGACACCGAGGTAACGCAAAGGCAGAAAAGGGCAAGCAACCAGCGCATGTAACAGTATCCCTGAAGGCGTTTAGGTGTTTTGCGAAACGTTCATCGGCGGCAGGTATTCATGGCCTATGGGGTAGTGCTGGCCGATGCGGTCGCGATAGTAGCATTCTAGTGTGCGAGTGACGGTGCGGAAAGCCAGCTCGTCCCACGGTATCTCATGTTCTTCGAACAGCCGCACCTCCAGGCTTTCGACACCGACGGCAAAGTCCAGGTCCGCCAACTCGGCGCGGAAGAACACATGCACCTGGCTGATGTGCGGCAGATCGAACAGCTGGTACAGGGATGTCGGCCCGACCCGGGCGCAGGCTTCCTCGACGGTTTCGCGACGCGCGGCCTGGTCGAGGGTTTCGCCGTTTTCCATAAAACCGGCCGGCAGGGTCCAGAACCCCCGGCGCGGTTCGATGGCGCGGCGACACAGCAACACCTGGCTGCCCCAGGTCGGCAACACGCCGGCCACGATATTGGGGTTCTGGTAGTGGATGGTCTGGCAAGAGCCGCAGACGTACCGCAGGCGGCTATCGCCCTCGGGGATCCGCTGGGTGACCGGTTGGCCGCACGCGCTGCAGAATTTCATGTGTGGTTCCTTATGTTCAAGGCTATCTTGGCGCGGCCACCGTGCCGTCGCAAGCGCTGGGGCTTGGGTGCTTCGCGGCTTTGGTGCATGATGCAACACAGGACCTGGATACGAGCGTGCGCAATGCTGGACGAGCTACTTCGCCGAATGAGCAACCACCAACCCGCGTCATTGGAAACCGACAGGCGGTTCCCCGAAGCGGCGGTCCTCTTGCCCATTACCCGCAGCGAAGCGCCCGAACTGGTCTTGACCCTGCGCGCCAAAGGCCTGTCTACCCACGGTGGTGAAGTAGCCTTTCCCGGTGGCCGCCGCGACCCGGAAGACCCGGACCTGGTCTTTACTGCCCTGCGCGAGGCTGAAGAAGAAATCGGCCTGCCCCCTGGCCTGGTGGAGGTGATTGGTCCGCTCAGCCCGCTGATTTCGCTACATGGCCTGAAAGTGACGCCATTCGTCGGGCTTATTCCCGACTTCGTCGAATATCGCGCCAATGATGCCGAGATAGCGGCAGTATTCACCGTGCCGCTGGAATTCTTCCGGCAGGACCCGCGCGACCATACCCACCGTATCGATTACCAGGGGCGTAGCTGGTATGTGCCCAGTTACCGCTATGGTGAATACAAGATCTGGGGTTTGTCGGCGATCATGATCGTCGAGCTGGTCAACCTGCTGTTCGATGCCGGTATCAGCCTGCATCAGCCCCCGGAGCGTTACATCGAAAATTGAGCGGGGCCTACCCCGCCGTCTGCGTCGCAGCCTGAGGAACAAGCATGAAATATCGCCTGGGCGACCTGCGGGTCGAGAGCCACCCCACCAGTTGGGCCGCACCCAATGCCACGCTCATTGGCAGCGTGCGCCTGCAAGCCAATGCCAGTGTGTGGTTTGGCGCGGTGTTGCGCGGTGATAACGAGCTGATCGACATTGGCGAAGGCAGCAACGTGCAGGATGGCACGGTGATGCACACTGACATGGGCTCGCCACTGACGTTGGGCAAGGGCGTGACCGTTGGCCACAATGCCATGTTGCATGGCTGCACGGTGGGCGACTTCAGCCTGGTCGGTATCAACGCAGTGATCCTCAATGGCGCACGCATCGGCAAGCACTGCATCATCGGCGCCAATGCACTGATCGCCGAGGGCAAGGAAATTCCAGACGGTTCGCTGGTGATGGGCTCGCCGGGCAAGGTGGTACGCGAACTGACCGAGCAGCAGAAGCGCATGCTTGAAGCGAGTGCCGCACATTACGTGCACAATGCCCAGCGTTATGCGCAAGCGTTGGTGGTTGATGATGAGTGATGTAGCAGAGCGGCCGGTGGCATCGCCGTGCGTGAGCATTTGCGCGCTGGATGAGCAGGATATCTGCACCGGCTGCCAGCGTACCGTGGCCGAGATTGGCCGCTGGGGGCGGATGGACAATGATGAGCGTCGGGCGGTGCTCAAGCGTTGTCATGAACGGGCGGTAGAAGCCGGCCTCATCTTGCAGGCCTGACGCGAACCCTGTAAGAGCGGGTTTACCCGTGAACACTGGCGAAGCCGGTGCCATGCACCGCAGTGGCAGCTTCGCGGGCACGCCCGCTCCCACAGGTTGCAGCGTCAGTCTTGAGGGCTGCACAACATCTGTGGGCGCGGGTTTACCCGCGAACGGCCCAGCGGTAATCTGTACGGCTTGCCCACAGACAGCCCGCCATGTTCTATCTGATTGCCTACATCAGCAGCGTAGTGCTGATCAACTACGCCTTCTCCAGTGCCCCGCACCTGGACATCATCTGGTCCGCCTGGGGTGGCCTGGTGTTCATCCTGCGCGACATGGTGCAGACCCGTTTCGGTCATGGCGCCCTGTTCGCCATGCTGGTGGCACTGGTGCTGTCCTATGTCACATCGGAGCCGGCCATCGCCCTGGCCAGCGCCACTGCGTTCTTCATTTCCGAGCTGATCGACTGGCTGGTGTTCAGTATCACCCGTCGGCCGCTGCGCGACCGCCTGTGGCTCAGTTCGGCGCTGAGCATCCCGGTGGATACCTTCATTTTCTTTGGCATGATCGGCGCGCTGACCCCGGCAGTGATCGGCACAGCGATGGCCTCGAAGTTCGCCGGTGTAACCGCGGTGTGGCTGGCCATGGCATTTCGCGCCCGGCGGGCCGCCGTGGCCGGTTGATGGTGTAGAATAGCGGTCCTTTTTCAGCGGGTGGCGCCTAGCCTGGCGCGGCCCCGGATGCCTTCGAGGACCTGAAATGACCCGTATCGGAACCCCATTGTCGCCCACAGCGACCCGTGTACTGCTCTGCGGCTGTGGCGAGCTGGGCAAGGAAGTGGTAATCGAGCTGCAGCGCCTGGGCGTCGAAGTAATCGCCGTCGACCGTTACGCCAATGCTCCGGCAATGCAGGTGGCGCATCGCAGCCATGTGGTCAACATGCTCGATGGCGTTGCCCTGCGCGCGGTGATCGAAGCCGAGAAGCCGCACTACATCGTGCCGGAAATCGAAGCCATCGCCACCGCCACCCTGGTCGAGCTGGAAAACGAAGGTTTTACCGTGGTGCCGACGGCCCGCGCCACCCAGTTGACCATGAACCGCGAAGGCATCCGCCGCCTGGCTGCCGAAGAGCTGGACCTGCCAACCTCGCCGTACCACTTCGCCGACACCTATGAAGACTACGCCAAGGCTGTAGCCGACCTGGGTTACCCGTGCGTGGTCAAGCCGGTGATGAGCTCGTCGGGCAAGGGCCAGAGCCTGCTGCGCAGCGATGCTGACCTGCAGAAGTCGTGGGACTATGCCCAGGAGGGCGGCCGCGCTGGCAAGGGCCGGGTGATCGTCGAGGGTTTCATTGACTTCGAATATGAAATCACCCTGCTGACCGTGCGCCACGTGGGCGGTACCACCTTCCTTGAACCCGTCGGCCACCGTCAGGAGAAGGGCGATTACCAAGAGTCCTGGCAGCCACAGGCCATGAGCCCGAAGGCGCTGGCCGAATCGCAGCGCGTGGCCAAGGCGGTCACCGATGCCCTCGGCGGTCGCGGCCTGTTTGGTGTGGAATTGTTCGTGAAGGGCGACCAGGTGTGGTTCAGCGAAGTATCGCCGCGCCCGCATGACACCGGTCTGGTTACCCTGATTTCCCAGGACCTGTCGCAATTCGCCCTGCATGCCCGCGCCATTCTCGGTCTGCCGATTCCGGTGGTGCGTCAGTTCGGCCCGTCGGCCTCGGCAGTGATCTTGCCTGAAGGCCAGTCCCAACAGACCAGCTTCGCCAACCTGGGGGCAGCGCTGAGTGAGCCGGATACCGCCATTCGCCTGTTCGGCAAGCCGGAAATCAACGGTACCCGCCGTATGGGCGTGTGCCTGGCGCGTGACGAGTCGGTCGAACTGGCGCGTGCCAAGGCGACCCGTGCTTCGCAGGCGGTCAAGGTCGAGTTCTGATCCGAGAATACTGGGGCTGCAGCCCTATCGCGACACAAGGCCGCTCCCACAGGGATAGCGCAGCTTCCAGGCTTACGCTATCCCTGTGGGCCTTGTGTCGCGATAGGGCCGCAAAGCGGCCCCAGTGGCTTACAGCGCGGTATCCCGCGTCTCTTTAAGGCACAGCACGGCTATCAGGCTGATCACCGCCGCCACCGACACATAACCCCCCACCCAGCTCAAACCCCCCATGCTCACCAGCTTCTGGGCAAAGAAGGGTGCCGCCGAGGCGCCGACGATACCGCCCAGGTTATACGCCGCCGAGGCACCGGTATAACGTACGTGGGTCGGGAACAGCTCTGGCAGCAGTGCACCCATCGGCGCGAAGGTCACCCCCATCAGGAACAGCTCGATGGCCAGGAACAGCGCCACGCCCGCAGTCGATCCCGAGGTCAGTAGTGGCTCCATGGTAAAGCCCGAAGCTATCGCCAGCAGGCCGCCGACGATCAGTACCGGCTTGCGCCCGTAACGGTCACTGAGCCAGGCCGACAACGGTGTGGCCAGTGCCATGAACACCACCGCGAAGCACAGCAGGCCAAGGAACGTTTCGCGGCTGTAGCCCAGTGTGGTCACGCCGTAGCTCAGCGAGAACACCGTGGAAATGTAGAACAGTGCATAGCACACCACCATGGCCGCAGCGCCCAGCAGGGTTGGCAGCCAGTATTTCGAGAGCAGGTCGACCACTGGCATTTTCACCCGCTCGTGGCGAGCAACGGCCTTGGCGAACACCGGGCTCTCTTCGAGTTTCAGGCGCACGTACAGGCCCACCAGTACCAGTGCGGCGCTGAGCAGGAATGGAATGCGCCAGCCCCACTCGCGGAACTGCTCGTCGCTGAGCACCAGGGCCAGGGTCAGGAACAGGCCGTTGGCCGCCAGGAAGCCGATTGACGGGCCCAGTTGCGGGAACATGCCGAACCAGGCCCGCTTACCTTCCGGGGCGTTTTCGGTAGCCAGCAGGGCCGCGCCACCCCATTCGCCGCCCAGGCCCAGGCCTTGGCCAAAACGCAGCAGGCAGAGAATGATCGGCGCCCACACGCCAATGCTGTCATAGCCTGGCAGCACGCCAATGGCGGTGGTGGATACGCCCATCAGCAGCAGCGAGGCGACCAGCGTGGATTTGCGACCGATGCGGTCGCCAAAATGGCCGAATAACGCCGAGCCCAGTGGCCGGGCGAGAAAGGCGATACCGAAGGTGAGGAAGGCGGCCAGCATTTGCGCGGTGCCCGACCCGGACGGGAAGAACACCGGTCCGATCACCAGGGCAGCGGCGGTGGCGTAGACGTAGAAATCGTAGAACTCGATGGCGGTGCCGATGAAGCTGGCAGTGGCTACCCGCGCAGGCGAGTTGACTGGCGCGGCAGGCGCTTGGGCATAAGTGCTGCTTGTCATTGAGGAGGTCCCTGACAGTCTGGTCCGGCTCCATGGGCTTGGCCCGCAACGGCATGCCCTGCAAAAGGGCGGGTACGGTTAAGCGGGCGCCGGAGCGTTTTGTTGTGTGCGCCCGACTGACGATAGCCCAAGGGGGTAGGGGCGGGGCGGGTACTGTTCGGGGGTGTTGACGCAGGACCGCAGGGCGTATCAGTGGAGCGGACTGGCCGTGGAGCGCCGGGTGCGGGTAGCAGGCGTGACGGCGGGGCTGGGTAAGCGTGACCCGAGTATAGCTATCGGGTCACGGTCCACACCAGTATCTTGCTGGCACAATTGTCCTCTGTTTCAAGGATTTCCAGGCGATAGCGGCCTATCTTCAGGCAAACAGCGCTTTCCGGGATGCTTTCCAGCGCTTCGGTAACCAGCCCGTTGAGGGTTTTCGGCCCGCCGTCGCAGGGCAGGTGCCAGCTCAGGGTGCGGTTGATTTCGCGTAACGAAGCGGTGCCATCGATGACGAAGGTGCCATCGGGCTGCGGGTGCACATGCGGGTTATCCAGGCTTTGCTCGTCCTCGAACTCGCCGACGATCTCTTCGAGGATGTCTTCCAGGGTGACGATGCCAAGAACTTCGCCGTACTCGTCCACCACCACGCCCAAGCGGCGTTGCTGCTTGTGGAAGTTCAACAGCTGCATTTGCAGGGGCGTGCTTTCCGGTACGAAATAGGGTTCGTAGCAGGCGCTGTGCAGCGCTTCCAGGGTCAGCTCGGCCTTGGGCAGCAGGTGGCTGATCAGTTTGGTGTTGAGGATCGCTTCGACCTGGTTGATGTCGTTGTGGTAGACCGGCAGGCGGGTGTGGCGGCTGACGATCAGCTGCTCGATGATGCGTTCGATCGGCTCGTCGAGGTTGATGCCATCCACTTCGTTGCGCGGCACCAGGATGTCGTTGACGGTGATCTTGTCCAGCGACTGCAGGCCGTCGAGCAGACCCTGACGAGGCGCTTCGTGCTGTTCATCTTCATCGAAGTCGTCGGCCTCCTGCGTGTGCAGGGCCACAGCTGTGGGCTGTGCCCGGAACGGGCGCAGAATCAGCTTGGCGGCGCCGTCCAGCAGACAGGCCAGTGGCTGCAGCAGTGCGAGAGGCACTTTCAGCAGGTTGGCACCAAGGCTCACGAACG
Source organism: Pseudomonas sp. 2,4-D (assembly GCF_030418155.1). Taxonomy (NCBI): domain Bacteria; kingdom Pseudomonadati; phylum Pseudomonadota; class Gammaproteobacteria; order Pseudomonadales; family Pseudomonadaceae; genus Pseudomonas; species Pseudomonas sp. 2,4-D. Next base: position 118,793 of record NZ_JAUHUI010000009.1, read on the forward strand.
CCTGCGGGTTACGCCGGGCCAGGCGCCGCGGCAGGTACTCGGCAAACACCAGCAAGGTGAGGGTCGCGGCCAGGCCTGCCAGCCAGAAGCCGTGCTCGCCGCTCTGGCGCTGGCCCATCAGGCAGGCCAGCCCCAGCACCAGCAGCTTACCCAGGCTGGCGCACAGCACCAAGGCCTGGGCTGGCAGCACGGGATGGCCGTCTTCGCCGGCGCGCAGTGTGCCATTGAGTTGAAGGCGGGCAGCTTCCACTGCAGTGAACAGTGCTGACCACAAAAGGGCCAGTGCCAGAGTGCCGAATAGCGGTGCGTACGGCAGGGTGTCCATGGGCGGCCGTCAGATATGCAAGATGAATTCGCGAACCAGCTTGCTGCCGAAATAGGCCAGCATCAGCAGGCAGAAACCGCTCAGCGTCCAGCGGATGGCCATGTGGCCCCGCCAACCCAGGCGGGTGCGGCCCCACAGCAGCACGCTGAACACCACCCAGGCGACACAGGCCAGCAAGGTCTTGTGCGCCAGGTGCTGGGCGAACAGGTTGTCGAGGAACAGCCAGCCGGAGATCAGCGACAGCGACAGCAGGCACCAGCCGGCCCAGAGGAAGCCGAACAGCAGGCTTTCCATGGTTTGCAGTGGCGGGAAGTTGCGGATCAGCCCGGACGGGTGCTTGTTCTTCAGCTGGCGGTCCTGCAGCAGCAACAGCAGCGACTGGAACACCGCGATGGTGAACAGCCCGTAGGCCAGGATCGACAACAGGATGTGCGCAAGGATGCCGGGTTCTTCGTTGATCAGCGGTACCGTGCCGGGGGGGGCGAACTGTGCCAGCAGCGCGGTCACCGCACCCAGCGGGAACAGCAGCACCAGCAGGTTTTCCACGGGTATGCGCAGGCAGGCCAGCAGGGTCAGGGAGATGACGGCCACGGCGATCAGGCTGGCGGCGCTGAAGAAGTCCAGGCTCAGGCCCAGCGGGGTGATCAGCTGGAAGAACAGTGCACCGGCCTGGGCCAGGACCGCGATGGCACCCAGCAGGCCAAGCAGGCGCTTTTCGGCCTTGCGGCCCTGGGACAGGTATGAGCCCTGGTAGATGGCCGCCGCTATATATAGGCCGGCTGCGATCAGGTTGGGGATGAGGCTGGGTGAGGAGAACATAAGTCCTGGTTGGCGAGCCTTTAAAGAGACGGAGTTTGGCATAGATTCTGCCGCTCTAGGAAGACTGAAGGGTTGTGTCAGGGCATTCGCGGGCACGCCCGCTCCCACAGGTATGGCGCAGGCCTGCAAGCAATGAGGATCCTGTGGGAACGGGCGCGCCCGCGAAGAGGCCAGCACAGCCACCGAATATCTACCAAGGTGTGCGTCGCCGCTGCACTTCGCTATAATCGCCGCCTTGCTGTGCCCGGCGGGTGTGTATTTCCCCCCTGGCACCTGACAAACCTCGGCTTTACTGGGCCTGAAAGGATCACCATGTTCGAAAACCTGACCGACCGCCTGTCACAGACGCTGCGCCATGTCACCGGCAAGGCCAAGCTGACCGAAGACAACATCAAGGACACGCTGCGCGAAGTGCGCATGGCGCTGCTCGAGGCCGACGTTGCCCTGCCGGTAGTCAAGGATTTCGTCAACAGCGTCAAGGATCGTGCGGTCGGTACCGAGGTGTCGCGCAGCCTGACCCCGGGCCAGGCCTTCGTGAAGATCGTCCAGGCCGAGCTGGAAAGCCTGATGGGCGCGGCCAACGAAGACCTCGCACTGAACGCCGCCCCGCCTGCTGTCGTACTGATGGCGGGCCTGCAGGGCGCCGGTAAGACCACCACCGCCGGCAAGCTGGCGCGCTTTCTTAAAGAGCGCAAGAAAAAGAGCGTGATGGTGGTGTCTGCCGACGTCTATCGTCCGGCGGCGATCAAGCAGTTGGAAACACTGGCCAACGATATCGGCGTCACCTTCTTCCCGTCCGATATCAGCCAGAAGCCGGTGGCCATCGCCGAAGCCGCCATCCGTGAAGCCAAGCTGAAGTTCATCGACGTCGTCATCGTCGACACCGCCGGCCGTCTGCACATCGACGCCGACATGATGGACGAGATCAAGTCGCTGCACGCTGCTGTCAAACCGATCGAGACGCTGTTCGTGGTCGACGCCATGACCGGCCAGGACGCTGCCAACACCGCCAAGGCCTTTGGCGAGGCGCTGCCGCTGACCGGTGTGGTGCTTACCAAGGTTGACGGTGACGCCCGTGGCGGTGCTGCGCTGTCGGTACGTGCAATCACCGGCAAACCGATCAAGTTCATCGGTATGGGTGAGAAGACCGAGGCCCTCGAGCCGTTCCACCCCGACCGCGTCGCTTCGCGCATCCTCGGCATGGGCGACGTGCTCAGCCTGATCGAGCAGGCCGAGCAGACCATCGACAAGGCCAAGGCCGACAAGCTGGCCAAGAAGCTGAAGAAGGGCAAGGGCTTCGACCTCGAAGACTTCCGTGACCAGCTGCAGCAAATGAAGAACATGGGCGGTCTCGGCGGCCTGATGGACAAGCTGCCAAGCATCGGCGGGGTCAACCTGTCACAAATGGGCAACGCCCAGGGCGCGGCCGAAAAGCAGTTCAAGCAGATGGAAGCGATCATCAATTCCATGACCCCGGCCGAGCGCCGTGACCCTGACCTGATCAGCGGTTCGCGCAAGCGCCGTATTGCGTTGGGTTCCGGTACCCAGGTGCAGGACATCGGCCGGCTGATCAAGCAGCACAAGCAGATGCAGAAGATGATGAAGAAGTTCTCTGCCAAAGGCGGCATGGCCAAGATGATGCGCGGCCTCGGTGGGATGCTGCCAGGTGGCGGCATGCCAAAGCTGTAACCCCTGATCCGGGTGCCTGCCTTTTGTCGGGTAGGCGCCCAGAACCCCCGCTGTAGCGGGGCAACAGCCGCGAATTTCGCGGCGCAACCGGCAAATCTGGACGGCAGGGCGAGGCCTTGCCGAAAAAGTCATTTGCAAATGTCCGTGTATTCCCCGAGAATATGCGGCCTTTTGGGCACCCGTGTGCCTATTTGGCATTCAGATTTGCAGTACCAGCTGCTGTATCAACTGCAGCACCGACTATAGGAACGATGTTCACATGGTAACCATTCGTCTGGCCCGTGGCGGCTCGAAAAAGCGCCCATTCTACCACCTGACCGTGACCAACTCGCGTAACGCCCGTGACGGCCGTTTCGTTGAGCGCGTAGGTTTCTTCAACCCAATCGCCGCTGGCGCCGAAGTTAAGCTGTCGGTCAACCAAGAGCGCGTCACCTACTGGCTGAGCCAGGGTGCACAGCCGTCTGAGCGTGTTGCTCAGCTGCTGAAGGAAGCTGCCAAGGCCGCTGCCTGAATAGTATGAACGCGACGCCAGAAAAGGCTGACGACCTCATCGTCGTTGGCAAGATTTTTTCGGTTCACGGCGTTCGCGGCGAGGTGAAGGTGTATTCCTTTACCGATCCGATTGAAAACCTGTTGGATTATCCACGCTGGACGCTTCGGCACGAAGGCAAGGTAAAGCAGGTCGAGCTGGTCAGCGGTCGTGGCTCCCAAAAGGGCCTGGTCGTGAAGCTGAAAGGTCTCGACGATCGCGACGAAGCCCGTCTTCTGAGCGGTTACGAAATCTGCATCCCGCGGAGCCTTTTGCCCAACCTGGCTGCCGACGAGTACTACTGGTACCAGTTGGTAGGTCTGAAGGTCATCAACCAGGACGAACAACTGTTCGGCAAGGTCGATCACCTGTTGGAGACCGGTGCGAACGATGTAATGGTGGTCAAGCCCTGCGCAGGCAGCCTGGATGATCGCGAGCGTCTGTTGCCCTATACGGAGCAATGTGTGCTGGCAATCGACCTCGAAGCAGGCGTGATGCGGGTCGAATGGGACGCGGACTTCTAAACGATGGGTAACCTTCGCGTAGACGTCATCACGTTGTTCCCCGAGATGTTCTCGGCCATCACGGAGTACGGCATTACCAGCCGCGCGGTGAAACAAGGGTTGCTTCAGGTGACTTGCTGGAACCCGCGGGACTACACCACAGATCGTCACCACACGGTAGATGATCGACCGTTTGGCGGTGGTCCGGGCATGGTGATGAAAATCAAGCCTCTGGAAGACGCCCTGGTTAGCGCCAGGCAGGCTACCGGAGCAGCGGCGAAGGTGATCTACCTTTCGCCACAAGGCCGCAAGCTGACTCAGCAGGCGGTCAAAGGCCTGGCCGAACAGGAATCGTTGATCCTGATCGCCGGTCGTTATGAAGGCATCGACGAGCGCTTTATCGAGGCTCATGTCGATGAGGAGTGGTCGATTGGCGACTATGTGCTTTCCGGTGGCGAGCTGCCGGCCATGGTACTGATCGATGCGGTTACGCGACTGCTGCCCGGAGCTTTAGGGCATGTGGACTCGGCGGAAGAAGATTCCTTCACCGACGGTCTGCTCGATTGCCCGCACTACACCCGGCCTGAGGTGTATGCGGATCAGCGTGTTCCCGACGTGTTGCTAAGTGGCAACCATGCACATATCCGGCGTTGGAGGATGAAGCAGTCCCTTGGTAGGACCTTCGAACGACGCGCCGATCTTCTGGAAAGTCGCTCGCTTTCTGGAGAAGAGAAGAAGCTGCTCGAGGAATATCTCCGCGAGCGGGACGATAGTTAAACGTATCGATGGTGGATCGCGTATCCATCTTAGGAGCACAGCATGACCAACAAGATCATCCAGCAGCTCGAAGCCGAGCAGATGAGCAAGGAAATCCCGACCTTCGCACCAGGCGACACCGTTGTCGTTCAGGTTAAAGTGAAGGAAGGTGAGCGTTCCCGTCTGCAGGCGTTCGAAGGCGTCGTTATCGCCAAGCGTAACCGCGGTCTGAACAGCGCCTTCACCGTGCGCAAGATCTCCAGCGGCGTTGGCGTAGAGCGTACCTTCCAGACCTACAGCCCGCAAATCGACAGCCTGGCCGTGAAACGTCGTGGTGACGTGCGTAAAGCCAAGCTGTACTACCTGCGCGACCTGTCCGGCAAAGCCGCTCGCATCAAGGAAAAACTGTCCTGAGTGCAGTTTGCCCGGTGGCCGAGGCCGCCTAGCGAGAAAAAAGCAGCCTTCGGGCTGCTTTTTTGCGTTTTGAAACCCCGAAAATGTGATTGCCATGACGACCCGAGACCAGGAAATCCAACGCCGCACCGAACTGTCGGTGACCCGCGTGACCAAGGCGGTGTTCCCCAATACCACCAACCACCACAACACCCTGTTCGGCGGCACCGCCCTGGCCTGGATGGACGAAGTGTCGTTCATCGCTGCCACGCGTTTCTGCCGCCTGCCGTTGGTGACCGTGTCTACCGACCGCATCGATTTCAAGCACCCGATTCCGGCGGGCTCGATCGTCGAGCTGGTGGGGACGGTGATCAAGGTTGGCAACACCAGCTTGCAGGTGCAGGTGGATGTGTTTGTCGAGAACATGTATCTGGATGGCCGTGACCGGGCGATCCATGGGGTGTTCAGCTTCGTCGCCATCGACGAGGACAAGCGCCCGGTGCCCGTGCTGCCAGGCGCCTGAGTATCACGGTTCCGGTGCTGGCTCGATCAATGCCACCAGGGTCCAGCCCGGCTGCGGCTGCAACGGGTTATCAGGGCTGGCTACATGGACCCAGCCCTGGCCGTCGCGGGCGAACAGCAAGTGTGCCCGCTCGCCATGCAGCGCCTGGTAGGCATCCCAGCCAAAGCCTTCGGTCAGGTTGGTGCTATACAGCTCGGCGCCCTGATGCATGCGGTTGGCCAGTTGCAGATAGGTCATCGGTTTGGCCCCCAATAGATGCCCGCGGTGCTCTTCGGCCGCCCGGTGCTTGTCGCTACGTTGTTTCTCAAGGCCACTGACTAGCACGAACAGCCGACTGTGGCCGAAATCATGACGGAACCTGGCGCAGGCCAGGGCATTGATTTCGCCGGCGGGAGAGAGGCCCAGCAAGTGCCCGAGGCCGACCAGGTCAAGATGGGCGTCGGCATGCTGCGAGGCCGGGTTGCCAAAGTAGGTCGTGAGCCCGTCCATGCGTGCGGCGCGGATGTTTTCCCAGCTGGAGTCCGTCAGCAAAACCCGGCAGCCCAATTGTTGAAGGGCTTTGGCAATGGCCCGGGCCGGTTCGTTGGCACCGACGATGAGAAACCCGCTGGGTGCCGGTTCGGCGACCTTGAGCAAGCGTGCCAGCGGCCTGGCCGTGGCGCTTTGCAGTACCACCGTGCCGATGATAACCGCGAAGGTCAACGGTACCAGCAGCAAGGCATCCTGGTGACCGGCCTGGTGCAGGCGGATGGCAAAAATGGCTGAAACGGCCGCAGCAACGATGCCGCGTGGCGCAATCCAGGCCAGCAGCGCGCGCTCCCGCCAGTTGAGTGTCGAGCCCAGTGTGGCCAGCCAAACGTTGAGCGGACGTGCCAGCAGCTGGATCACCAGCAACAATGCCAGCACAGCAGGGCCAAGGCCCAGCAGGGCATGCAGATCAAGGCGTGCAGCCAGCAGGATGAACAGGCCGGATATCAGCAGCACACTGAGGTTTTCCTTGAAGTGCAGGATTTGCCGCACATCAACCCCGCGCATGTTGGCCAGCCACATACCCATCACGGTCACCGCCAGCAGCCCGGACTCGTGCACGATCTGGTTGGCGGCGATGAAAATGCCCAGTACCGCCGCCAGAGACGCGAGATTGTGCAGATACTCTGGTAGCCACTGTTCGCGCATGATTTGCCCCAGTACCCAGCCCCCTGCCGCGCCCAGGGCGGTACCGCAGAAGATCACACCGGCAAAAGTGATAAGGCTCTGGCTCAGGCCGTTACCCTCGGCGCTGGCGATGATGAAGCTGTAGACCACAACGGCGAGCAGCGCGCCGATCGGGTCGATCATGATCCCTTCCCAGCGCAGGATGTTCGCGATCGTTGCCTTTGGGCGCACCACGCGCAGCATGGGCACGATCACCGTGGGGCCGGTCACCAGCGTCAGGGTGCCGAAAAGAATCGCCAGCGGCCAGTCGAACCCGAGCAGCCAGTGGGTTGCCAGTGCAATCACCAGCCAGGTGACCAGTGCGCCCACCGTGACCAGGCGATGCACCACGCTGCCGATCTCGCGCCACTGCGACAGGTGCAGGGTCAGGCTGCCTTCGAACAGGATCAGCGCCACCGACAGCGACACCAGCGGCATCAGCAACGGGCCGAACAGCGCCTCCGGGTCGAGCCATCCCAGCGCTGGGCCGGCAAGGATCCCGGCCAACAACAGAAACAGAATCGCCGGCAACTTCAGGCGCCAGGCCAGCCACTGGCAGGCGAGCGCCGCTGCGCCGATGCCGCCCACACTCAGAAGGATCTGCTGTTCGCTCATGCGGGCTCCCTATGCCGACGTTGTTATGAAAGACTAAGCGCCATTTCGTCGTTTGCCACCGAGATTTCATGCCCGCCCTCGACCACCCCCTGATCGACCAGTTCCTTGACGCCCTATGGCTGGAAAAAGGCCTGTCCGACAACACCCGCGTGTCCTACCGCAGCGACCTGGCGCTGTTCAATGGCTGGTTGCAGGAGCATTCGGTATCGCTGCCGGACGCCGGCCGCGACTTGATCCTCGATCACTTGGCCTGGCGCCTGGATCAGGGCTACAAGCCACGTTCCACGGCGCGTTTCCTCTCCGGCCTGCGCGGCTTCTTCCGTTACCTGCTGCGGGAAAAGCTGGTGGCCATCGACCCGACCCTGCAGGTCGACATGCCGCAATTGGGCAAGCCGCTACCCAAGTCGCTGTCCGAAGCCGACGTCGAAGCCCTGTTGCAGGCTCCGGACCTGGGCGAAGCCATTGGCCAGCGCGATCGTGCCATGCTCGAAGTGCTCTACGCGTGCGGCCTTCGGGTTACCGAACTGGTCAGCCTGACCCTCGACCAGGTCAACCTGCGCCAGGGTGTGCTGCGGGTGATGGGCAAGGGCAGCAAGGAGCGTCTGGTGCCCATGGGGGAAGAGGCGGTGGTGTGGTTGGAGCGCTACCAGCGCGATGGCCGCGCCGAACTGCTCAATGGCCGTCCCAGCGACGTGCTGTTCCCCAGTCAGCGCGGCGAGCAGATGACGCGCCAGACCTTCTGGCACCGTATCAAACACCACGCACGGGTTGCCGGCATCGACAAGCCGCTGTCGCCGCACACCCTGCGGCATGCCTTCGCCACCCACCTGCTAAACCACGGTGCCGACTTGCGGGTGGTGCAGATGCTGCTGGGCCACAGTGACCTGTCGACCACGCAGATCTATACCCACGTCGCCAAGGCCCGCCTGCAGCAGTTGCACGCCCAGCACCACCCGCGTGGATGAATGTTTTTCATGTTCCGCCGACCGGTCCTTGCGACCCCCTTCACTGGCAGTGTGATGTGGTAGGCTTGGGCGGTTTGCACCAAGGGCCGCACGGTCACCGCGTATTTTCCGCAGGTGGCGCCCTCCGGCCCCTGTCCGCCTTCAGGAGTTCCCATGCGCGTGACCCAGTTTTTCGCCGCCGCCGCGTTGGCGCTGGCCAGTACCTTTGCCGTTGCTGCGGCAACCGATAGCAACGCCGGTGCCGAGCAGGCCATCCGTAAATCGTTGCAGAACCTCGAGTTGGAAGTGCCCGTGGAAAGCGTGGCCAGCAGCCCGCTTAACGGCCTGTATGAAGTCAAGTTGCAGGGCGGCCGCGTGCTGTACGCCAGCGCTGACGGCCAGTTCGTGATGCAGGGCTACCTGTTCCAGATCCAGGACGGCAAGCCGGTCAACCTCACCGAAAAAACCGAACGCCAAGGCATCGCCAAGCTCATCAACGGCATTCCAGCCGCCGAGATGGTGGTTTATCCTGCCAAAGGCGAGACCAAGTCGCACATCACCGTGTTCACCGACACTACCTGCCCGTACTGCCACAAACTGCACGCCGAAGTGCCTGAGTTGAACCGTCGCGGTATCGAAGTGCGCTATGTCGCCTTCCCGCGCCAGGGCCTCGGTTCGGCGGGAGACCAGCAGTTGCAGGCGGTGTGGTGCTCCAGCGACCGCCGTGGGGCGATGGACAAAATGGTCGAAGGTGAAGAAATCAAGGCCGCCAAGTGCACCAACCCGGTCAGCAAGCAGTTCCAGCTGGGTCAGTCGATCGGTGTCAACGGCACGCCGGCCATTGTTCTTGAAAGCGGCCAGGTCATTCCGGGCTACCAGCCGGCACCGCAGGTCGCCAAGCTGGCACTTGCCAAGTAATCCAGTTCAGTACGCCGTCGTCATGGGGTGACGGCAAGTTTCACGGTCGGCAAACGTGTCGGCCGTTCAATGGGGAGTTCACAGTGAAACCGGTCAAAGTAGGCATCTGTGGGTTGGGGACCGTCGGTGGCGGAACCTTCAATGTACTTCAGCGCAACGCCGAGGAGATTGCCCGCCGTGCCGGGCGCGGTATTGAAGTGGCACAGATCGCCATGCGCTCGCAGAACCCGAACTGCCAGATTACCGGTACCCCCATTACCGCTGACGTGTTCGAAGTTGCAAGCAACCCGGAGATCGACATTGTCATCGAGCTGATCGGTGGCTATACCATCGCCCGCGACCTGGTGCTGAAGGCCATCGAAAACGGCAAGCACGTGGTCACCGCCAACAAGGCGCTGATTGCCGTGCACGGCAACGAAATCTTCGCCAAGGCCCGCGAGAAGGGCGTGATTGTCGCGTTCGAGGCGGCCGTAGCCGGTGGCATCCCGGTGATCAAGGCCATCCGCGAAGGCCTGTCGGCCAACCGCATCAACTGGCTGGCTGGCATCATCAACGGCACTGGCAACTTCATCCTCACCGAAATGCGTGAGAAGGGCCGTGCCTTCCCAGACGTGCTGGCCGAAGCTCAGGCGCTGGGCTATGCCGAAGCCGACCCGACCTTTGACGTAGAAGGCATCGACGCTGCGCACAAGCTGACGATCCTGGCGTCCATCGCGTTCGGTATCCCGCTGCAGTTCGACAAGGCCTACACCGAAGGTATCACCCAGCTGACAACGGCAGACGTGAACTACGCCGAGGCTTTGGGTTACCGCATCAAGCACTTGGGCGTGGCGCGTCGCACCGCCGAAGGTATCGAGCTGCGCGTGCACCCGACGCTGATCCCGGCCGACCGTCTGATCGCCAACGTCAACGGCGTGATGAACGCTGTCATGGTCAACGGTGATGCTGCCGGCTCCACCCTGTACTACGGTGCCGGCGCGGGTATGGAGCCTACCGCTTCGTCAGTGGTCGGCGACCTGGTCGACGTGGTCCGTGCCATGACCTCCGACCCGGAAAACCGTGTGCCGCACCTGGCCTTCCAGCCAGACTCGCTGTCGGCCCACCCGATCCTGCCGATCGAAGCCTGCGAAAGCGCCTACTACCTGCGCATCCAGGCCAAGGATCACCCGGGCGTACTGGCCCAGGTCGCCAGCATCCTCTCGGAGCGCGGTATCAACATCGAGTCGATCATGCAGAAGGAAGCCGAGGAACAGGATGGCCTGGTGCCAATGATCCTGGTGACCCATGGCGTGGTCGAGCAGCGTATCAATGACGCCATCGTCGCCCTGGAAGCCCTGCAGGACGTGGTCGGCAAGGTTGTGCGCATTCGCGTCGAGCAGCTCAACTAACAAATATTGCCGATGGGCCGCCCGCGCGGCCCCGGCCCCAGCATCGAAGGTTTGCACCCATGCGCTATATCAGTACCCGCGGCCAGGCACCGGCCCTGAATTTCGAAGACGTGCTGCTGGCTGGCCTGGCCAGCGACGGCGGCCTCTACGTGCCGGAAAACCTGCCACGCTTCACCCAGGAAGAAATCGCCTCGTGGGCCGGCTTGCCCTACCACGAGCTGGCCTTCCGCGTGATGCGTCCGTTCGTCGAAGGCAGCATCGCCGACGCCGACTTCAAGAAGATCCTCGAAGAAACCTACGGCGAGTTCGCCCACGCTGCGGTCGCCCCGTTGCGTCAGCTGAACAGCAACGAGTGGGTGCTGGAGCTGTTCCACGGCCCGACCCTGGCGTTCAAGGACTTTGCCCTGCAGTTGCTCGGTCGCCTGCTTGACCATGTGCTGGCCAAGCGCAACGAGCGCGTGGTCATCATCGGTGCCACCAGCGGTGATACCGGTTCCGCCGCGATCGAAGGCTGCCGCCGTTGCGACAACGTCGACATCTTCATCCTGCACCCGCACCAGCGTGTATCGGAAGTGCAGCGCCGTCAGATGACTACCATCTTTGGCGACAACATCCACAACATCGCCATCGAAGGCAACTTCGACGACTGCCAGGAAATGGTCAAGGCCAGTTTCGCCGACCAGTCGTTCCTCAAGGGCACCCGCCTGGTCGCTGTCAACTCGATCAACTGGGCGCGGATCATGGCCCAGATCGTCTACTACTTCCATGCAGCCCTGCAGCTGGGTGGCCCGGCGCGCTCGGTGGCGTTCTCGGTACCGACCGGCAACTTCGGCGACATCTTCGCCGGCTACCTGGCGCGCAACATGGGCCTGCCGGTCAGCCAATTGATCGTCGCCACCAACCGCAACGACATCCTGCACCGCTTCATGAGCGGCAACCAGTACGTCAAGGAAACCCTGCACGCGACCCTGTCGCCGTCGATGGACATCATGGTCTCGTCCAACTTCGAGCGCCTGCTGTTCGACCTGCATGGCCGCAACGGTGGGGCGATTGCCGAGCTGATGGCCAACTTCAAGCAAGGTGGCGGCTTCAGCGTCGAGCAAGACCGCTGGACCGAAGCCCGCAAACTGTTCGACTCGCTGGCTGTCAGCGACGAGCAAACCTGCGAGACCATCGCGCAAGTGTTCGCCGCCACCGGTGAAGTGCTCGACCCGCATACCGCAATCGGCGTCAAGGCTGCCCGCGAGTGCCGCCGCAGCCTGGACACGCCAATGGTGGTGCTGGGTACTGCGCACCCGGTCAAGTTCCCGGACGCGGTGGAGAAGGCCGGTGTGGGCAAGGCGCTGGAACTACCCGCGCACCTCAGCGACCTGTTCAGCCGTGAAGAGCGTTGCACGGTCCTGGCCAACGACCTGAAGGCTGTACAGGGCTTTGTCAGCCAGCACGGCAACCGCGGCAAGCCGCTGTAATTGCATGGCGTTTGGGGCTGCAGCGCAGCCCCAACGTCTCAGCCTTTTCCCTCCGGTCTATCAGAAACATCCTATTCGGCCTGCCGGGCGCCAAGCATAAATTAGCCGGTCCTCCCATCAGGAGCGGCTCATGCACCAGCCCTATGTGTTGATTCACCAGGCTCGCCCATCCCACCAGATCCTCTTGCACCAGGCCCTCAATGGCCAAGGCGTCTTCAACGTGCGCATCAGCGAAAGCGTCGCTGACCTCGACGCCTGCCTCTGCGCTGAGCGTCGCCCTGACTTGCTGATCCTTGACCACGCCATGCCAGCCCGGGCCGGCCTTGCTTTGCTCGCCCAGCAGCGGCGAGTGCGCGCATTGCTGTTCGTCGGCCAGCCTGCCCCAAAGCGTCAAAACCTTGCCCAGGAGGCCAGAAAATGTGGCATGTGGGTGCTCGACGAGTTGCCCTGGCCGCTGTCGATGCCACGCCTGCAGCATGCCTTGCAAACACTGCAGGTGCGCCCGGGGTCGCGTATTCAAACTGTCATGCCAGCCCCGCATGCTCACTGAAGCGGGCGCGGTTTTACGAACTTTCCGCGGCGCCTGCTGGTCAGTTACTTTAGGTCCCACCACGCAGCGAGTGATCCGGATGGAAAGAATCTGCAGCCTGCTCAACGAAGCCCTGACGCCCTATCAGACCCACCTCGGCACCGCCGATCCCAGTGGTAATCGCCAACTGACCGTTCACGACCCTTTCTCAGGTATTACCTTGCGGCGCACGGTCAGCGAGCGCCAATTGCAGGAGCAACGCCTGCTGATCGACCTCGTGGACGGCTTGCACCGAGACCTGCAGATAGCTGAGGGGCGGTTGCAGCCGTGTGTCATTGCAGCATTGCAGAATCGCCAGCAACCGCAGGGAACCTTTGCCTGAGCGGCTTATCAGACAGTGTAAGGGCAGTCAGCCAGTGCTTTGCTCCGGCGCTGGCAAGGCTGTCACGGGAAGTCCTCAAGGGCTTTCGCTTGGCCCCGGGCGTCTTCCCCAGCGTCCGGGGTTTCTTTTTCCGGGCAGGCACGTAACCCCGTCCGCTTTTGCAACGACCGTGCATACCGCTTGGGCTTATTTGTCCTTAAAGAAACGCCGGCTGTCCTCCAGATAGTCCTCCCGCAATGCCAGGTCCAGCCAGCGGGCATACAACCCTGGCAACACATCCCGGCGCAGGGTAGGCAGCAACTGGTCGATGTGGGCAACTACCGCACGCCCCAGTTCGCTGTTTGAGCACCCCACATGCAGAAACTGGTAGCGATTCACGCCCTGCACAGTATGAAACTGGTAGTCAGCCAATGACCCGCCTTGTTGTTGGATCAGGTAGCGCACCTCAGGCCAGTAGCCGAGCACCAGGCGCAGGCGCCCCAGTTGCTGCATCTGCAACAGGTTGGCGGTGGCCTCGTTGCCGTAGTGGCGGCTGAGCGCGCTGTCGGGCAACTGGCGCAGGATGCTGTCAATCTGCGTGCCGTAGCTGCGCTCGGCGACAATCCCCAGTTTCAGCGGGGCCTTGCTCAGCAGGCCCAGCAGGTCCACCTGTTGGCCGTCGAGGTAAGGTGCCACCAGCGCCTGGTTTTCATTGCGCAACACCAGGCCGCCGCTGAGCACGCCCAGCGCTGGAATGGAAAAATGCACATATTTGGCCCGTTCAGGGGTCCACAGCAGGGTTGGGTCGCAGGTGAAGGTGTCACGGTCTTGCAGCATCTGCAGGCCGCGGGCGCGGTTGACCCGCACGATGCTGTGTTCGTACTCGGGCATCTGCTTGATCAGCAGCGGTATCAACTGGTCGATGACCCCATGGCCTTCTTCCGGGCCATCAAAAATGGTGAACGGTGGCAGGTCGCGTACCAGCCAGAAGAGGTGCTCCTTGGCACTTGCTGGCTGCAACAGCAACGCAGGCAACAGCCCACAGAGCAGGACCAGGTGGCGTAGGCAACGCGGCGCGCACATGGAACCGGTCAGCGCCAGGATCAGACCGTGCCCGCTGCGCGCAGGCTGGCGATGGCCGCTGCGTCGTAGCCCAGGCTGCCGAGCAGCGCCTCGGTATGCTCGCCCAAGGCCGGGCCGACCCATTCGCTTGAGCCGGGAGTCTCCGACAGCTTGGGCACGATGCCGGGCATGTGGAATGGCTTGCCATCCGGCAGCTTGGCCTGCAGGAACATCTCGCGTGCCAGGTACTGGGGGTCGTTGAACATGTCTTCGGCCGAATAGATACGGCTGGCCGGCACTTCGGCAGTGGTCAGCACCTGCATCAGCCGCTCCAGTGGGAGGCTGTTGGCCCAGCGGTCGATTACCCCATACAGCTCGTCACGACGCAGGTCGCGGCCGTCGTTGCTGGCCAGGGTCGGGTCGTCGGCGAGGTCATCGCGACCGATGGCCTGCATGAAGCGCTTGAAGATCGCATCACCGTTGGCGCCGATCTGCACATGCTTGCCGTCGGCGCTTGTGTGGATGGAGGAAGGCGTGATGCCCGGCATGATGTTGCCGGTGCGTTCGCGGATGAAACCGAACACATCGAATTCCGGGACCATGCTCTCCATCATGGCAAAGATCGCCTCGTACAGGGCCACGTCCACCACCTGGCCCTGGCCGCCATTGACTTCCCGGTGGCGCAGCGCCATCAGCGCGCCGATCACCCCCCACAGGGCGGCAATCGAGTCCCCGATGGAAATCCCGGTGCGCACCGGCGGGCGGTCATCGAAACCGGTGATGTAGCGCAGGCCGCCCATTGACTCGCCTACGGCACCGAAGCCTGGCTGGTCTTTCATCGGCCCGGTCTGGCCAAAGCCCGACAGGCGCACCATCACCAGGCGCGGGTTCAGCGCATGCAGCACATCCCACCCCAAACCAAGTTTTTCCAGCACGCCCGGGCGAAAGTTTTCGATCAGGATGTCGGCCTCGGCCAGCAGGCGCTTGAGGATATCGCGGCCCTCGGTGTGCTTGAGGTTGAGGGTGAGCGACTGCTTGTTGCGGGCCTGCACGAACCACCACAGCGAGGTGCCCTCGTACAGCTTGCGCCACTTGCGCAACGGGTCGCCGCCATCGGGCGATTCGACCTTGACCACTTCGGCGCCGAATTCGGCACAGATACGCGAGGCGAACGGCCCGGCGATCAGGGTACCGAGTTCGACAACTTTAAGGCCGGCGAGGGGTTTGCTGGGCGTCGACATGGGGTGTCCGTGGCAGTTGGGCAGAGCCGTGGTTTTATCACACGTCGGTTTCGCCGGGTACTGCTGCGGGGCATGGAAGGTGCGGATGGGTTAGACTGTGCCACTTTCTTTTGCACGAAGCCCGTCGACCATGGCCCAGCCGTCCACCACCTACAAGTTCGAATTGAATCTCACCGACCTTGATCGCAACGTCTACGAAAGCGTCAAACAGACTATCGCTCGGCACCCTTCGGAAACCGAAGAGCGCATGGCTGTTCGTTTGTTGGCGTACGCGCTCTGGTACAACGAGAACTTGTCGTTTGGCCGCGGCCTGTCGGACGTCGATGAGCCGGCGCTGTGGGAAAAGAGCCTGGACGATCGCGTGCTGCACTGGATTGAAGTTGGCCAGCCCGATGCCGATCGCCTGACCTGGTGCTCGCGTCGTACCGAACGCACCAGCTTGCTGGCTTACGGCAGCCTGCGAGTGTGGGAGGGTAAAGTGGTGAGCGCGGTCAAGAACCTGAAAAACCTCAGCATTGCCGCTGTGCCGCAGGAGGTGCTGGAAACCCTGGCAACCGACATGCCGCGTAGCATCAAGTGGGACGTGATGATCAGTGAAGGTACGGTATTCGTGACTGACGACCGTGGCCAGCATGAAGTCCAACTGCAGTGGCTGCTCGGTGAGCGTGGTTGAAGCAAACCATGCGTATCGAACCTCGCCCGCTGCCGCCGACCCTGCCATTTCTGGGTAACCTGCCACCCTTGCTGACCCGCCTTTACGCCGCACGCGGCGTGCAGAGCGAGGCCGAGCTGGACAAAAGCCTGGCACGCCTGCTGCCGTACCAGCAGCTCAAGGGCATAGAGGCCGGTGTGGACCTGCTGGTCGAAGCCATCGACCAGCGTCAGCGCATCCTCATCGTCGGCGACTTCGATGCCGACGGTGCCACCGCCAGCACCGTCGGGGTGCTGGGCCTGCGCCTGCTGGGTGCGGCCCATGTCGATTACCTGGTGCCCAACCGCTTCGAGTACGGCTACGGCCTGACCCCCGAAATCGTCGAGGTGGCGCTGCAGCGCCAGCCGCAGTTGCTGATTACCGTGGACAACGGCATTTCCAGTGTCGACGGGGTGGCGGCCGCCAAGGCCGCGGGGCTCAAGGTGCTGGTCACCGACCACCACCTGCCGGGCGAGCAGTTGCCCGACGCTGATGCCATCATCAACCCCAACCAGCCGGGGTGCAGCTTTCCGAGCAAGTCACTGGCCGGGGTAGGGGTGATCTTCTATGTGTTGATGGCCCTGCGCGCTCGCTTGCGCAGCCTTGGGCGCTACGAGGCGCAGCCACAGCCGAACATTGGCGAATTGCTCGATCTGGTGGCGCTGGGCAGTGTTGCTGACGTGGTGCCGCTGGATGCCAATAACCGCATCCTGGTGCACCAAGGCCTGGAGCGCATCCGCGCCGGCCGAGCCCGACCAGGGCTGAAGGCCATTCTCGAAGTGGCCCGCCGTGATCACCGGCGCATCACCTCGACCGACCTCGGTTTCATCCTCGGCCCGCGGTTGAACGCCGCAGGGCGGCTGGACGACATGAGCCTGGGTATCGAATGCCTGCTGTGCGAAGACGCAGCGCTGGCCCAGGACATGGCCCAGCAGCTGGACGACCTGAACCAGGACCGCAAGTCCATCGAGCAGGGCATGCAGCGCGAGGCCTTGGCCCAGCTCAAGGACCTGCCGGTCGAGTCCATGCCCTACGGCTTGTGCCTGTTCGATGCCGATTGGCACCAAGGGGTGATTGGTATTCTGGCTTCGCGTCTGAAGGAACGTTACCACCGGCCGACCATTGCGTTCGCTGATGCTGGCGACGGCATGCTCAAAGGTTCGGCGCGCTCGGTGCCGGGGTTCCATATTCGCGATGCGCTGGATGCCGTGGCCGCGCGCCACCCGCACCTGATCAGCAAGTTCGGCGGCCACGCCATGGCTGCCGGTTTGTCGTTGCCAGAAGGCAACTTCCCGGCATTCGCCGAGGCCTTCGACGAAGAAGTGCGGCGTCAACTGCGCGAAGAAGACCTGACCGGCCGGCTGTTGTCCGACGGCAGCCTGGCGGTAGAGGAGTTCCACCTCGACCTGGCCAAGGCCCTGCGCCATGCCGGCCCATGGGGCCAGCACTTCCCAGAGCCGCTGTTCCATGGCGTGTTCCAGCTGGTGGAGCAGCGTGTGGTTGGCGAGCGGCACCTGAAGGTGGTGCTCAAGAGCGAGTGTGGTTCGGTACGGCTGGATGGCATTGCCTTCGGCGTCGATCGCGAAGTGTGGCCGAACCCGACCGTGCGTTGGGTCGAGTTGGCGTACAAGCTGGATGTGAACGAGTTTCGGGGCAATGAAAGTGTGCAGTTGATGATTGCCCACATGGAGCCGCGCTGACTGCAAATAGGGGGCTGCTTTGCAGACTATCGCCGGCAAGCCAGCTCCCACCTCGACCGCATGGACTTCAAGTCATGCCCGCTCCCACATATACAACTGTTAGTGGCGGATCTCGGATTGCCTTTTGCGCTTCCGGATCTGCCAGTGCATGACGCCTGCTGCGACGAACGAAGCCAGGCTCAGCAGTGAGAAGAACACAATCCCCTCGACTGCTTCCCGGTTGTAAGTCTCTATTACATACTTCTTGATTGCTTGATCGTACAGAATCTCATCGCTGGTCGATAATTGTCTGACGATTGAGCCGGCTAAAGCATCTTCGACATCTGCAAACAGGGGCGTTGCCTTGCTAAGGTTGGCGGCGTCGAAGCGGGCTTTTTCTGCATAAACCCATGTTTTGATCAGATGGCCGCTTGGTTCGGTGTAAGCAATGCCAAAACTGTAGATCGACTTGTCATGCTCCCAAAGTTCGGGTTTTGATGTAAGAGTGGCTGGAACGCGTACCCAGGGAGCTGTTACTGGTTGTGTGCTGCTGTTCCAGTTCGTTAGGTAGATCGGAATAAAACATAAGAAAATGAAGCCGATAAGTAACAGGGATGTCATTCGCTTATGGGGTTCCAAAGCCTGCATGATTTCGATCCAGGCACGCCAAGTTAACATCAGCAAATCCCTCCTAGGGATGAAGCTTTCTAACGATATTTGTCTTGCTGTGGGGCAGAGCAACAAGCGTACTTGTCCTGGCCGCCACCTATGACGGTGGTGATTGATGGACGAGGACCTGCGGGCGGTTGTCCATTAATGCTGTCAATTCCCACGGTGATCGTAGCGCCGTCACTAGTAGATGGCGGCGGCTGAATGGGTGGGTTCACACCGCCATAAATGCAATTATCAATCCAGAGACTATAAATAATCACTTCGGCGGATTAATCCAGGTAGTCATGTGTCCAGCACATAGACGTTTCCAGATGTTGATAAGGAATCCCCAGCGCTCGTTTGCGACCAGTTCTTGCTCACAACATTTCAGTGATTCACGCTTGCTCCCTGCAATGAAAAAATGCCAGCAGGGGCGAGCGAAGGGCGTAGAATTTACTGGCCAGTCATATCGCCATAGGGGGTGTGAGAACGCGTTGTTAAGTTTGGCTTGTTCATCAAGTGTAATGGCATTGTCTAGAATGCTAATGTCACTTGGAGCGAATTGTCTTTGCATTGGCTATGTCTCAAGTTTTGTACAATGCCTTAAAGGCTGTTAGCCAGATAGTGGTGGTTGGCGCTAGGAGACATTAGTCGCTTGGTGTAGTGGGTTCGATAAGATATGGGGGTTACTGATTGAGAAGATTTGCCGAAGCTGATGTGGCTCTTGAGGCAATTGGCTGTGGGAAATCTTCCTTTGCCCCGGTGTGTCGGGGCAAGAAGGTGTACATGGGGGAGGTGACCCATTCATACAGAGCCTAACTCGGCATCATCCATCAACGCCTTGGCCATCGCACTGAGGTAGTGGGCAGCCCGGATCATCATGGGTTGCACATCCATCAGGACGAGGATGGTCAGCTCGCGCACATAACCCATCAATTCGGATGCCTGATCACGGGTGTCCCGGCAGCCGCACCCAAAATCCCATGGAACCTCCCCCCCACCCATTCTGGTCTAGTCTGAAGTTATGACCGGACCTGGGCCAGGGACGTGTAATTGAGTGTCCAGGCCGGATCACCATTGGAGTCCTTGGGAGGTGCCCTCATGAGCCTGCTGCTCGAGCCTTACACCCTGCGTCAGCTGACCTTGCCCAACCGCATCGCCGTGTCACCAATGTGCCAGTATTCAGCCGTCGATGGCTTGGCCAACGACTGGCATCTCGTCCATTTAGGCAGCCGCGCCGTCGGTGGCGCCGGCCTGGTAATCACTGAAGCCGTGGCGGTGACCGCCGATGGCCGTATCACTGCCGAAGACCTGGGCCTGTGGGACGACGCGCAGATCGCGCCGTTGCAACGCATCACCCGCTTCATCAGTGCCCAGGGGGCCGTGCCTGGCATCCAGCTGGCCCACGCCGGGCGCAAAGCCAGTACCTACCGCCCGTGGCTTGGCAAACAAGGCAGTGTCAAACTGGAGGAGGGCGGCTGGCAGCCGGTGGGGCCGTCGAAGATCGCCTTCGATCCGCAGCACACGCCTCCACGCGAGTTGAGCCAAGACGAGATCCAGCAGGTGATCGCCGCCTTCGTCGCCTCGACCGAGCGCGCCTTGAAGGCTGGATTCAAGGTGGTGGAAATCCATGCTGCCCATGGCTACCTGCTGCACCAGTTCCTGTCACCGCTAAGCAACCAGCGCCGTGACCAATATGGCAGTTGCTTCGAAAACCGTATCCGCCTGACCTTGGAGGTGGTCGACGCCGTGCGCAAGGCCTGGCCTGCCGAATTGCCGCTGTTCGTGCGGGTATCGGCTACCGATTGGGTAGAGGACGGCTGGAACCCGGATGAAACCGTCGAACTGGCACGCCGCCTGCGGAGTTTGGGCGTGGATCTGATCGATGTTTCTTCTGGTGGCACCTCGGTCAACGCCGAGATCCCCACCGGCCCCGGCTACCAGACCCGCTTTGCCGAGCGCGTGCGCAAGGAATCGGAGATCGCCACCGGCACCGTGGGCATGATCACCGAACCGGCCCAGGCCGAGCACATCCTGCGCACCGGCCAGGCCGATATCATCTTCCTCGCCCGCGAACTGTTGCGCGACCCGTACTGGCCACTGCATGCCGACGACGACCTGGGCGGCAACAAGGCCACCTGGCCTGCGCAATACCAGCGTGCGACCAGCCGCGCCAACCCGATTCACGAGTCGGATTTGCGCGACTGACCCATGCCTTGCGCGGCCCTTGCAGGAGTGGCCGTGTTTCGCGAAAGGGCCGCAAAGCGGCCCAGGGGTCAGCTATAGGCAGCCTTGCTGAGAATATCGCTTACCCATTGGTTGATGCTTTTTTCGGCCAGCTCCGCCTTGGCCGCCACACTGGCGTGAAGGGTAGGCTCAAGGCGTAGGCTGAGCTTGCCGGAATACGTTTTCTGCGGTTCCCGCCCAAGGCGTTCGCAAGTCTCAAGATAATCGTCAACGGCTTCTTCAAATGCCTGGCGCAACTCACTGATCGATTCGCCATGAAAACCTATCACGTCGCGAATACCGGCGACATGGCCGATCAACAACTGGTCTTCGTCGCTGTATTCGATACGAGCGGCGTATCCGCGGTAAGTCATTACATTCATGGTAATACTCCTGCCTGCTCAATGAACTGGCGGGCGTCTCTTAGTTGATAGGGCTTGGCGTGCCTGTCCGGATGAGGGCGGTGGAAGGTTGCCACTGCTCCATTAAGTTCAAAGCGAACCCGTGATCCTCTTCCTTCTATGACCCTGGCACCCAGCGATACCAGCAGAGACTCCACCCGCGCCCACTCCAGTGTTCTGGGAACCGGCCTTTTAAGTAATGCTTCAAGTGTGGCTTGCTGATGATTATTCATGGTATCAGATTATGATACCAGTCAAGAGAGCTCAATGAACGTGCAGTAGGAGGGAGTAGATCACGGTTGAAGGAAAATTCTGAGACGTTGGCCGAGGGGCATTCAAGCCCCTCGGTCAACGCGAGCACTTAGTGCTTGATCATCACATGCCGCACACAGGTGTAGTCCTCCAGCCCATACATCGACATGTCCTTGCCATACCCCGAATGCTTCTGCCCGCCATGGGGCATTTCGCTGACCAGCATGAAGTGGGTGTTCACCCAGGTGCAGCCGTACTGCAAGCGCGCCGCCAGGCGGTGGGCGCGGCCGGTGTCGCGGGTCCATACCGATGAGGCCAGGCCGTAGTTGGAGTCGTTGGCCCATTCCAGTGCCTGCGCTTCATCGGTGAAGCGGGTGACCGAAACCACCGGGCCAAAAACTTCGTTGCGCACGATCTCGTCGTCCTGCAGGGCGTCGGCCAGCACGGTAGGCTCGAAGAAAAAGCCATCGCCCGCTATTGGCTTGCCACCGGTTACCAGACGAATGTGCGGCTGGGCGATGGCCCGCTGCACCAACCCGGCGACCTTGTCGCGGTGCTGGGCGCTGATCAGTGGCCCCAGCTCGGTTTCTTCGGATTCCTGCAGGCCCGGCTTGAGGCTGGCTACGGCTTTACCCAGGCGTTCGACGAAGCGCTCGTAGATCCCGTCCTGCACATACAGGCGGCAGGCTGCGGTGCAGTCCTGGCCAGCGTTGTAGAAGCCGAAGGTGCGGATGCCGTCGATGGCGGCATCGATGTCAGCGTCATCGAACACCAGCACCGGCGCCTTGCCGCCCAGCTCCATGTGCATGCGTTTCACGCTGTCGGCGGTGGCGCTGATGATGTGCGCGCCGGTGGGGATCGAGCCGGTCAGCGACACCATGCGCACCTTGGGGTGGGTTATCAACGGGTTGCCGACCGTCTGGCCGCGGCCGAAGAGAATGTTCAGCACCCCGGGTGGTAGCAGGTCCTGGGCCAGTTCGCCCAGGCGCAGGGCCGTCAGCGGCGTCAGCTCGGACGGCTTTATCACCACGGTGTTGCCGGCAGCCAGGGCCGGTGCGATCTTCCAGGCCAGCATCATCAGCGGGTAGTTCCACGGCGCGATGGAAGCCACCACGCCCAACGGGTCGCGGCGGATCATCGAGGTGTGGCCCGGCAGGTACTCGCCAGCCGCCGAGCCGCCCAGGCAGCGCGCAGCACCGGCAAAGAAACGGAACACGTCGGCAATCGCCGGGATCTCGTCGTTCAGTGCAGCGCTCAGGGGCTTGCCGCAGTTCTGTGATTCCAGCCGGGCCAGTTCATCGCCATGGGCTTCGATGGCGTCGGCCAGCGCCAGCAAGGCCTGCGAACGTTCTTTAGGGCTGGTTTGCGACCAGCTGTCGAAGGCCTGGTCGGCAGCGCGCACGGCGCTGTCCACCTGGGCTTCGCTGGCTTCGTTGATCTGCGCCAGGGCAGTGCCCAGCGCCGGGTTGAGCACGGTCCAGGCCGGGCCTTGGCCAGCGACCAGCTGGCCATTGATCAGCATCTGCGTTTGCATCGGGGGCTCCTCCAGGGTCATTTGCCACCGCCCGCGACGCTATCGCCGCCACGGGTCAGGTAATAGGCGCCAAGAATCGGCAGCATGGTCACCAGCATCACCAGCATGGCGACAACGTTGGTCACGGGTACGTCGCGCGGGCGACTGAGCTGGTTGAGCAGCCAGATCGGCAGGGTGCGCTCGTGGCCGGCGGTGAACGTGGTGACGATGATTTCATCGAACGACAAGGCAAAGGCCAGCATGCCGCCCGCCAGTAGCGCCGAGCCGAGGTTGGGCAGGACGATGTAGCGGAAGGTCTGCCAACCGTCGGCGCCAAGGTCCATCGAGGCTTCGATCAGGCTTTGCGAGGTACGCCGCAGGCGGGCGATCACGTTGTTGTAGACGATCACCACGCAGAACGTGGCGTGGCCGACTACGATGGTGAACACCCCGGGCTCTATCCCCAGCGTCTTGAACGCCGAGAGCAGGGCGATGCCGGTGATGATGCCTGGCAGGGCGATGGGCAGGATCAGCACCAGCGAAATGCTCTCCTTGCCGAAGAAGCTGCGCCGATAGAGCGCCGCCGAGGCCAGCGTACCGAGCACCAGTGCGATCAAGGTGGCCAGGCAAGCCACCTGCAGCGACAGCTTGATTGCCTCGAGCACATCGGGCCGGGAAAAGGCCACGTCGATCCACTTCAGGGTAAAGCCCTTGGGTGGAAAGCTGAACGCCGCGTCTTCGGTGTTGAAGGCGTACAGGAAGATGATCAGGATCGGGAAGTGCAGGAACAGCAACCCGCCCCAGGCCGCCAGGCGCAGCCCTGCAGACGCTTTTTCAGAGTGCATCGAAAGCCCCCAGGCGCTTGACGATGGCCAGGTATACCGCGATCAGCACGATGGGCACCAAGGTGAACGCGGCGGCCATCGGCATGTTGCCGATCGCCCCTTGCTGGGCATAGACCATGCTGCCGATAAAGTAGCCGGGCGGACCGACCAACTGCGGCACGATGAAGTCGCCCAAGGTGAGCGAGAAGGTGAAGATCGAGCCGGCGGCGATGCCGGGGATCGACAGCGGCAGGATCACCTGCACGAAGGTTTGCCCTGGCCGGGCACCCAGGTCCGCTGAAGCCTGCAGCAGCGACGGTGGCAAGCGTTCCAGCGAGGCCTGGATCGGCAGGATCATGAACGGCAGCCAGATATACACGAACACCAGGAAGCGCCCCAGGTGCGAAGTCGACAGCGTGCTGCCGCCCACGCCCGGCACGGCCAGCACCGCCTGCAGCAGGCCATCCAGGTGCAACTGCTGGACGAACCACTGGGCTACGCCGCCCTTCGCCAGCAGCAGGGTCCAGGCATAGGTCTTGACGATGTAGCTGGCCCACATCGGCATCATCACCGCGATGTAGAAAAACGCCTTGGTCTTGCCGCTGGTGTAACGCGCCATGTAATAGGCGATGGGGAAAGCCAGTACCGCGCTGGCCAGCGACACCGCCACCGCCATGCCCAGGGTGCGCAGGATGATGTCCAAGTTCGACGGGTTGAACAGTGCGGCGAAGTTGCCCAGGGTCAGGTCCGGGGTCACCGCCATGGTGAAGTCGTCGAAGGTATAGAAGCCCTGCCACAGCAAGTTCAGCAGCGAGCCCAGGTAAATCGCGCCGAACCAGGTCAGCGGCGGGATCAACAGCAGTGCCAGGTACAGGTTGGGGCGCCGGTACAGCAGGTTGGATAGGGTGCGCAGTGTGCTCATGTCAGCGGCCCTCGGTTTCCTGCAGCACCGTCATGGCCTCGCGGGGCCAGTGCGCCTGCAGGCGTTGCCCGGGCTGCCAGGCCTGCACCTGCTTTTGCCAGCGGTCATTGGCCTGGCTTACTGCCAGCAGTTGACCGTTTTCCAGCTGCAGTTCGTAGCGTGTGGCGCTGCCTTGGTACTGGACATCACGCAGCACGCCGCTGACCTGTACCTCATGGCTGGTCACTACCGGGTCGCCCAGGCGAATGTGTTCGGGACGGATGGAGAAGGGCGCAGGGCTGCCGTTGAGCTGCATGGCCAGCTCGCCACGCACCACGTTGGACGTGCCGACGAATTCAGCGACGAAGGTTGTGCTGGGCTTCATGTACAGGTTGCGCGGGGTGTCGACCTGTTCGATACGGCCGCGGTTGAACACCGCGACCCGGTCAGACATCGACAGCGCTTCGGTTTGGTCGTGGGTGACGAAGATGAAGGTGATGCCCAGTTGGCGTTGCAGCTTTTTCAGCTCGCCTTGCATCTGTTCGCGCAATTTCAGGTCCAGCGCGCCCAGTGGCTCATCCAGTAGCAGCACCCGCGGCCGGTTGACCAACGCCCGGGCCAGGGCCACGCGCTGACGCTGGCCGCCAGACAGCTGTGCCGGCTTGCGCGCGCCATAGCCGGCCAGGGCCACCATGGCCAGGGCTTCTTCGGCGCGGCTGTGGCGTTCGGCCTTGCCCACGCCTTTTACCTTCAGGCCATAGGCGATGTTCTCCAGCACGTTCATGTGCGGGAACAGCGCATAGTCCTGGAACACGGTGTTGACGTCACGTTGATAGGGCGGCAGGCCAGCGGCCTCGACCCCTTGGATGCGGATCGAACCGCTGGAGGGTTGCTCGAAGCCTGCGATCAGGCGCAGGCAGGTGGTCTTGCCCGAGCCGGAAGGGCCGAGCATGGAAAAGAACTCGCCATCGATGATGTCGATGCTGACCTGGTCGACGGCCTTGACCTCGCCGAAGGTGCGGGAAACCTGGGTGAACTGGACGGCTAGGGGCATGCGTGGACTCCGGACAACAAGGGTTCTCCTGTGCCGGCCTCTTCGCGGGTGAACCCGCTCCTACAGGACGCACCACCCCTGCAGGCGGTGAAGAACCTGGGGGAACGGGCTTGCCCGGGAAAAGGCCGCTACAGGCATTCAGGCAACCTCAGCGACCACCCATGATCGCAATGTAGTCCTGGGTCCAGCGGCTGTAAGGCACGAACTTGCCCCCTTGGGCCTGCGGTGTTTTCCAGAAGGCAATCTTGTCGAAGTTGTCGAAGCCGTTGGTCTTGCAGCCCTCGGCCCCCAGCAGCTCGCTGCCGGTGCACGCCGCCGGCACAGCCGGCAACGAGCCGAACCAGGCCGCCACATCGCCTTGCACCTTAGGTTGCAACGACCAGTCCATCCACTTGTAGGCGCAATTGGGGTGCTTGGCCTCGGCGTGCAGCATGGTGGTGTCGGCCCAGCCCGTCGCGCCCTCCTTGGGAATGGTCGAGGCCACTGGCTGGTTCTCGGCCTTGAGGCCATTGACCATGTAGCCCCAGGAGCTGGAGGCAACCACGCCTTCGTTTTTCACATCGCTCATCTGCACCGTGGCGTCATGCCAATAGCGGTGGATCAGCGGTTGCTGCTGGCGCAGCAGTTCCAGCACAGCCTTGTATTGTGCCTCGTTCAGTTCGTACGGGTCCTTGATGCCCAGTTCGGGCCTGGCCGACTTCAGGTACAGCGCTGCATCGGCGATGTAGATCGGCCCGTCGTAGGCTTGCACGCGGCCCTTGTTTGGCTTGCCGTCGGGCAGGTTCTGCGGCTCGAACACCACGCTCCAGCTGGTGGGGGCCTGCTTGAAGGTGTCGGTGTTGTACAGCAGCACGTTTGGCCCCCACTGGTACGGCGTGCCGTACACCTGCTCGTCGACTACATACCAGCCACCGTTCTGCAGGCGCGGGTCGATGCTCTTCCAGTTGGGGATCAGGGCAGTGTTGATCGGCTGTACGCGCTTGCCTGCAATCAGCCGCAGTGATGCATCGCCCGAGGCGGTGACCAGGTCATAGCCGCCCTTGGTCATCAGGCTGACCATCTCGTCCGAGGTGGCGGCCGTTTTCACGCTGACCTTGCAGCCAGTTTCCTTTTCGAAACCGGTCACCCAGTCGTAGGCCTTGTCGCTTTCACCGCGTTCGATGTAACCGGGCCAGGCGACGATGTCCAGGCGCCCCTCGCCGTCCCCCAGGGCCTTGGGCGTTTCGGCGGCCTGCAGGCTGGCGCTGGCCAGCAAGGCGCAAGTGGTGGCGCCGAGCAATGCGGTCTTGTGCACTGACATGGTGTTCCCTCTTCTTGGCGATCTTGTTCGGGCAGTCATGAGGCAAGCAGTGAAACAATCGTTATAAGCGTAGTGCGTGAGTGCGAGGTATTGGCGATATCGAGTCTAGTTGGCTTTTTGCCCGCTAACGCAACATCCTGAAGCAAATCCCTGCATGGCGTGTGCTCCGCCAAGCCTTACTCTGGCGTTTGAATCTTCTTACGTGGAGACACGCGAATGAACACCCGCGGCTTGCTCGATCAACTCCTCAAATCCGGCCAGCAACTGCTCGAAAAGCAGGGGGGCGCCGCCAAGCCTGGCAGCCCTTCGGGCGGGTTGGGCGGGTTATTGTCCGGGGCAGGGGGCGGCCTGCTGGGTGGGGGCGCTCTGGGCCTGTTGCTGGGTAGCAAGAAGGCCCGCAAGTACGGTGGCAAAGCCCTGACTTACGGCGGCCTCGCCGCGTTGGGGGTGCTGGCTTATAAAGCTTACGGCAACTGGCAGGCAAACCAGCGCGGGGCCGCAGCCGAGCCTCAAACCATCGACCGCCTGCCGCCGGCGCAGGCCGAGCAGCACAGCCAGGCGGTACTGCGTGCCCTGGTGGCGGCGGCCAAGTCCGATGGGCATATCGACGAGCGCGAGCGGGCGTTGATCGAGGGCGAATTCACGCGCCTGGACAGCGACCGCGAATTGCAGCACTGGCTGCATGCCGAGCTGAACAAGCCGCTGGACCCGGCCGAAGTGGCCCGCGCTGCGCAAACGCCGGAGATGGCTGCCGAGATGTACCTGGCCAGCGTTATGATGGTCGATCAGGAAAACTTCATGGAGCGTGCCTACCTGGACGAGCTGGCACGCCAGCTGCGGCTGGACCCGGGATTGCGCCAGGAGCTGGAGGCCCAGGTGAGAGAGGCGGTTGCGCAGTAGCAGCGCTTATCAGGACATTTTCTGCGCTTGTCGAACCGAGCGCGGAAAATGTCACGGCAAGCCTTGCCAGCTTTTACCCAATCCGCGCATTTCGTCCGATAAACCGTAAGACCTCTGGGCTATACTTCGGCGATTTTTCCCGCTCGTTGTGAATTCCTGAGGGCTGAATGTGAAGAACTGGACCTTGCGCCAACGGATCCTGGCAAGTTTCGCCGTGATCATCGCCATCATGCTGCTGATGATCGTGGCCGCCTACTCGCGGTTGGTGACTATCGAAACCGCCGAAGAGGCGGTGGGGACCGACAGCATTCCCGGCGTCTACTACAGTTCGATGATCCGCAGCGCCTGGGTTGACAGCTACGTCACCAGCCAGCAACTGGTGGGCCTGTCCAACCATCGTGAAATCACTTCGGCCGACCTGGAACTGTTCAGAAGCTTCGATAATCGGCTGAAGCAATACATGGCCAGCTACCAGGCCACCATCCAGGACAAAGACGACCAGGCCCGATTTGACAGCTTCGTGCAACTGGAAGAAAGCTACCTCAAGATCGTCAAACAGGTGCTGGATGCCTACGGTCAGCGCAACTACGACGAGGCCCAGCGGCTGATCACCGAGGTGCTTACTCCGGCCTGGAAGGATGGGCGCGAGCACCTGAATGAAGTGATCGAGAATAATCGGGCCTCTGCCGATGCCGCCACCAACGATATCGTCAATGCAGTCAACACGGCCAAGGGCAGCATGGTGGTCTCACTGCTGCTGGCAATCGTCGCTGCCGGCATCTGCGGCCTGTTGCTGCTGCGCGCTATCACAGCGCCCATGCAGCGTATCGTGCATGCCCTCGACAAGCTGCGTTCCGGTGACCTGAGCATGCGCCTGAGCCTGGATCGCAAGGACGAATTCGGTGCCATCGAAAGCGGCTTCAACGAAATGGCCGAGGCACTGGCCAACCTGGTGGCCCAGGCCCAACGTTCGTCGGTGCAGGTGACCACTTCGGTCACCGAAATTGCCGCCACCTCCAAGCAACAGCAGGCCACCGCCACCGAGACGGCCGCCACCACCACCGAAATCGGCGCCACCTCGCGGGAAATCGCCGCGACTTCGCGGGACCTGGTGCGCACCATGACCGAAGTGACCACGGCTGCTGATCAGGCATCCAGTCTGGCTGGCTCCGGGCAGCAGGGCCTGGCACGCATGGAAGAGACCATGCACCAGGTGATGGGCGCTGCCGACCTGGTCAATGCCAAGCTCGGTATCCTCAACGAGAAAGCCAGCAACATCACCCAGATGGTGGTAACCATCGTCAAGGTTGCCGACCAGACCAATCTGCTGTCGCTCAACGCCGCCATCGAAGCGGAAAAGGCCGGTGAATATGGCCGCGGCTTTGCCGTGGTCGCGACCGAAGTGCGCCGCTTGGCCGACCAGACCGCCGTGGCCACCTACGACATCGAGCAAATGGTGCGCGAGATCCAGTCGGCAGTGTCGGCCGGTGTCATGGGGATGGACAAGTTCTCCGAAGAAGTGCGCCGCGGCATGTTCGAGGTGCAACAGGTGGGCGAGCAACTCAGCCAGATCATTCACCAGGTGCAGGCCTTGGCGCCGCGCGTGTTGATGGTCAACGAAGGCATGCAGGCCCAGGCCACCGGTGCCGAGCAGATCAACCAGGCGCTGGCCCAGCTCAGCGATGCCAGCACCCAGACTGTCGAGTCGCTGCGCCAGGCCAGTTATGCCATCGATGAGCTGAGCCAGGTGGCTGCGGGCCTGCGTGGCGGCGTTTCGCGCTTCAAAGTCTGACCGCGATGAACGACTTGCAACCGCGCGCGGCGTGGGCGGAGAACGCCAAGGGGGCGTTGTACCTGCAGTTTCGCATCAGAGCGCAGCGTTTTGCCCTGAGCGTGCACGAGGTGATCGAAGTGCTGCCGCGTCAGCCGCTCAAGCCGATCGCCCAGGCACCTGCCTGGGTCGCGGGTATCCTCGCCCATCGTGGCCAGCTGGTACCGGTCATCGACCTTGCCGCCTTGAGCTTTGGCCAGCCGGCGGTGCAACGCACCAGCACCCGCCTGGTGCTGGTGCACTATCGAGGCGGCCTGCAGCTTGGCCTGATCCTGGAGCAGGCCACCGAAACCCTGCGTTGCCAACCGGACGAGTTTCAGCCCTATGGGGTGGACACAGGCGATGCGCCTTATCTGGGCCCGGTGCGCCAGGATGCCCAAGGCCTGCTGCAGCGCATCGAAGTCAATGACCTGCTGCCTGACACCGTGCACGAATTGCTGTACACGCAAGACCCGACAGGGATGCCAACATGAACGAACAGCGTTTCTTCCGCTTCTTGCGCGAGCGTATTGGCCTGGACGTGGAGTCGGTGGGCGCGCCCATGGTCGAACGCGCGCTGCGCCAACGTTGCGTGGCTGCGGGCGCGATGGACCTGGACGATTACTGGCTGCGCCTGCAGCAGTCGGCAGATGAGCAACAGGCGCTGATCGAAGCGGTGATCGTCCCGGAAACCTGGTTTTTCCGTTACCCCGAATCCTTCACTGCGCTGGCCAGCCTGGCCCATAAACGGCTGGCTCAACTGGCTGGCGCGCGCCCGCTGCGATTGCTCAGCCTGCCGTGTTCTACCGGCGAGGAGCCCTATTCGCTGGCCATGGCCTTGTTTGACGCCGGCATGGCGCCTGGGGCATTCCTTGTCGATGGAATGGACATCAGCCCAAGTTCAGTAGCCAAGGCCGTGCAGGCGGTGTATGGGCGCAATGCGTTCCGGGGTAGCGAACTGGGCTTTCGCGAGCGCTACTTCGATGCTCTGGACGAAGGCCACCGCCTGCATGAGCGGGTACGCCAGCAAGTCAGCCTGCGGGTGGGCAATGTGCTTGACCCGGCGCTGGCCAGCCGCGACGGCCTGTATGACTTCGTGTTCTGTCGCAACCTCTTGATCTATTTCGACGTACCGACACAACAGCGTGTATTCGAAGTGCTCAAGCGCTTGCTGCATCCGCAGGGTGTGCTGTTCATCGGCCCGGCCGAAGGCAGCTTGCTGGCACGCATGGGCATGCGTCCATTGGGGATCGCCCAGTCGTTTGCCTACGTGCGTCATGAAGGCGACAGCGCCCCCTTGGCGGCGGCACCCGCCCAACCTGGCAAGCGGGCGTTCACGACGTTGCCCGCACCGGTTTATCCGCAGCCCAGTGTGCCGTTGCCTCGTTCGCTGCGTGTGCTGCCGGTGGCGGCCAGGCCAGCGCCAGTCCGCGAGCACCGCCACGAGGGAGCCAGCGAGTTGCTGGCCGGCATTGCCCGGCTGGCCAATGCCGGTGCCAGCGAGCAGGCCCGTAGCGAATGCCAGCGCTACCTGAGCCAGTACCCGCCGTCGGCACAGGTGTACTACTGGCTGGGTTTGCTCAGTGATACTGAAGGCGATGCGCAGCAGGCGCTGAGCCACTATCGCAAGGCCCTGTACCTGGAACCACAGCACCCCGAGGCACTGGTGCACCTGGCCGCCTTGCTGGCGGCCCAGGGTGATCTGGCCGGCGCTCGGCGCCTTCAGGAGCGCGCGGCGCGGGCTGGCCGGGGGTCTGAACGATGAACAGTGAATCCGCGATGCAGTTGCTCGCCGAAGATGACGCGCACATCGACGACTGCTGGAACCGCATTGGCGTGCGCGGCGACAAGCAGTGCCCGCTGCTGGAGCGGCATGTTCATTGCCGCAATTGCGAGGTGTATGCCGCTGCGGCCACGCGTTTGCTCGACCGCTATGCGCTGGTGCAAGAGCACCAGGCTGCAGCTGTGCAGCCGGACGCGGAAAACACCGGTCGCTCGATGCTGCTGTTCCGTCTGGGCGAAGAGTGGCTGGCGCTGGCTACCGCCTGCCTGGCCGAAATCGCCCCGTTGCAGGCGGTGCATTCATTGCCGCACCAGCGCTCGCGGCTGCTGCATGGGGTTGCCAATGTACGCGGTGCGTTGGTGCCGTGCCTGTCCCTGGCTGACTTGCTCGGAGTGCAGGCCGGCTCCACCGAGCAACGCAGCGCACGGGCGATGCCACGTATGCTGATTCTGGCCGCCGAAGGCGGGCCGGTGGTGATGGCTGTCGAGGAAATCGACGGTATTCACCGGCTCGACCCGCAGTTGCTGGGCAGTGGCCGGGACGCCACACGCTTCACCGCCGCAGTCTTGCAGTGGCGCGGCCGCAGCGTGCGGGTTCTGGACGATCAACACTTACTGTCTGCCGTGCAGCGGAGCCTGTCATGACCCCAGAGCAAATGCGCGACGCATCGTTGCTCGAACTGTTCAGCCTGGAGGCCGAGGCGCAGACCCAAGTACTCAATGCCGGCCTGATGGCACTGGAGCGCAACCCCACCCAGGCCGACCAGCTCGAGGCCTGCATGCGCGCTGCCCACTCGCTCAAGGGGGCTGCGCGCATTGTCGGGGTGGATGCTGGCGTCAGTGTCGCCCACGTGATGGAAGACTGCCTGGTGGCGGCCCAGGAAGGTCGACTGCGGCTGACCGCCGAGCATATTGACGCGCTGTTGCAAGGTACCGACCTGTTGATGCGTATTGCCACACCCGGCGATGCAGGTGCGCAGGCGACCTTGCCGGTGTTTCTTGCGCAAATGGCCAGCCTGCTCGACCCGGGCGCCTCTGCCATGCCTGTGGTGCCGCTGGCTGCATCCGTGCCGCCGGAGCCGCCGCTGGCAACCCTGCCGCCTGCACCCGTGGTAATGCCAGCCGAAACGCAGGAACCAGAGCCCGAACCCGCCCTGCGGCGCAAGGCTGGCAAGCGCGCTGGCGAAGGTGCCGAGCGGGTACTGCGTGTCACTGCCGACCGCCTCAATAGCCTGCTTGACCTGTCCAGTAAGTCGTTGGTGGAAACCCAGCGGCTCAAGCCCTATCTGGCTACCCTGCAGCGCCTCAAGCGCATGCACGGCCAAGGTATGCAGGCGCTTGACGGCTTGCGCATGCAGCTGGAAGACACGGGGCAGGGCAACGAAGTGCTCGAAGCCTTGGCACAGACCCAGCGCCTGCTGGCAGAGACCCAGCAGATTCTGCAGCAGCAGGCGGCCGACCTGGATGAGTTCGGCTGGCAGGCCAGCCAGCGTGCGCAGTTGTTGTATGACACCGCCCTGGCCTGCCGGATGCGGCCGTTTGCCGACGTGCTGACCGGGCAAAGCCGCATGGTCCGCGACCTGGGCCGTTCGCTGGGCAAGCCGGTGCGGCTGGTGGTGGAAGGGGAGAAGACCCAGGTCGACCGCGATGTGCTGGAAAAGCTCGAAGCACCGCTGACCCACCTGTTGCGCAATGCCGTCGACCATGGCATCGAATTGCCCGAGTGGCGCCTGCTGGCGGGCAAGCCGGCCGAGGGTGTGATCCGCCTGCGGGCTTCGCACCAGGCGGGCATGCTCAGTCTGGAGTTGATCGACGATGGCGCTGGTATCGATCTGGAGCGCCTGCGCAGCAGCATCGTCGAGCGCGCCCTGTCGCCCGCTGACACGGTGGCGCGGATGAGTGAGGCGGAGCTGCTGACGTTCCTGTTCCTGCCCGGTTTCAGCCTGCGTGACAAGGTTACCGAAGTGTCTGGGCGCGGTGTGGGGCTGGATGCGGTGCAGCACTTGATCCGCGAGCTGCGCGGCTCGATCGAGTTGACCCAGGTGGCAGGGCAAGGCTGTCGCTTCCATCTTCAGGTGCCGCTGACCCTGTCGGTCGTTCGCAGCCTGGTGGTCGAGGTGGGCGGGGAGGCTTACGCCTTCCCGCTGGCGCATATCGAGCGCACGCTGGAAGTGACCGCCGAACAGATCGTGCAGATTGAAGGGCGCCAGCACTTCTGGCACGAAGGCCGGCATATTGGCCTGGTGGCGGCCAGCCAGTTGCTCAATCGCCCGGCGGGGCAAAGCGACGAAGCCAGCTTGCGGGTAGTGGTGATTCGTGAGCGCGAGCAGCTGTATGGCGTGGCCGTGGAGCGGCTGGTGGGGGAGCGGGTGCTGGTCGTGATGCCGCTCGACCCACGCCTGGGTAAGGTGCAGGACATTTCCTCCGGCGCCTTGCTCGATGATGGCTCGGTGGTCCTGATTGTCGATGTCGAAGACTTGCTACGCTCGGTGGAAAAACTGCTCAGCACCGGCAGCCTGGAGCGCATCGAACGCGGCAGCAGCGGAGCCCGTGGCGCTGTCCGCAAACGCATCCTGGTGGTCGACGACTCGCTGACCGTGCGCGAACTGCAGCGCAAACTGCTGGGCAACCGTGGCTACGACGTGGCAGTGGCGGTGGATGGCATGGACGGCTGGAACGCCCTGCGCAGCGAGGACTTCGACCTGTTGATCACCGACATCGACATGCCGCGCATGGACGGTATCGAGCTGGTTACCCTGGTGCGTCGCGACCAGCGTCTGCAGTCATTGCCGGTGATGGTGGTGTCCTATAAAGACCGTGAGGAAGACCGACGGCGTGGCCTGGACGCCGGCGCCGACTACTATTTGGCAAAGGCCAGTTTCCACGACGATGCGTTGCTGGATGCTGTTGTGGAACTGATCGGAGGTGCTCAGGGATGAAGATCGCCATCGTCAATGACATGCCCCTGGCCGTCGAAGCGTTGCGCCGGGCGGTCGCCCTGGAGCCCGCACACCAGGTCGTGTGGGTGGCCAGTAACGGTGCCGAGGCGGTGCAGCGCTGCACCGAGCAGTTACCGGACCTGATCCTCATGGACCTGATCATGCCGGTGATGGACGGTGTCGAGGCAACCCGGCGGATCATGGCCGAAACCCCGTGCGCCATTGTTATCGTCACGGTCGACCGTAAGCAGAACGTACACCGTGTATTCGAGGCCATGGGCCATGGCGCCCTCGATGTGGTCGACACCCCGGCGTTGGGCGCTGGCGATGCCCGCGAAGCGGCGGCGCCCTTGCTGCGCAAGATCCTCAATATCGGCTGGCTGGTCGGCCAGCAGCGTGCACCTGCCGCAAGGTCGGTGGCTGCACCGCTGCGCGAGGCTTCCCAGCGCCGCGGGTTGGTGGCAATCGGGTCTTCGGCGGGTGGCCCGGCAGCACTCGAAGTGCTGCTCAAGGGTTTGCCGGCAGCGTTTCCGGCGGCCATCGTGCTGGTCCAGCACGTGGACCAGGTGTTTGCCGCAGGCATGGCCGAATGGCTCAGCAGCGCAGCAGGCCTGCCGGTGCGCCTGGCCCGTGAAGGCGAACCGCCGCAGCCAGGGCAGGTACTCCTGGCCGGTACCAACCACCACATTCGCCTGCTACAGAATGGCCAACTGGCCTACACTGCCGAACCTGTGAATGAAATTTACCGGCCCTCGATCGATGTGTTCTTCGAGAGCGTGGCACGTTACTGGAATGGTGATGCAGTGGGCGTGCTGCTCACCGGCATGGGCCGCGACGGTGCCCAGG
This sequence comes from Pseudomonas sp. 2,4-D, assembly GCF_030418155.1. NCBI lineage: Bacteria > Pseudomonadati > Pseudomonadota > Gammaproteobacteria > Pseudomonadales > Pseudomonadaceae > Pseudomonas > Pseudomonas sp. 2,4-D. The sequence continues at coordinate 153,820 of NZ_JAUHUI010000009.1, forward strand.
GCCTGAAGCTGATGCGTCAGCAGGGCTTTCTGACCATTGCCCAGGATCAGGCCAGCAGCGCGGTGTACGGCATGCCCAAGGCCGCTGCGGCTATTGATGCCGCCGTGGAAATTCGCCCGCTGGAACGCATTGCCGGGCGCTTGACTGAATTTTTCGCAAAATGACGAAATGTATTGAATCACGCCGCCAGGCCGGTAGTGATCGGGTGAACAATGATGAATGATTTACCGATCGAAGGTTTCGCGACCACCAACGAGAACTCGGCGATGGTGCTGCTGGTTGATGACCAGGCCATGATCGGCGAAGCGGTGCGGCGTGGCTTGGCCGATGAAGACAACATCGACTTCCACTTCTGTGCCGACCCGCACCAGGCGGTGGCCCAGGCCATGCGCATCAAGCCTACGGTCATTCTTCAGGACCTGATCATGCCTGGCCTGGACGGCTTGACCCTGGTGCGTGAGTACCGCAACAACCCGGTGACTCAGGACATCCCGATCATCGTCCTGTCGACCAAGGAAGACCCGTTGGTAAAGAGTGCGGCATTTGCCGCCGGGGCCAACGATTACCTGGTCAAGCTGCCTGACACCATCGAACTGGTGGCACGCATCCGTTACCACTCGCGCTCCTACCTGACCCTGCTGCAGCGCGACGAGGCCTACCGTGCCCTGCGCGTCAGCCAGCAGCAGTTGCTTGATTCCAACCTGATGCTGCAGCGGCTGATGAACTCCGATGGCCTCACCGGGCTGTCCAACCGTCGCCACTTCGACGAATACCTGGAGCTGGAATGGCGCCGGGCGATGCGTGAGCAGCAGCAGTTGTCGTTGCTCATGATCGACGTGGATTACTTCAAAGTCTACAACGACAGCTTTGGCCATCTGGCCGGTGACGAGGCCTTGCGCCAGGTCGCCGAAGCCATCCGTAGCTCGTGCTCGCGGCCGACCGACCTGCCGGCGCGCTATGGCGGCGAAGAGTTCGCCCTGGTGCTGCCCAACACCTCGCCAGGCGGGGCGCGGTTGGTGGCCGAAAAACTGCGCCAGACCGTGCTGGGCCTTGGCATCCCCCATACTGCGCCGACCGCTGATACGTTCTTGACCGTGAGCATCGGCCTGGCCACCCAGACTCCGGCTATCGGCAGCCATTGCCGGCAGCTGATTTCGGCGGCCGATAAAGGTCTTTACCTGGCCAAGAACGGTGGGCGTAACCAAGTCGGCATCGCCTGAGCTCTTGGAGACGGCGCGGCCTGTGTGGGAGCGCAGGTTGCCCTATCTACATACGACCGCCCGGCGGGTCTGCCGCCATGCTGCGGACTCGGTTATACTCGCGGGCTTTTCACCGAATTCGCACGAGTAGCCCGCCCATGGAAATCCAACCGATCCTGAACACCATCAAGGACCTCACCGAGCGTTCCCAGTCAATTCGGGGGTATCTTTGACTACGATCACAAGCATGACCGCCTGATCGAAGTCAACCGCGAGCTGGAAGACCCCAACGTCTGGAACAAGCCTGAGTACGCCCAGGCACTGGGCCGCGAGCGTGCCATGCTGGCCCAGGTCGTCGAGACCCTGGACAAGCTGTCCAACGGCCTGGGTGACTGCCAGGACCTGCTCGACATGGCCGTCGAAGAAAATGACGAAGGCGCCGTCGGCGACGTCGTGACCGAGCTGGAAAGCCTGGAAGAAAACCTGGCCCAGCTTGAGTTCCGTCGCATGTTCAGCGGCGAGATGGACATGAACAACGCCTACCTGGACATCCAGGCCGGTTCCGGTGGTACCGAAGCGCAGGACTGGGCCAACATCCTGCTGCGCATGTACCTGCGCTGGGCTGACAAGCGTGGTTTCGACGCCACCATCATCGAGCTTTCCGAAGGTGAAGTGGCCGGTATCAAAGGTGCAACCGTGCACATCAAGGGCGAATATGCCTTCGGCTGGCTGCGCACCGAAATCGGTGTGCACCGCCTGGTGCGCAAGAGCCCGTTCGACTCCGGTGCCCGTCGCCACACGTCGTTCTCGGCGGTGTTCGTATCGCCCGAGATCGACGACAAGGTCGAAATCGAGATCAACCCGTCCGACCTGCGCATCGACACCTACCGTTCCTCCGGTGCCGGTGGCCAGCACGTGAACACCACCGACTCGGCAGTACGTATCACTCACGTACCGACCAACACCGTGGTGGCTTGCCAGAACGAACGTTCTCAGCACGCCAACAAGGACACCGCCATGAAAATGCTGCGGGCCAAGTTGTACGAGCTGGAAATGCAGAAGCGCAACGCTGCTTCGCAGGCGCTGGAAGACAGCAAGTCGGACATCGGCTGGGGCCACCAGATCCGCTCCTACGTACTGGATGACTCGCGTATCAAGGACTTGCGTACCGGCGTCGAGCGTAGCGATTGCCAGAAAGTCCTGGACGGCGACCTCGACCAGTACCTGGAAGCGAGCCTCAAGCAGGGCCTGTAATTCGCACCCCCATGCCGCGCTACCTGGCCAGCCGCCGGTAGCGCGTGCCCTGCCCGGAACGGGCAACGAATACCTGATGGAAAGAATGACGACATGAGCGACCTCAAGACCGAATCGCAAGACCTGCAACAGGAAGAAAACGCCCTGATCGCCCTGCGCAAGGAAAAACTTGCCGCCGAGCGCGCCAAGGGCAATGCCTTCCCCAACGACTTCCGTCGCGACAGCTACTGCAACGACCTGCAGAAGCAGTATGCGGACAAGACCAAGGAAGAGCTGGAAGCAGCCGCGATCCCGGTCAAGGTCGCCGGCCGCATCATGCTCAACCGTGGTTCGTTCATGGTCATCCAGGACATGACTGGCCGTATTCAGGTCTACGTCAACCGCAAGACCCTGCCGGAAGAAACCCTGGCCGCGGTCAAGACCTGGGACCTGGGCGACATCATCAGCGCCGAAGGCACCCTGGCCCGTTCCGGCAAGGGCGACCTGTACGTCGAAATGACCAACGTGCGCCTGCTGACCAAGTCGCTGCGCCCGCTGCCCGACAAGCACCACGGCCTGACCGACACCGAGCAGCGCTACCGTCAGCGCTACGTCGACCTGATGGTCAACGAAGAAACCCGCCACACCTTCCGTGTGCGTTCGCAGGTGATCTCGCACATCCGCAAGTTCCTCATCGAGCGTGACTTCCTCGAAGTCGAGACGCCGATGCTGCAGACCATCCCGGGCGGCGCCGCTGCCAAGCCGTTCGAAACCCACCACAATGCCCTGGACATGGCCATGTTCCTGCGTATCGCGCCGGAGCTGTACCTCAAGCGTCTGGTGGTCGGTGGTTTTGAGAAAGTGTTCGAGATCAACCGCAACTTCCGTAACGAAGGCGTTTCGACTCGTCACAACCCTGAATTCACCATGCTCGAGTTCTACCAGGCCTACGCCGACTACCGCGACAACATGGACCTCACCGAGGAACTGTTCCGCGAGCTGGCGCAACTGGTACTGGGCTCTACCGACGTACCGTACGGCGACAAGGTCTTCCACTTCGGCGAGCCGTTCGTACGCCTGTCGGTGTTCGACTCGATCCTCAAGTACAACCCGGAGCTGACCGCCGCCGACCTGCAGGACGTCGACCGCGCCCGCGAGATTGCCAGGAAGGCCGGCGCCAAGGTGCTGGGCCATGAAGGCCTGGGCAAGCTGCAGGTGATGATTTTCGAAGAGCTGGTCGAGCACAAGCTGGAACAGCCGCACTTCATTACCGAGTACCCGTTCGAAGTGTCGCCGCTGGCCCGTCGCAACGACGACAACCCGGCCGTTACCGACCGTTTCGAGCTGTTCATCGGTGGCCGCGAAATCGCCAACGCCTACTCCGAGCTCAACGATGCCGAAGATCAGGCCGAGCGCTTCCTGGCCCAGGTGGCCGAGAAGGACGCGGGTGACGATGAAGCCATGCACTATGACGCTGACTTTGTTCGTGCGCTGGAGTACGGCATGCCGCCGACCGCCGGTGAAGGCATCGGCATTGACCGCCTGGTGATGTTGCTGACCAACTCGCCGTCGATCCGCGACGTCATCCTGTTCCCGCACATGCGTCCGCAGGCCTGAGTGAGCTGAACGAGCCGCCTTTCGAGGCGGCTTTTTCTTGCCTGAAGCTTTATGTTGTCAGTGCTGGCCCCTTCGCGGGTAAACCCGCCCCTACAAAGGCCTTGTAGGAGCGGTTTTACCCGCGAAGGGGCCAGCACTGACAACA